>JBAQFX010000290.1:0-4453 GCA_049287485.1 Anaerolineales bacterium
TACTGGTGTTCCATGGATTTCCTGCTTTTGTTTGGCAGGATCGTCATCCACAAATCCGATTGGAATTAAGTTGGCTTGAGGATTCCTTTGCATTTCACGAACCACCAATGCCCCTGCATCACCTGCACCGGCAATCAATACTCGCCTAGCCCGACTGCTAGTTTGTCGGGAAGTTGATTGGCTTTCAGAAATGATCCTATAGGAAAAACGCAATCCCCCGACTGCAAGCAAGGATAATATCCAATCTATCACCAGTACCAGACGTGAAAAATCTTTCTCGACCATCAGCGTGGAAATGAGACTGACGATGATGGAGACAATTATTGAAGCAGTGGTAACCGCAATGGCGATCAGTTTTAACTCATGGATACTAGCATATGCCCATAATCTCCGATATAAACCAAACTGATAATATACCAGCGGTTTGATGACTAATGCCACGCCAATCATCGCTAGAATTTGATACCTGAAATCATATAATCTGGCACCTAAGGGGACGCGTAATACAAAACTGCCTAGCACACAACCGATAATAAACAGCAAATCCCCAACCAGGAGGGTTCGATTTCTAGAAAGGAAATGGGGTTTCACATTATCTACCCCTCAGACTCAATACCAGGGAGGGTGTTTTGGCTATGATCAGTATATCCATTAAAAAATTGCGATGCATGATGTAGTAAAGATCATATTCAAGTTTCTCAATGGTCTCATCAATGGTGGATGCATAGCGTTGGTTAACTTGGGCCCAACCCGTCATTCCCGGTCTAACCAGCAGACGTGCACGGTAGAAAGGAACATGTTTTTGGAACCATTCCACCAGTTCGGGACGTTCTGCACGGGGCCCTACCAGGCTCATTTCCCCCTGCAACACATTAAAGAATTGAGGAATTTCATCGATATGTGTTTTCCTCAGAAAAAGGCCGATTTTGGTTGCTCGACGATCGTTTTCCTCCGCCCATTGAGGTTGACCATTTGCTTCTGCATCCTGACGCATGGTACGGAATTTATGAATATTGTAAAGTTGACCGCCTCGACCCAAGCGCACTTGTTTATATAAAACAGGCCTGCCAGATTCCACAAGTATAGCTACAGCTACAAATGGAAACAAGATGATAAAAAAGAAAATTCCGATCAATCCACCCATAATGTCCAATCCTCGTTTTAACATCTCAGAAAACGTTTCAGATCGAGCCTTATCAACGAAAGAACGCAGGATCCATTCAGCTTCGAGATATCGAATGGGTACACGATGAAGAAGCTCTTCATAAGCTACCGGCATACGAATGATCTCCATCCCAGCTTCCTGAGCGTCTAAAAGGGCCTGGAACATGCCCCCTTGCATTTGTCCAGAAATAGCAACGATAAGATCAGTAATTTGATAGTCACGTATTGCTTGTAATAATTTATCATAACCGCCAAATACTTCATATCCTTCAATTGTTTTTCCACTTTTCAATGGATCATCATCAATTATTCCAACCAGAATGTAAGGTCGAGGGCTGACCTGGTTGATAATTTTTAACATGATCTTGCCCGTATCACCAGCACCAACCAGTAACATCCGTCGCATAAATTGTGGTGCGGTAAATATCCGAATGTAAAGTAACCGCCAGAATAATGTCAAAACAAATACACTGATGATAAAACTTGCTACACCGATGCGAGGTAAGGATCCTGGGTTGGAGGTGAAGTAAAATACCATATACAGCCCCAATCCTATCAATGCCGAAAAGGTAATGTTACTCAGAGTTTGCCCAGGGCTTCGGGCACGGTGCTCATCGTAAAGTCTCACCATCAGTAATGGCCAAATAAATGGAAGCAGGAAAAACCAGTTAGGAAGCCGCCGGATGAAGTTAAAAGTTAGTGATTGATAGATATCCGCTACCGACCATACATAAATCGCGATAATCATCCCAAACACCGCCATTAGGAAATCTACCAAAAGTAAGAGAGTTCGTCTTTCCCTCGGTCGCAACCGCCATTTCTTTTGTGTTGGGGTGGTTTTTACGGCTATCATCTCTGAGACTCATTCACTCTGGGTCTGAATATATGACCCCATAAAAAAGCGAAACCCCATGAGAGATGGATCAACGCGATAGCCGCAGGTATGCCAATGATGAAAGAAATGTTCTTATGCTTAATACTCATCTGGATTCCAATGCTAAATAGTACGATAACATATAGTATCACAAGAATAGCTAACATCCAACGGGCAAGATTCCACCCGATGGATAAGATACCGAAGCCAAGCAGAGCTAAAACAAACAGTGGGGGCAGGACCTGGCGCCATTTTAAGGTTGTTGGATGTTTTCGCAACATCTGAGCTTTCCAATATCCATAACGCCAATATTGCCTGGAAAGGTCCCGTAAGGTCGGTCGAGAGAAATATACTGAGTAAATGGATGGATCCATCCATATTTTCCCCCCAGATTGCTTGAGACGCATGTTTAACTCGTAATCTTCGTTAGATAACAATGTTTCATCAAACATACCGATCTTGTTGATTTGTTCCCTGCGATAAATACCGAATGGAACAGTATCTACTTCCTGAGCAGCACCACCTATACGATATCGTGCATCCCCGGCTGCCAGTGGATGAGATGCTGCAATTGCAATCGCTTTAGCTACCCAGGTAGATGCTCCGGGTTGTATCTTCCAAGTCCCGCCGATATTATCACCCAAACCTTCCTCTAGACCCCTGACACATTTCTGAATATATTCGTGATCAGGGATGGAATGAGCATCTAATCGTAGAATGTATTTGCCTAGAGCAGCCTCGATTGCTCGATTTAATCCAGAGGGGATAACTCGCTGTTTATTATCAACAATACGAACGATCAGCTCAGGATGATCCGATTGAAACTCTTTGATTTTTTCCCTGGTATGGTCTGTTGAAAGACCGTCTGCAATGACTACCTCGATTTCATTCAAAGGGTATGATTGTTTATATATTGCTTCCAGAAGCTGGTAGATTGTTGCTTCCTCATTGAAGCAAGGTACAATCACAGAGACATTGATCATATTGATTGATTTATTAATGATAGCAATTTCGTTTTGTGATCTATATCATGATCACCATTGATATCGTAGGTGACCGATAAATTATTAACTGGTCACCAACGCGATTGCTTCGATTTCAATGGCTGCTCCCTTTGGTAAGGCAGCTACCTGAACAGTTGATCGAGCAGGCGGGTTTTCGGTAAAAAATTCTGCGTAGATCATGTTCATGCGGTTAAAATCATTCATATCACGCAAAAAGACCATAGTCTTGATGACTAGGTTTAATGTTGAGCCAGCCTCTTCGAGGATTTGTTGAATATTCAATAATGCTTGCCTGGTCTCATTCTCAATCCCACCCTCGATAATATTTCCAGTCTCGGGGATGATTCCCAATTGACCCGCAGTAAAAATCAGTTGATTTGTTTTTACGCCTGCAGAATATGGTCCGATTGCTTTTGGCGCACGAGCAGAACTGATTGTAGTTTTGATTGGTATTGCCATATTGCTCTCCTCAAATTAATTGGTCTTATTAGCCAAGAGTATGATACACGAATTATTCAAACTGTAGAAGCCGTACAATGTCATCTAATGCAGCATTGAAGACCTCAGTCAGAATTGCATCATCCACCTTGTACGCTCCACCAAAAACACCATCTTGATATAGCTCTCTCGCCTTTTTTGCGTTTACCAGCCCTGGAATGCGAGCGGGGATTTTCTCCCCATCTGGGAGATCTCCAAGCCTGGTGAACGGGAATGCCTCAATCCAGGCAGCATGAAATGATCGAAGCCCATATCTAATGGCTACTTCCTCAACACTATGAGCTTGCCACCAGGCATACCAAGCTATTTGAATTTTTGGTAGAGCGTTTGCTATTTCATATAATCTAGCGCGAGTCGCATCATTACCACCATGTCCATTTAGTATTAGAATGCGACGGAAACCCTGATGATCCGCAGATCGTATCAAATCTTCAACCATATCCAGGAGTGTTGATACCCGTAAGCTAAAGCTACCCGGGTAATCAATAAAATATGGCGAGAGACCATAATTTATAACTGGTGCTATCAATACGCCAGTTTTTTGACTGGCAGCATCAGCTAAAGCTTGAGGGATTTTTACATCGGTCAGTAAACTTAAATAACCATGTTGTTCACAAGCGCCTAGAACTAACATTAACCGATCATCAGTTTTTAGGTATTTCTCAACATCAAACCATGATAAGTCTTCAAATCTCATACTGATATTCCTTTAATAAAATTATACATCGCATATATATAATTTCCCATTAGTCGATCTCAATTTCCATAGGTATCCCCAACTACTACTAAAAATCAGCAATTCTCAATATGATAAGATAAGGTTGATGCGAGAAAAGAAAAGATGGAATGAAAAACAAAAAAGCAGAAGATACGACCAAGAAGTGATGGATGAAGAAATATGGAATTACCAGCA
>JBAQFX010000291.1:0-2500 GCA_049287485.1 Anaerolineales bacterium
CTCTTCCTCATCATCCCTTACATACTTCCACTCCTCCAGGTTGCGATAGATGCGATCTTTCCGCTCTTCCGATAACCGCTTATCCTTCCAGATATCATCGAACATGCCTGAGTCTTCCTCAGGGATGATGACCCCATTCTGTGCATAAACACGGGTCAACGCCTCACGCATGAACCCCAGCTGGCGTGGACCCATACGGCCGGCATTGGCGAATAATTCCACAAACAATGTCCGGTAACGTACCGGATCGATGCGCTTGGGTATCTGTAGTGGATTCCAGCGTAATGGTCTTACTGCACCGGGGTATAGTTGGCGGATATCTACCCGACCTTCTAACTCCGGCCAGTTCAATGCTTTTCGCCAGCCCTGGCCGAAATCGAGTACGATGGTGCGGTATTTCCACCCGCACGTTGTTTCATAGGCAAGTCTCTCAGCGGTCACACTCTTCCCTGACCCTGTGTCACCGATCAACGCGGTGTGGAAGTGACGATCCGGTACCATCCTAAGCAATGTATTTGTGAGTTTGCCACGTTCGGTCGAGTACTGCATTCCAATGGTGATTCCTTCCCTCAAATCCGGATCGAACGCAAACGAAGGGATTTTCTCTTGTACCGAACGGGTCGTGCCCTCTTCGAATAAACCAGGAGAAAGGTAGGCAGAAGCTTGCAGCATGGTCAACAGGGTTGAATCCGCATAAGCGGTCATGGCCTCAGGGATGCGGATCTCCCTGGTTGACGGCACCATCGCCATGGCGTGTTTCCGGATGTACTGGTCTTCGATGGGTGTCAGGCTGCGTGTTTGCACTCCCATGACTACATCTTCTACTCCATGGAAAGCTTCTGGGATGAGTGCCATCAAGGCTTGTTTGCCTCGTTCGGTGCTGCTCAGTGCATAAACATCGGTATAAAAACCACCTTCTTTGGTAATCACATCCAATAATTCCTGTTGTTTTCGTAGCATTACAGTCAGTAGAATGGCCGGATCAAACTGCCATTGATTGTTATCCCCAAGGTTTGCCGATGGAGCCAGACCAATAGCAATTCCGTCTGAAAATCCCTGGCTTATGCCCCTCGCTACCGAATTCCCTTGAGAGAGCGAGTTCACATGTGAGCTTCCTTCAGCAGTACCTTTTGTATCCGCCTGGGATTGCGTCTGTGTATCCGATTTCATCACAGTATCCGAGGTCATATATCCTACCGACTTGCTTTCAGATTGGGTGATGCTTTCCCCATGTGATTCACCACTCGATATACCTTGGGTCTCGATGTGCGAAATTCCCTGTGCCTCAGTAATCGCATGAGATGAACCCTGGATAGAGGTTTCACTATGGGACGAACCACCGCCTACCGTCCCACTAACGTTAGCTCCTACACTCGCAACTCCTGGTACACCCACCGATCCGTTGACACCCGCACTGACTGAACTGAAATCGTTGACTGAATCGCTTACACCATGGCTTTGCATCGTGCCATCCGTGACAGCCATAGTCTGGCTCACACCATCTGCAACACTCTGATTTCTTCCTGAGCTCATTTCATGGGATTGGCTTACACTGACCCCTTCCGTTTGGGTGATCGAAGTGCCTTGGGTATGGGCCTGCCCTTCTGTATGTGATTGAGCTTGACCTTCCGTATGAGCAACGCTCTCCGTATGGGATACTCCATCAGAGGTGGCCTGCCCAACTGAGCTGGTGTGGCCCGAACCAACGCTATGCGCCATGGCTCCAGAGAGGAGTAGAGGTATAGCAACTCCAAAATTGAATGATCGGCTGCCTGTTTGCCAGGCTGCCCAGGTTGAGGTGTATTCCGCCAGGCCGGCCAGCATCCGGCTGGCTGATTGCATGGTTACCGGAGCAAGTAGTATTTGGAGCAGGAAGTCCTCTTCCAGCTGGCTCATGCCGCGCATCACCAGCTCATTTTGTTGCAGGGTATACTGCCCATGATCATTTTTGCCGGCTGAAAGGTAAGGAGCGATCTCAGACAATCCCCCCCGGGCGTTTTCTCTCGGATCCGGGTGACCCACAGCTAAAAGGCAATGTGGCATCCCTTTGAGGGCCTCATCCAGCCACCTGGCCATGTCGATATCTACATCACTAAAGCGGATTTGTGAATATGCAGCTGACATGCTTGCTTCCAGCGCAGCTGCGCTATTGATTGCCTGTTGTTCAGCTTTCTGCAGAGTATCGCTACGCCCTACCACACCATAAAGTTGAACAATGCCTAATCGCCTGGGATGAAACATTCCCGCCACCAGGTAGACCAACTCCACATCGGCGCTATACAATCCTCGCAAGACGGTTCGCATGCGTGCCAGCACCCCTGGATCTGCCCGAACATCCATCGGGATCAGGCTCAATTGCATCAATCGCACCACACGATATTCCGGGTAAATACAACCTCCTTCATGTTCGATAACGCGGAACCACAGGTATTTCAAACGTTGGGTATCGGTGCCTTCAAAGACAAGGCCATTGTCCAGAATATCCAGGTCCTCTGGAGTT
>JBAQFX010000292.1:0-2173 GCA_049287485.1 Anaerolineales bacterium
CCATAATTCAATAATACACCATCCACAGTTAAATCTGCTCCTAATCCATCCTTTACCACAAGTGTATCTCCAGTCCCTACGAGCAGTGTCCCGCCTGGTTGAACAAATACCTGATCCACTGTTTTAGTATCCGTAACCTCCACCTGATGCCCACTTTGTATTGTTATAGGTCCACTGGCAGAATCAGGCACGAGTGTTACCGGAGTCTCCCAATTTGTACCATTATACATTTCCCAAACAGAATTATTATTCCAATCACCTGATTGATATGACCTATAGCAGCCAGTAGATGTACTCACAAAAGTCAGCCACTGAAGTATGAAAAGTCTATCTGGACCAGCACCTCTGAATTTTAAATAGACATCATGATTGTCTGAAACAGGCACTGAAATATTGGTCGTGAAAGTTGCGAACGTGGTCCAACTGCCGGTACTGCCGATATTGCATTCTGCAATTTTAGTACCCGTATCAAGTGAATCAAGCCATACTTCAACGACTCCTCCTGATGAAGCACATGAAGCAACAAATGAAATAGCATCAGGGCTACTTATATACTCATCGTTTCCAAATTCTACACCGGCATATAATGCCCAATCACCATCATGTATATTATCTAACGAACTAATTCCATCCACTTTAGCTGTTATAGTTGTACCGTACTGGTTTGCAGGGCATTCAGCCAGTATCGGTGTGTAAGCATCACGGTATATATAATAATCAAAGTAAGCTGAAACTCCTCCCTGCACGAATAAACCCTGCCTGTTCCCTGTCCATGCATTAAATTCACCCTGTAAATTTTCCATACCAGCTACATTGATACTGCTTCCAACCTGAACCCAGTAGTAACCGTCGAGGCTAAAATAACCTGTAAGCGTATGGTTAACACGAACCAATTTGAGCAGTAAGATATTATCCCCGCTGCTTGCGGGGTTATTGACTTTGTAATAAGTGGTATTGTAACTGAAAGCGACTATCTTGTTTCCGGAACTGTCGATAGAACTATATAACTTAGCATAAAGAGTTTGCAGGCCATTAAAAATCCAGATGCCTGCTTGATCATTTACTGATTGAGCGGCAAAATCCAATCTGGTAATGATAGAATAATTGTGTTCGCCATCGTTTTTAATTATTGTATTCGGCTTACCTTTTTGCGATAATGTAAACCATCCGCTCCGTGTGGTAAGAGAATAAGAACTAGTTGGAGTATATCCTAAGAAAG
Organism: Anaerolineales bacterium; assembly: GCA_049287485.1. Classification (GTDB taxonomy): domain Bacteria; phylum Chloroflexota; class Anaerolineae; order Anaerolineales; family UBA4823; genus FEB-25. The sequence continues at coordinate 1,220 of JBAQFX010000292.1, forward strand.
ACCATTCGGGATTTAGCTCATCGGAATCAAAAAAATCGGAATGCGGAACCATCCATGGAATACCGCTGCTTGGCAATATTGGTGCATCCTTGGGAACATTTATAGGATAATCGGCTGTAGGTTTATAACTCGTATCATAACGAACCTGGTTTAACAATCCCTGCCTGCCTTGACCGAACCATTCATTACTATTTGCATTGCGCCATAAAGGATGGACGACCCAGTGTGTGCTGTCGTCAAGCATTACCACAGCCGAGTTGTGGTTGGGATTCTGAAATAATGCCTCTGGTTTTAATGGGTCATTTTCATTGAAGAAATCTCCAAGATTGACCCAAGAAGATGGGTCATCGGTAAGTGTATCGCTTCTGCAAACTTTTTGTCCGCCTCCTACATTGAGAGCAAAACTATAATAATAATATCCGTTGTATTTCCACATTACAGGTCCTTCAGCCCAGCTATATGGATCAATCCAGCACAGATCATAAATAGCTCCACTTGGTTGACCGTCGTTGCCTAATTCCACTATCCAGTTATTTCCCACTCCGTTTTTAACTAACAGGTACCATTTATTATCGTCGTCAATAAAGATAGAGTTATCATAGCCTAAACCGGGTACGCTTGGCGGGCAATTCATTAACGTTGGTGAAGTCCAGGGTCCTCTGATGTCGTCGGCGGTAACAAAACACATTCCCCAGTTTAAGGCGCAGAAAAAATGCCAGTACTTATTGTTGTAATAAACTACCTGTCCGCCCCAGCATCCGCCCGCGGGTGCATCGCCATAATTTGACCAGGCAGCGCTAACGGGCTGTGCAATAGCTTCCCAATGAACCAAGTCGGTTGAGTGATAAATAACCGGTGTTACATTGAAAGATGAGCCTGTTGTATAAAAGTCATTGCCTATTTTTGTTAAAGTGCAGTCCGGGTGGTCTCCGGGAATAACAGGGTTCATATAAG
>JBAQFX010000293.1:0-4835 GCA_049287485.1 Anaerolineales bacterium
CCCCGTGTACCCCCATTTTTCGAAAGATTTTCCCTCCCCCGAAACGGGGGAGGGGTTAGGTTTGGGGGCGTGAGTAATTGCTTTGTTTGTTTAGAACAGGCCTACCACTCTTCCGGTTTCCAGATCCAGGTCTACATCATAGAACACCGGGCGGGTGGGTAAGCCAGGCATGGTGCGCATTTCACCCAGCAAGGGGTACAGGAAGCCCGCACCTACTGATGCGCGGACATCCCTGATGGGCACCGTGAATCCTTTCGGCACACCCTTCAGGTTGGGGTCATGGCTCAAGCTGAGATGCGTCTTGGCCATGCACAACGGCAGCTTGTCGAAACCCAGTTGGTTATAGAGTTCGATCTTCTTTTCCGCCTCTGGCAGGTATTCCACACCAGCTGCGCCGTAAATCTCCTTGCAGATGTACTCAATCTTTTGCTTGATGGACCAATCCAGCGGGTATAGGAACTTGAAGTTGGTCGGTTTTTCTGCCGCTGCAACCACGGCTTCAGCCAGCTTGACCGCACCTTTGCCACCTTCCATCCAGTGACGGCACACCACTGCGTCTTCCGCCCCTACCTCGATGGCTGCCTTGCGGATCAGCTCCACCTCGGCGTCGGTGTCATCCTTGAAGGAATTGACCGCTACCACCACATTCACCCCGTACTTCTTGGCATTGCGGATGTGATGTTGCAGGTTCGGTAGTCCCGCCCGCAGCAGGTCCAGGTTCTCCTGCGTGTAAGCGTAATCCAGCGGTTTACCCGCTACTACTCTGGGGCCACCCCCGTGCATCTTCAGCGCCCGCACGGTCGCCACCATCACCACCACCTGCGGGATCAACCCGGAGGCGCGGCACTTGATGTCAAAGAATTTCTCCATGCCGATGTCCGCCCCAAAGCCCGATTCAGTCACCACATAATCTGCCAGCTTGAGCGCCACGCGGTCGGCAATGATTGAGCTATTCCCGTGTGCAATATTGGCAAATGGTCCGGCGTGCACGAATACCGGCGTACCTTCCAGCGACTGCATCAGGGTAGGCATGATGGCATCTTTCATCAAGACGGTCATCGCCCCTGCCACGCCCAGGTCTTCGGCAGTGATGGCTTCGCCGGCCATGTTCGTGCCGATCACGATCTGGCCCATGCGATCACGCATATCGGCCAGGCTGTTGGTCAGTGCCAGGATGGCCATGATCTCGCTGGCCACTGTGATATCAAAACCGGTCTGGCGCTCATTACCTGCCTCTTCCGGTCCCTGCCCAATGGTGATCGTACGCAGTAGCCGGTCGTTAGTATCTACCACCCGCCGTAAAGTGATGCTAGCCGGGTCAATATCCAGCCGGGCAAAGCGTCTGCGCTCTTCAGAGGTCAGCTCGTTCGGGTCGGTCTTGTTGATCCCCAGTTTCTTGATCCGTCGCAGCATGGAGGGTGAAAAACTGCGCTTGCCATCCTTGTCAGGTGGGCATAAGGCATTGAAAAGCTTCTCGTCGTCCGTCCTGGCTCGCTCGTGCAGCATGCGCGCATCAATGGCTGCTGCCAGCAGGTTATTGGCTGCCGTGATGGCATGGATGTCACCCGTCAGGTGCAGGTTGAAGTCTTCCATCGGCACCACCTGGCTGTATCCGCCTCCCGCCGCTCCACCTTTAATCCCAAAGGTCGGACCCTGCGAGGGTTGTCGAATACAGGTAAACACATTTTTACCCAGGTGTGCCCCCAACGCTTGGCTTAAGCCCATCATGGTCGTGCTTTTACCTTCACCCAGTGGCGTGGGTGTGATGGCTGTCACATCAATATATTTGCCATCCGGTGCATCCTTGAGACGCTTGAGCACACTTAATCGTACTTTGGCTTTATATTCGCCATGCATCTCGAGCTCTTCGGGTAACAGGCCAACTTCCTCAGCGATCACCGAAATGGGCTTGAGTGTTGCTGCTTGCGCTATCTCGATGTCTGACGGAACTGGGAATTTGAGCTCAAGCTTCGATGGGGTAAATGGACGTGAACCACCTTTTGGACTCATTGCAAAATTCCTCCTTAATGAATTGTATAGTAAATAGCTAGATCACAGCCATTGTATTGTGACAAATATTTCACCATCTCACAAGGGACGCTTATCCCTTATCCATGTGCTAAGTGTCACAAATTGATTAACTTTTTTACCAGGTACAGTTCTCCGCGCTCGAATCCACGTTCCAGGTAATACGGTCGCGTCCCGATAGCCGAGATGACCGCCAGGCGCTTGAATCCCTGCTGGGTGGCAATCGTTTCTGCCCACTGCAGCAGCTCTGTCCCCAACCCGGCGTGCTGAGCTGCGCCATCCTGCTCCGCCCCCACCGGCAACGATTGCCCGAACACGTGTACCTCCCGGATGATAGCTGCCCCGTACAGGTCATCCAAACCTGGTTCAGGCGATGTTTTACCTGGCAATGATAGGCGCAGGAAACCTGCCAGCTGGTCTCCTGGGGTAACGTACGAGAGAAAATGCTCCTCCGCCCCACCGGCTCGGTAAACCAGCTGCTCCAGTCGCAAGTTTTCAGCCTGCACGCTTTGCTGCCTCACCTCCCGGCAACGGATGCACTGGCAGGGTGTGCCACGCTTCGCCAGCTCTTCTTGTACGTCCAGGCGCAAACTGGTGCGTTTGTTTCCTGCCACCACATTATCCGAGGGGATGTCACGTATCACCCGGTTCACCCGGCAGTAACGCGGGATGGTCGGCTTGATATCCGCGATCAGCTCGATCAGCTCTTCGGTGCTATAGGGGGTGTATTCACCTCGCTGCCAGTATTCGTATAATTCCGCATTCTCCAGCAGCTGGGTGGGGTAGATCTTGATCTCATCCGGGCACAGGTCCTGCCATAGGCGAGTAAAATCTTGCCGGTCAGATTCTGGCGTTGCCCCCAGCAGGTTGGGCATCCAATGCAGCACGATCTTGAACCCCCCCGCCCTGAGCAATGCCACCGCTTGATGGGTATCCTCCACCGTATGCCCGCGCAAATTCAGCTCGAGGATGTGGTCATCCAGGCTCTGTGCCCCCATCTGCAGCTTGGTCACCCCCAGCTTGCGTAGCCAGGTGAGCTCAGATGGTTTGATGTCCGTCGGGCGGGTCTCGATCACCAGTCCCACGTTGCGGCTGGCGGCAGTCTCATTCAGCGCCTGTGCCTGTTTCAGCGTTTCCGCTTCCACGCCATTTAGCGCATCAAAACAGCGCCGGATAAACCACTCTTGGTAATCTTGCCGGTAGGCGCACCACGATCCACCCAGGATGAGCAGCTCCACCTTGTCTGTCGGGTGCCCCACTGCTTCCAGAGCCTCCAGGCGGCTTTTCACCTGCCCGTAAGGGTCATAATGATGCTCCAACCCCCTGCGGGCCCCCGGCTCATCCGGCAGGTAGCTCTTCGGCATGCGTGCGTCCGTCGGACAAAAGATGCACTTTCCCGGGCAGGGGTAGGGCTTGGTCAGCACGGTCACCGTGGTCACCCCCGAGAGCGTGCGGATGGGTTTCATGCGGATGCGCTCCAGCACTCCTGGCTCTGCTTCCCACTCGCCACTTTCCGTCAGCTGGCGGTAAGCTGCCACCAGGGCATGCTTGGGCAGGTACCCCCCTGCCGGGCTGGGGTGGTGACGCACGGCCTTCTCAAAGCTGGTGCCACTGCGTATTTCCTCCAGCACCAGGCAAGCCTGCTCTAACATCTCGGGGGTATATTGGCGTGTCTTTAACCAGTTCTCTCGGTTCATACCTGTAAGTCTCGAGCAATGATGCGCTTAAGCTATAATTCTGATGTGAATCCTACCACCATTTCACGCCTGCTCGACCTCAACCGCCAATTCTACCAGACCTTCGCCCTGCCCTTCTCGTCCACCCGCCTGCGTCTGCAGCCCGGCGTGCAGCGTATCCTGGAGAGCATTTCACCCACGGAAAACTTGCTGGACTTGGGATGCGGTAATGGTGAGCTGGCTCGCCGGCTGGTGAAGAACGGGTACAAGGGGAATTACACCGGCCTGGATTTCTCCTCTGCCCTGCTTGAGCAGGCTAAGACAGGTCTACCCTCTAATTTCCGTTTTCTACAAGCTGACCTTTCTGCAAAGGATTGGGATGCTCCCGTTTCAGCCAACCACTACGCTACCATCCTGGCTTTTGCCGTGCTGCACCACCTTCCAGGGGAAGATTTAAGGTTTCAAGTGTTAAGCAAGGTCAGGTCACTGCTCTCACCCGGCGGGCGCTTCACCCACTCCGAGTGGCTATTCCTCAACAGCCCGCGCCTGGTAGCCCGCATACAGCCCTGGGAAGCCATTGGCTTATCTGCCATTGACGTCGACCCCGGTGACTACCTGCTGGACTGGCGCCAGGGGGGTACGGGTTTGCGCTACGTGCACCACTTCTCAGAGCATGAGCTGGCGCAGCTGGCTGAGGCGACCAGCTTTGAAATTACCGGGAGTTTTCTCTCCGATGGCAAAAACGGTCGCCTGGGTCTGTACCAGGTGTGGAGAGCAAAAGAGAACCCATCCGCTGAAGCAAAATCATCCCTGTAGGGGCACGATATATCGTGCCCCTACCAAACAAATGATAAATTAGGTTGAAATTACACTATACCCATTTTATTCTTTTTAATGGTTGTATACCAATATCAACATAGAAAGTTTAAATAACGTATATCAAGCGTTCATAGAATACCAAGTAGAGTTTCAAAATGAAGAAATATAATAATACCGACGCAACAATTTCTCCCCTTATTATCAAAGGAGGTTAATATGTCAATATTACTATCTGCATTCTATCCGGAGGGTATCGTCTTTGTTGCAGATAAAAATATTACTTATACAAAAAACACACAAGATGGTACAAGA
>JBAQFX010000294.1:0-18711 GCA_049287485.1 Anaerolineales bacterium
TAGAGAATGAATCCCCATCTGATCAGAAGAAATGGTTATTAACTTTTATCGATTTTGGTATGGTTGGACGGATGTGACCTGAAATTCGTGCTGGTCTGCGTGAGTTGCTCATCGGTGTTGGTCTTCAGGATGCCTCACGTGTGGTCAATGCTTATCAAATATTGGGCATCCTTCTTCCGGGTGCGGATGTCGCTTTAATAGAAAAAGCCGAATCTGCCATGTTCAAGAGATTTTGGGGTAAAGGCATGGATGAACTTAGGAATATTAATATGGAGGAAATTCACGAGTTTGCCTATGAATTTCGCGAAATATTATATGATATGCCTTTTCAACTGCCTCAGGATTTGATTTTCCTTGGTAGAGCTGTGGGCATATTATCTGGAATGTGTATAGGTTTAGATCCTCAGATAAATGTCTTTGGATACCTTGGACCGTTTACTCAGAAGATAATTTCTGAAGAAACGCAACATGATTGGGGTTATTGGGTAAAAGAAGCTGGGGGATTAGCACGGAAAGTCATCTCTTTACCAGTTAGAGCAGATGCGCTGATTACTAGGCTGGAAAGAGGCGAATTACATGTCCGAGATCCTCAATTATCTGAAAGTATAAAAAAGCTTGAGAAAACAGCCTCGAAGGCTGTCGCCGGGATTATCTTTGCAGCATTTCTGGTGGCGTCGATCCAATTATCAGTAATAAACCAGGAAGTATTGAGCTGGCTACTCCGGATTGCCGGGTTCGTCACATTGTTATGGATTATTTTTAAGTAAATCAAGCCTATGCAACTTTTAGGTAGATAATGCATCTTATTTTAATATCAATTACTCTCTTATCATGGTAACTGCTTATCAAAATCCAGATAGAAAGGTAATCAAAACACAGACATGACAGGTATTCATCTCCCTACAAATAACTCTGAGCAGGTGAATAACGTTAAAGTACTTATCCTAGGATCAGGACCAGCTGGATTGTCAGCCGCATTGTATACCGCTAGAGCGAATTTGGCACCGGTGGTATTGACAGGTATGGACTTAGGTGGGCAGGTCTCTTTAACTAATACGATAGAAAATTATCCTGGTTTTCCCGACGGGGTTGGTGGCCAGGAATTAGTGGATTTATTTCAAAAGCAAACTGAGAAATTTGGAGCACACGTTGAATATGATACTGCAACAGATGTGGATCTCAGTGTTCGTCCCTTCCGGATAAAAACTTATAATTCAGAATACCTTGCCGATACATTGATCATATCCACTGGAGCTCAACCGAACCATCTAAATATCCCTGGTGAAAAGGAATTCACGGGTAGAGGTGTATCTTATTGTGCGACATGCGATGGATGGTTTTTCAAGGATAAAGATGTGGTTGTGGTCGGTGGAGGCGATAGTGCAGTTGAAGAAAGCCTGTTTCTCACACGTTACGCAAAATCCATAAATATCGTTCACCGCAGGGATAGCCTTCGGGCAGGAATGATTCTCCAGCAGCGCGCATTCAACCATCCCAGAATCAAGTTCACTTGGGATAGTCAGCTGACAGAGATTCTGGGAGAGCAAAAGGTTGAAAAAATAAAAATTCAAAATTTAAAAACTGGTGAGATTAGCGAGCTTACCACTGATGGCGTATTTATCTTCATCGGTCATAAACCAAACACGCAGATATTTGCCAATTCACTTGACCTTGATGAAAACGGCTATATTAAAACAGGTCTCTCTTTGTCAACCAATATCCCTGGAGTTTTTGTTGCTGGAGAGGCCGGTGACCCCACTTACCGTCAGGTAGTGACATCAGCCGGGATGGGTGCTGCTGCTGCGATGCAGGCAATTCGCTTTCTTGAAACACAGGAACAAAATCAATCAATTCCAGTTACAACCTAGAAAATAAATACTTTTTGGAGAGATAATATGAAGAATAAAGTGTCAATCATTGGCGGTGGCATGACAGGCTCTACCACAGCTCACTGGTTAGCTGAGAGAGAAATTACTGATATTGTTATTGTCGATATCGTCGAGGGTATGCCTCAAGGAAAAGCTCTTGATCTACAAGAAGCCATGCCGATAATCGGGAAAGACGTGAGTATTATTGGAACCAATGATTATGATGCCACAGAAGGGTCAGATATCATCGTAATTACCGCTGGTCTCCCTCGCAAACCCGGGATGAGCAGGGATGATCTACTTACTGCTAATGCTGATATCGTTAGTAAAGCAACCCTGGAAACCATCAGACGATCACCCAATGCGATCTATATCATTCTAACAAATCCTTTAGACGCAATGGCATACCTGACTTTAAAATTAAGTAAATTACCCAAAGAACGGGTAGTCGGGCAGGCTGGTATTCTGGATTCAGCCAGAATGCGGGCTTTTGTATCTGCAGAATTAGGCGTTTCAGTGGAGAATATACATTGTTATGTATTGGGTGGACATGGCGATGAAATGGTACCGCTAACCACTCGTTCGAATGTGGCTGGTACATCATTAAATTATGCTATCTCACCAGAACGCTTGGAAGCCATTGTGAACCGCACCAGAAAGGGTGGTGGGGAGATTGTCAGCTTGCTGAAGACTGGAAGTGCATACTATGCGCCTGCTGCCTCGGTTACCCAAATGGTTGAAGCTATTTTGAAAGATAAGCACCTGATTGTTCCTGCATCAGCTTATATGAGTGGTGAGTATGGTTTAAAGGATATCTTCTTTGGGGTTCCAGTGCAATTAGGACATAAGGGGATCGAAAAAGTGATTGTATATGATTTAAGTGATGATGAAAGGCAGGCTATAAACCGATCAGCAGAAGCAGTTCAACAGACTACTGATGCATTACGCAATCTGTTAAAAATATAATGCGGGAGAAAAGATCATGATATTAAAAGATAAGATCGAACAGCAATTACCCGAATGGCGTGAGAGGGTAAGGAAACTTATAAAAGAATTTGGTGAGGTGAAGGTTGACGAGGTAACCATTGCCCAGGTTTATGGTGGCATGAGGAATGTTAAAGGCCTTGTTACGGATATTTCATATGTAGACCCCATTGAAGGGATTCGTTTCAGGGGTCACACAATTCCGGAGGTCCTAAAGTTGTTACCCAAACCCGAAGGTGCGGAGATGCCTTATGTGGGTGGATTGTATTACCTTTTTTTGGTTGGGAGCATCCCAACCACACAACAAGCTCAAGAAGTTGAAGCTGAGTGGGAAAAAAGAGGCAAGGTCCCTCAATATGTTTTCGACGTGATCAATGCTTTACCCTCTGATGCCCATCCGATGACCTTATTCACCCTGGCAGTCTTGACCTTGCAACGTGAATCCCTCTTTTCAAAACAATATCATGAAGGTATCAAGAAAGATCAATACTGGGAACCCATGCTGGAAGATAGTATGAATCTGGTTGCCAAACTTCCTGAGATTGCAGCGTATATTTATCGATTGAAATATAAGAATGGCGACATTATTCCACCTGATCCCAATTTAGATTGGGGAGCGAATTTTGCACATATGATGGGGATCAAAGATCCACTTTATATGGATTTGTCAAGATTATACTTTTTACTCCATTCCGATCACGAAAGCGGTAATGTAAGTGCCCATACAACTCACCTGGTTGCTTCTTCGCTTTCAGATATTTATTACGCTGCATCGGCTGGATTAAGCGGTCTGGCTGGACCTTTGCATGGATTGGCAAATCAGGAATGTCTGAACTGGTTATTAAGCGTGAAAGAGAAATGCGCTGATTGCGCCTACGATAAGACTGCATTGCGACAATTTGCATGGGATACCTTAAATAGTGGACAGGTTATTCCAGGCTACGGACATGCTGTTTTACGCAAGACGGATCCACGGTACACAGCTCAACTAGAGTTTGGTAAGAAATATTTTCCTGAAGACGAGATTTTTAAGCTGGCTGCATTGGTATACGAGGTTGTCCCTGACGTCTTAAGAGAGCAGGGAAAAGCCCGAGATCCATGGCCGAATGTAGATGCCATCAGTGGCTCATTACAGTATCATTTTGGAGTAAAGGAATTCGATTTTTATACAGTGATCTTTGGTGTCAGTCGTATCTTGGGTGTATCAGCCAATGCTGTATGGGCAAGAGCACTTGGACAACCCATTGAAAGGCCTAAATCCCTGACAACAATGATGCTTGAAGAAATAGCAAGTAAAGCGGCGTGAGACAGGTTGAAATCAACAGCGGTGGAATTCTCCACCGCTGTTTGCTTATTAAGGAGTGGGTGTTGCTGATGAAGGTGCCCCTGTCCAGCTAAAATACCTCGAAGGACTGGCAGCACCGGCCGTTGACCAGATAGGGTTTCCATTTTCATCCGAACCACTGATTCGCACGGCTTCGACATACCAGCTAAATATATGCGCATTTCTATCGGTGGGGCGGATGGTTGATGAGATGATGAATTTTGTATCGTTAACCTGATCAATCAATGTCGGTCCAAGGGAAGCAGTCAGGTCTTCGATCGTAACCCTGTAAGCTTCATTTTCTTGAAGCGTTCCCACGGAAGCCCATTGCAAGGTAATCGCATCATCAGCGATAGTGAATGGTGCACCATTTGCTGGAAGCAGGAGGTTCGGTGCTGTATACGGAGGCGGAGGTGTTGCTGTAGGTGATGGACCAGGAGTAGCAAAGCGCCTACATAATGGAATCGTCAATGGCTGCCCTAAATATACTGTATCACCTGAGAGTCCATTTTCTTCTTTGATAGCCTCCATCGGGACGTTGTAATTGGCTGATATGCTGCCTAAGGTATCGGTAGACTGAACGATGATTTCTATTTTTTCACATGCAGCTTCGGTTTGTTCAACCAAACTATAGGTTGCCGATGGTAAAGGAGTTCCCGTTGGAGTTGGTTGGGGAATAAGCAAAGGTTGATTGACGTATAAAGTATCGCACGCAGTCGGTAGGTTATTTAATGATACGATGCTTTGTACAGAAACATTATAAAAAAGTGCGATTCCGATGCAGGTTTCATTTTCTTTTACAAGATGGGTCATCGGTGTTGGGCTGGGTTCGGGTGTGTTGGTTAATGTGGGCAGGGGTGATGATGTCGCAGTTTGTGTGGCAGTTGCTGTAGCTGTGACGGTAGCTGTTGCCGTTGGTGGTATGATCGCTTCGGGTGTCTGCCGGAGGGCCAAGTACACCATGATAGCCCCTATACCCAGAAACAAAGCTAGAAAACCAATAGCTGCTGGAAGGCTTAGTGTGATTGAAGGCATGCGACTGCCCTGGACAACCTTGGAGGATTGGGTTGCTTTTTCGGTTTTGGTCAGATCAGCACCACATACCAGACATCGCGTGGCATCTTCCTTGACACGTGTCCCACAGGTGGGACACATTTTTGTTGGGGATGTATTTGTTTCAGGAGTCATAGTTTTTTAGGAGTCCAGAATACTGCCAGGACTTGGCGGATTATACCAGCTTTTTTATTCAAAGAATTATACGACTGATCATAAAATGGTATGGGTAAAGAAAAGATTGTGCATGATATACTCATAAAATGCCATTAACCAGTATGTATATCCATATCCCGTTTTGTATACACAGATGTGGATATTGTGATTTTATTACCTATGCTGGTTTACAAAGGTTAATTCCTGCCTATTCACGAGCTGTATCTCATGAAGTAAAGTACTTATCTCAATCTGCACTAGATCCAATAACCATCCACACCATATATTTTGGGGGTGGCACACCATCACTCCTCCCAGCACTGGAGTTAGGGGAGATTCTAGCTACGGTAAAGGATTATTTTACTCTCGTTAATTCCCCGGAAATCACCCTTGAGGCAAATCCCGGTAACCTTTCTGCTGAATACTTGATTGAGCTACACAATCTGGGCGTAAATCGTATCAGTCTGGGGATGCAATCAGCAAACCAAGACGAGCTTACTCTTCTGGAACGGCAACATACATTTGATGATGTTGTCAGGGCTGTAGATTGGTCACGAAATGCAGGAATAAAGGACCTGAATCTCGACCTGATCTTTGGCTTGCCTTCTCAGACACTCCAATCCTGGATGACCTCGTTAGAAATCGCTTTATCTTTACAACCCGATCATTTGTCTTTATACGCCCTGACCCTTGATCCTGGCACTCCCATGAAGCATAAGGTGGATGTGGGCATTTTTACCCTTCCCGATCAAGATCTGGTTGCTGATATGTACGAAGCAGCCACTGAAAGATTATCAAAAGCCGGTTTTATTCAGTATGAGATTTCAAATTGGGCGCGTGAAGAAAAAATAGGACCGCTGCATGCCTGCATTCATAATCTCCAATACTGGCGGAATCTACCTTATCTTGGAGTAGGGGCAGGTGCTCATGGATTTATCGATCATTCTAGAACTGTAAATGTTGCCAAACCCCAGGTATACATTACCCGCTTGACCAGTGGCTCGAGCTTGTTAGAAAAAAAGTACAGGTTTCCACGAACTCCTGCGACAGTTCAGGTCAATCCAATAGATCTTGAAACCGAAATGAGCGAAACGATGATGATGGGTCTACGGCTGGTCCAGGAAGGTGTCTCTGCCCAAAAATTCCAACAACGTTTTGGGATAAGTATATTGGAACGATTTACTCTCCAGATCGATAGACTTATCTCTCTTGGATTATTGGAATGGACGGGGGAACAAGCGCAAAGATTGCGACTAACCAGTATGGGTCGCTTTATAGGTAACCAGGTTTTTATGGAATTCGTATAAACATCGATATCTTTTTATATCCGTCGATTTACCAGGCTTAATGCGAGGTTTCGTAATGCCTCGGCTGCGATTCCAATCGGTTTAGCCTCATCCAACGTAGTTAATGCGTGATTGATCAATTGATTTTCCTGCGATTGTGCAAATTCCTTTCCGCCCTCTGTTTCTAAATATTGGATAACTTCTGGTAATTCTTTAGGATGGATCGAGCCTTGTGTCCACCGCCTGGCAAAATGCCTTTTTTGTGATAGCCCGTATAGCACCGGCAAAGTAATTTTACCTGTCACTAAATCACTTTGACTCGATTTGCCCGTCATCAAAGTATTTCCCCAAATCCCCAATATATCATCCTGGACTTGGAATGCCAGTCCGAGAGACCAGCCGAATTTTCGATAAAGAGCAGTCTTGTTCTCATCACTGAAAGCTGCCATCGCTCCCAACTCAGCACTTACGGCTACTAATGCAGCTGTTTTTCCCTCGACCATCTTCCAATAATCTTCAATCGTTATATCTTTTCGCTTTTCGTATAGCAAATCCAAATATTGTCCTTGGGTGAGGTGTAAGCATGTTGATTGAAGAATATCTACGGCTTGTAGACCAATTGAAGGGGAGACCGTCTCTGCCAGTCTGACGGCTTCGAGGTGGGCTAGGGAATACATCGCATCACCTGTATTAATAGCCTGTGGGATTCCCCACTTCTTCCAGATGGTAGGACGACCACGCCGGAGAGGACTGTGATCTTCAATATCGTCATGGATCAATGAAAAATTATGCACCAGCTCGACCGCCGTAGCACCCGGTAGTGCAGATACCCAGTTTCCGCCTGCAGCTGAACAAGATAATAAAACTAATAATGGGCGGATTCTTTTCCCACGAGTTTCATTGTGATTTGTAATGCTATCCCAACCCATATGATACGCCAGCATGCCATAAAGATTGTTCATGCCAAAATTATTTACTCGCTTCACAGCTCGTTGAAGCTCATCTTCTATGGCCTCAAGATAAGTTTGCGAGATATCTTTATTAGAATCCGGAAGCATGGTTTATTCGTAGACTAATTTATTCTGACGAAGCTGGTTCAATGTTCTCGAGCCTGTTGCAAACATGCAAACCCGCAATTGTTCTCGAAGAAGATTAATCAGTTTCACGGTTTCATCAACCGACTGGGATGCAGCTTTAAGGAAAGGACTTGCCATTCCCCCCATACATGCCCCTAAGGCGATACATTTCGCAATATCTACACCATTGCGTAAACCTCCAGAAGCTATGATTTTTACATTTGGGGCTACTTCGATGATATTTCTAATGACTTCTGAAGTTGGTATACCCCAATCTAAGAATGCTTCTGCCAATTTTTTCTGTTCCTCATTTTTAGCTCGAAACATTTCGACTTGTGACCATGACGTTCCCCCAGCACCGGAAGTATCGATAGCAGCCACACCTGCCTGGGTAAGCAAAGTCACATCTTGTTGGGAGAAACCCCAACCAACTTCTTTGGCTATCACGGGAACAGATAATGCTTTACATACTGCTTCAACTTTATCGATCAGCCCCGCAAATTGAGTATTTCCATCCTGTTGGATTGCTTCTTGGATTGCGTTGAAATGAAGCACCAATGCATCCGCTTCAATCATAGCTACTGCGCGCTGGCAGGCCTCGATCTCATAACCATAGTTCAATTGGATCGCACCCAGATTAGCAAATAATAGAATATCCGGAGCATACTGCCGGATCTGAAAGTTGCTGGCCAGCCCAGGATTCTCCAGAGCAATCCTTTGAGAACCAACCCCCATTGCCACTCCGGTTTCCTGCGCTGCTTTAGCTAATACCTGATTTATTTTAACTGTCTCGCTTGTTCCCCCGGTCATCGACGAAATCAGGATTGGCACTGCTAGATGCTTACCAAATACTGTTGCACTCGTATCGATTTCAAATAAATTAATTTCTGGAAGCGCTTGATTTATAAAATGATAATGCTCCAATCCTGTGGTCAATCCGGATTGGACATTCTCCTCCAGATTTATTCGCATGTGATCTGATTTACGTAATCCAATTGGCGTAACTTCTTTCATAGTAGGGTGTTCCTGATATTTGAATAATCTTACCAGCCTGAACATTGCATGTCAACGACTTGATTCTCAGACTTGACATATTGACATCTAAGGATACAATTGCGCAGTATCAGGTAAAACAACCCCAAAGGAGGAACGTGTATGATTGAAAAAGATGAAGTTTACAATAAGGTAAAAGCAATCATTGTAGACTTACTTGGTGTGGACGAATCGAAAGTCACACCAGAAGCTCGTTTTCGCGAAGATCTCGAAGCCGATTCGCTAGACCTGGTTGAATTGATTATGAAATTCGAGGATGAATTTGGTGGTGAAATTTCCGACAAGGAAGCTCAGGAAATTAAAACGGTTGGTCAGGCCGTTGAGTATCTTCAATCTCATTCAAAATAATTTATCTATTTATCATTTAGAGGCGCAGTGTATGCTGCGCCTCTTTGTAAGTATTTATTTACACTGAGTTGAACCAATTGATGATTTTTTTAGTAATAAGATAGGATTAGACTGCCATTATATTATCCTCGGAGGAAAAGATGAACCTAAAGAAAGCTGCGTTAGTGATCGTTACTATCATTACTATTGCTCTAGTATCTGTTGCCTGTAGTAAAAATCAGGCGACCACGCCAGCCCAAATACAAAACACCGCCACAACCCAGGAAACTGGTTCATCTGTACAGCCAACTGCTGTTCCCACCAAAGCATCTCCCACTGTTCCTGAAGATATCCCAATCATGCCAGATGCATACGAGCTACAAGTCCCTAATCAGTTAAACATAACCTATAAAGTTGACCTTAAAATCCAGGATGTCGTAGATTTCTATGAGCAGACGCTACCTGAGGATGGTTGGGATCAGATCAATAATCCTGATAGCGTGGTTGGATCAATGGCGCAGATGACGCGCTCAAAAACCAATGGCGATCGAATAACTTTTTCGCTTCAATATAATCCTGTTGGTGAATTTACTATTATCCAGATGTATATAGTTCGCGCTCCTTAAGGATCAAGTACGTCGACTCCAATGGGGAACAAGCCTGTATAGGGTTTTTACAGGTTTGTTCCCCATATTTATTTACGGTTAAAAGAGTAGATTGGGTATTTCCTCAGGGTGGGCAGCAACCCTGACACCCGCTGCCTGGAGTGCTTTAATCTTATCCGCAGCCAAACCAGAGCCACCTTCTACAATTGCCCCAGCATGACCCATGCGCTTGCCTGGAGGGGCAGTTTGACCTGCGATAAAGCCTACCACCGGTTTGGTCATATGGGTAGCAATATACTCTGCGGCTTTTTCTTCGTCGGTCCCGCCGATCTCACCAATCATTACCACCTTTTCAGTTTGTGGATCAGCTTCGAACATGGTAAGCACGTCAATAAAATTCGTGCCATTGATCGGGTCACCACCAATACCTACACAGGTGCTTACTCCCCGATTTAATAACATCAAGGCATAAAGCACTTCATAAGTGAGTGTTCCTGATCGAGACACAACCCCAACATTCCCGGGAATTGCGATATTACCGGGAATGATACCCACCTTAGATTCACCGGGGGTAAGCAATCCGGGACAATTTGGTCCAACCAGGCGGACTTTTTTCTGATCGAGGTAATCACGAACCCGCATCATATCCTGTACGGGAATTCCCTCGGTGATACATACAATCAGGGATATTCCTGCATCGGCAGCTTCATAAATAGAATCTGCTGCAAACCGTGCTGGCACGAAGATGCAGCTTGTATTTGCACCCGTTGCTTCCACTGCCACTTTCGCGGAATCAAATACGGGTACTTTTCCGTCGATTACCCATTCGCCACCTTTACCGGGGGTCATACCCGCAACAACATTCGTTCCATATGCTAACATCTGGGTACTGTGGAATAATCCTTCATTACCCGTTATACCATGAACCAGCAGGCGTGTATTTTTGTTGATCAGGATACTCATTCGATTTACCTCCCTGCCGCCTCAGATTTTGCCGCAGCAACGGCTTTTTTCGCTGCATCCGCCAGTGTTTCAGCTGTGATCATTTCAGCGTCGGAGAGCATTTTGCGACCTTCTTCAGCGTTTGTACCAACCAGTCGAATGACCATCGGGATATTTGTTTTTACCTCATCCAATGCAGTTAAGATTCCTCGTGCTACTTCATCACCTCGTGTAATCCCGCCGAATATGTTGAATAGCACCGCACAAACGTTAGGGTCAGTCAGGATAATTCGTATCGCTGCTGCTACCCTATCACTACCCGCACCTCCCCCAATATCCAGGAAATTAGCTGGTTCTCCACCGAACAATTTGATGATATCCATGGTTGTCATTGCCAGACCAGCACCATTAACCATGCAACCGATATTCCCATCTAGCTTAATATACGTTAAGCCATATTTCCGGGCTTCGATCTCTGCAGGTGCTTCCACATCTAGGTCACGTAAATCTGCCAGGTCTGCATGGCGGAAGAGGGCATTATCATCGATCAGCATCTTGCCATCCAGGGCGATGAGTTGGTTACCCTCTGTGATCACCAGAGGATTGATCTCTGCCAGGGTGGCATCACATTCAAGGTAAGCACGCCATAATCCACTTGCAATCTGGTTGAACACTTTCCAATACTGTTTGGGCAAATCGATCCCGATGGCGATGTTACGTGTCTGGTAATCTTTTAAACCCAGCAGGGGGTCGACATGTGATTTGATGATTTTTTCAGGTGTCGTACGGGCAACTTCTTCGATCTCCACACCACCTGCTGATGAGGCCATCATGACTGGCTTTCGTGCTGCACGGTCATTTGTTATCCCAAGGTAGATCTCTTTGGATATATTTGCCGCCTCATCCACCAGTACTTTACGCACTGGAAGACCCTTAATTTCCATCGCCAGGATTTGCGCAGCTATATCTTCTGCTTCATGTGGGTTTTTTGCCAGGCGTATGCCCCCAGCCTTGCCGCGTCCGCCCACTAAAACCTGCGATTTGATCACAACCCGTCCGCCAAGTTCATTTGCTATACTGCGAGCTTCATCGGCTGTAGTGGCAACCCGTCCTTTAGGTATGGGAATGCCATATCGTGAAAATATCTGTTTCGATTGGTATTCGTGTAGTTTCATCCCTTGATAATCCTCCAAGCAGGGAATTCTAGTTTGGTATAAGCGGAGAGATTATACCACCCAGCCCTATTAGCGTCTTTTGACGAATATAACCTCTCGTGGGTCACATATATAACTTTTTGGGTAGGTAACATTAATATTGTTTTGTATAGACGCGACCCAAAATCAATGATTATCCTGGTGGCAAGCTGAAATGCATGATCCGCCCATTACCAGCATCAGCAATCCATACACCACCTTTGTTATCGATAATGATACCGGTCGGTAGGTTGAACTCATTGGGGCCAATACCATAATCGCCAAAATAATTAACGAATGTCCCCACGCTGGCGAATTGCAGGACACGATAGCCTTCCGGGTCGGTCGCGTAGAGATTGCCACTATCATCCACCGCAAGGAAAGGTTTATTATCCAATGATTGCCCATACCAGGCAACTACCTCCCAGCTATTTAATGGGAGATAATTCCCATCAGCATCTCCAACCATCACCTGGATGCGTTGATTCCATGTATCGGCGATATAAACCAGTCCTTCTTTATCAATTGTGATTCCCACCGGTTCATCAAACTGACCTGGCTCTAGTCCAACCGAGCCGAATTGGGTGACGTAATTCCCGTCCGAGTCATATACTACGATGCGTTTGTTCCCCGTATCGGTAACAAAGAGGTTCTCATTGGCATCAATGGCAATATCACGCGGGCCCCAGATGGCGAAGGGTGTCTCAGCCTGGCCGAAGTATCCCCACATGTTTACAAACGTTCCATCTGAAGTAAATTTCTGTATGCGATGATTCCAGGTATCTGCCACATATACAGAACCATCTGTGCCAACTGCAATTCCCCAAGGTTCGAAGAATGTCCCTCCAGGTGCTTCACCTTGTGATATATCAGCAAACGCCCCCCAAATTTGCAGTACACTTCCATCTGCTGCCAGGTGCTGAATGCGGTTATTCATCGTGTCAGCAACATACAATGTGCCATCCGAGGCGAGTGCCAGGTCACGTGGATTTTGGAACTGCCCGGGTTGCGTGCCGGTTGATCCGATGATCTGATCTGCGTTGATGATTATTTGCTTTCCTTCATATGGATCAGCCTGTATTGGGGCTGTGCTTGCACTAGAGCCATAATCCCATAATTGAGCGACGACATCTTTGCGGATATATATGCGAAATTTTTCGGATGGACTCCAGTTCTGCAGGCTCATATCTTCTCCGGTCAATTGACTATACAGTGAATAATCTCGATTTAGCCAGACTCTAAAAATAGCTTCGCGCATCTGTGAATTAGTAATAACATTTAGTAACCGTTGTGAGGTTAAATTAAAATAATCCATATTAGGCCACCATATACGGATATATTCAAATTCATCATAGGCCTGTCCAACGACGGGTTCGATCTTGCCAAAATTATCTTGCCCCACCAATATAATATCAACATCGCGCAAGTCACGCGTAGGTGTGCTTCCATAGAAACGCTGGTTGGGGAAATTCCGTAAATACCACCAGAACGGATAAGTGGTTTTATCATCGTATGCAATGGTTAAATCAAGTCCGCCAGTCAGGCGACGTGAAATATCGGTGAGTTGCTGTAAAGCGATTTTATCGCCTGGGGCACAATGCGCATAAACCAGGTACTCTTTAGCATCATCGTAATTAATATAGGATGCTGTAAAAGCAGTTCTCGCCGTCAGGACTGTGAATAATCCCAGAAAAACAAGTACTACTCCATGGCGCAATAAGCGAGCAGACCAATCTTTAGTGAGAAAATACAATCCGGTTGCGCTTGCCAGAGTCATCACTAAAGCAAGGATAAAACCACTGGTGGCACCTAATTGTTCCAAGGATTTTCCTGCGAAGGGAGGTGTGCTCCCGAGAAGTAGGCGAAATACACTGAGTAGCGCAGGAACGAACACGAAGAGCATAGCAATGGCAATCCAGCCTCGCTTACTACGGAAGGTTGCCCAATCCGTGGTATCAACCAAGTAACCGATCGACCAACCAGATAGCAGGATCATCGGAAGGGTAATATGCACCGTCAGCCAAGGCATTTTTTCTCCAGCAACGGAATATGCCAGTAAACTGGTGATTGACCAGAAAATTAGTAAACCAACGACAGGTGCTCTACTACGTAAAAGTGAAGGTTCCTCAGGGATTACTTCAGATGAATCCACAGCTACAGTGTCATTATCTGTCTCATCATCATAAGCATCAGGAATTTCTAGCTCAGATTCCTGAGTTTCTTGATCTTCAAGTTCTAATACCTCATCTGGCACAGTCTTTCGACCCATTAATGCCAGTATGATACCCAGAATACTCCCCATGGCGGGTAAGTATTCGTAGATAGGGATCTGGATCAGTGCGTAATAATAAAGCGGTTGATCACCCCTGTTTACCGCTTGCTGTGCCAACCAATACCCAAGCGAACCGACCAGGCCGGTGAAAAAGCCAGCCTCAACATTGGTGAACATGCTTGTATAAAAGACTATATAAATCGTGTACCAGATACCTGCATTAATTAACCACTTTCGCTTGTTCCACCATAACCCTAATATGACAGAGATCACGATCACGGGGATAACAATTATGGCCATTCGAACCAAATCGATAAATGTAAGCGCACGCACTTCTGTTGCATTTATCGGTATTTTCCAGCCGAAGAAATTAATTCCAAAGGCAGATAATTGGGGTAATACCAGCGTCCCCAACAACATCAGTAAATCAAAAGCACGTTCCTCTCGAATTCGTTTTAGACCAAAACCGGCAATGGCGAAGTAAATTGCAGCAGCGGCTGCAACCAATCCCAGGATTATCAATATGAGGGGAATAATCGATGGGATGGTTACAAAGGAAGGATGAATAGATTGTTCCGTGGCGCTATTTTTAGCACCCATAATCTTAATTATGATTCCGATAATTAGAAACACCAAAGAAACAATAATTGCATACAAGAATGGCGAGCGAAGTTCTTCTCGGTTCCATTTACGTTTGATCAGGCGATAAATAAGATAACCAACCAGAAATAAAAGGGCCTGGGCGGAGTAAATAAATGCAGTTTCCTTGGTACAGAAGTGGAGTACAGAGACAGCGGTGAGTATGTAAAGATATTTATTCTTGGCAGTGTCGATGTATCTTAGCATCGACCAAAGCATGATCACGCCAAATAATGCTACAAATGCTTCATTCCGCACGTAACGTCCATAATAGAGCATAAAAGGCGAGATGGTAAACAACAATGCCGCTACGAGTGCACCGGCGCGACCAAGGTAGCGTCGATATGCCCACATGAAAGCAACCGTAGCGATGCTGAAGATGGCTGCAGGAATGCGTGCAGTGGTATCACTATCACCAAATAAGAAATATGATAGGGCGACCAAGTGAAATTGCAGTGGTCCGTGAGTGACAGGGTCATGCGCATAGCCATTGCCCTCGTAAAACAACCATGAAAAGTATGTGTGTGAAGTCTCATCATGGCTCATGACGCGTGCTTCAAGCATATACAGGCGTGAAAATATTGCCATGACTAAGATAATGGCGAAGATAAGTTTCTCTAAATTGATCGAGGGTGTATTAAAAATCTGGCGGTCAAGCCAAGATTTTCTTGGTTCAATCGATTGATTTACGGATATTTCCATGATTTCTCCTAAAAAAGGATAATTACAAACCTGCTTATTTTAACTCATTCGCCAACGTAATAAGCTCATCTAATGATGGCATATTTTCGCCGATACCCCGGATTTCGTAAATAAAGCTATCTTTCTGCCAGCGAAGAGTGGATTGGGGTAAGTCATTATCCCAAATAGCAATGATATTAACCGAGTTATCAGGATTAGATGTTTCATTAGTCGGTTGTGTGGATATGGATTTCCAGCCTCCTGTTACAAACTCGCCCTGAATTTCTCCAATTGAGACAATTTGTACCATTGCGCTTTCACCAATACTGAATACATCCTGTCCATTTCCCAGCGATCGCTGGCTCAGAAATAGGTTATAAGTATTTGCATGATAAACTAATATGACTGCATCGTAGTTTGCATCAAATCGTGCTCCAATAAAGTTCATCCCTTCAGCTAATTGTGATATCTGCTTTACTGGAAATCCCGCCAGATTTTGAACTTCACTCACACTGAGTGGAAAATTCGCTGGATCTGAGTAATGGTACAAATCATTCGGGCTGGTCATGGTAACCTGGACTTCAATTTGGTTGGATGGTGCTGGAATGAAAGAATACATGATTTGCCTGGCGATTACCTGGATGGAAGGAATGAATACGATGCCAAGCACCATGAGCAATATCAGTGCTCCTGTTACAGCCCACACCAGCCTGTGTAAAACGAAATTATTCTTGCTTGAGCTCGACGCATTGGATGATTTTGCTCTTTGCCATGGAGCAGTGCTCATCATCAAATGAAAACGTGAGCTTGGAACAGGTTTGATTTGTACCAACATTTCTTCGATCCGTACTTCATCGGGTTCATGCGAATTTGTGATTCTATCCATTTTCTCACTCAATCAACCGGCCAACCCCGCCGGATTTGCTCCAGGCAGCGGCGGATGGTCACTGATACCGTGTTTTCTTCTTTGTGCACATACTCAGCTATCTGCTTCACTTGCCATCCAATCATATACCGTAAGACCAACAACTCGCGTTTATCATCTGGAAGATCCTGCACAGCCTGCCATAAGATTGCAAATTGCTCGCGATCAGATGTTTGTTCCTCGGGTGTATCATGAGTAGATGGCGATGCTTCTATTAAGCGTTCACTCTCCAAGCTAAGGGTTTTACTTTCCAGGTGAATTTTCCGTCGTCGATGTTCATCGATCACTACATGGCGAGCGATCGTAAACAACCAGCACAGCGCATCATGGTCATTACCTTTAAATAGCTCACGCCCTTTCCACGCATGTAAGTATGTGTCACATGTTAAATCCTCAACTTCCTCAATGGATCCACCATGTAAGCCATAAATGAAGCGGAAGATGATGAGTTGTGTGCGGTTGTATAGATCACGAAATGTTTCAGAATCCTGCAGCGATGCTTGGTTTGCGCGCATGACCTAGTCAATGGGATAAACGAAAGATGGTCGGGAATCTGACAATTACCTTTTTCTTGATGATTTATTGCCTCTACCAGACGGCTCGGTTTTCATTACTCGCTTGGATGTATACCTTTTCTTTAGGGTGGTCGGATTTTTTAATGACTCAATCTCAGCTGGCGTTAAATATCGCCATTGACTGGGTTTTAGGTTTCCTAAGCGTAAGCTACCCATGCGAACTCGGATGATACTGACCACTGGTAAACCTATCTGGCGACAGGTATCGCGAATCTGGTGTTTGTGACCTTCTTTCATGATCACTCTCATCCAGCTACCCTTTCCAGAGTGAGTTTCTACTTCTACCTTTGCTGGAGAGCTGTGGAATCCATCGTCCAGTACCACTCCATGTCGCCACGCCATCAATTGCTTTTCATCCGGATGGCGGGCAATCAAGACTCGGTATTCTTTCTCATGTCCATAACGAGGGTGGGTTAATTGGTTGGCTAATTCGCCATCATTTGTTAGCATCATCAAGCCTTCACTATCTACATCAAGGCGGCCTACTGGATAAAGACTACCTTCGACTGGAACCAGGTTACGTACTGTAGGGCGAGGATCTGGAGAACTGACCGCTGATAAAACTCCCCTTGGCTTGTATAGGGCGATATATTGTAATTCTTCCGGAGGCTTAACCGGCTTCCCATCCAGCTTTACCTGATCTTTTTGAATATCGGCCTTTGAGCCAAGGTGAGCTACCTGTCCATTCACCGTCACCCGTCCTGCTAAGATCAGTTCTTCACAGGATCGACGTGATCCGTACCCTGCATATGCGAGAATTTTTTGTAATCTTTCTTCCATTTTTTTC
Organism: Anaerolineales bacterium; assembly: GCA_049287485.1. Classification (GTDB taxonomy): domain Bacteria; phylum Chloroflexota; class Anaerolineae; order Anaerolineales; family UBA4823; genus FEB-25. The sequence goes on from JBAQFX010000294.1 coordinate 17,747, forward strand.
TACATCCCTATACGATTCATTCGGAATTCTCTATTATTCTTTAGAAAGGCGTATGGTCTTGATTTCAAATGGCCGGAAATCAAGCTCAATCTTTCCTTTGCTCACTGGTAATTCACTTTGATTTCTCTCGAGCATATCCGTTTGCATGGCCTTATTTACCGGCAGAATTGTGCTAAGCATAGAATGTGTCAGCATTCGTTTGGATTCATACAAACGGACGATAATATCGTCTGAGCCATCTTCCGCCAGCTTGACCGTTTCAAGGATGATATTTGCCGCGTCGATATTAAAGATAGATGCTTCACCCGCCTCTCCAGGATGCACCAGCACAGGATAGTTCAGTTCGTAACCCTCCCGTACGACATTACAATCTCCAAAACTCCCATTCCAATAATAAATGGAATAGGTAAAATTCTGTATTCCTTTATCAGCCACAGGATCTGGTGCCAATGCGGATTTCAAAAGGGTCAGGTTCATGCTGTTACCGAGTACATTAATCCCATACTTGCTATCATTGATTATTGCTAGTCCTCGGTTTTCTTCTGCCAGAGCTGTCCACTTATGATTACAGACCTCGAATCGATCTTGATCAAATGGGCGAGAGCGGTGGTTAGGCCGGCGAATGTGTCCAAATTGGATCTCATGGATAGCTTCGTTGGCGAATATATTTACAGGGAAGGCAATTTTGAGGAGTTTATGGCTTTCCTGCCAATCCACCGTGGTTTCAAAATCAATTCTGCGACTGCCCTTACGTAAGCTGATCAATTGAATTATCGTCGAAAGGTGAATCTTGCGGGTGAGTTTGATTTTTGCGATGTATTCACTGGTTTGGGTGATTTCTAGTTTAACTGGCTCATCGGTAGTCATCATTAGCGATTCGGTCATACTATCGATATCCCAGGCATCAAAACGAGCTGGGATATCTTTATATAGGCAAAATTTGTTTCCCACCCCCGCCATCATTT
>JBAQFX010000295.1:0-20074 GCA_049287485.1 Anaerolineales bacterium
GTCTCCAATAGATCTTTCCGTCGGGCAACTAACCAGACGTCCATGCCATGTTCTGTGAGCCCGCAGGCAATGGCTTTGCCAATGCCACTGGAACCTCCAGTAACTACCGCAATCTTTCCCGGCTCTAATTTTGCTTTGATCCTCATAAAATGCTTAACCCTGTTTTACCTGAAAGGATATTACCAAAAAATGTAAAAGCATGAAAGAAATGCTGCATCATCATTTGGGAAAAGTCGATTATAACTGTTTTCAGGCGAATCACAAGTTTTATTACATTGATCGGAGTAGGGTTGAATGGTAGCTGGTGGAAGTTGCACCACGGAGAACGAAAATGTATTAATATCCATATGGAATACACAAAATCATCATTTGGTTGTAATTTACCAGGTGCCTAAATCAGTCATTCACACATATTTAAATATTAAAGATAATATAAGATTAACTGGGATGATTTTAGATTATGATTATGTTTTTCACATCAAGGAAAATACCTGAGATGAATCATGCCTACCTTATCTGAACGCCTCAAATCACTGGGAGTAAAAATTGGCACCCAGGATTTACCTGCCCCACAAAAAGGTAAATCCTATCCAGTTGAAGATATCGCGGCAGGCCAGTTCATAGAAACTGGTAATGGTAGCACCTACTTAATCGAACAGGATTTTTCGGTCGATTATCTCCAGGGACAGGTTGGATTACGTATTGGAACGAAACCCCAAACCATTGCGGAATGGGCTGGCAACCAGAAAATTGCCGAACAAGAACCTGAGAGTCTGGTTTTCCTGGATACGGAGACCTCTGGATTAGCGGGAGGAACCGGGACTTTTGCATTTCTGGTGGGCGTCGGGCGTTACACACCAGATGGCTTTCATCTGGCTCAATTCTTCATGCGTGACCCACTGGAAGAGCCTGCGCTACTACTGGCACTCGAGGAATTCCTGGCATCCTGCCAGACAGTCGTAAGTTTTAACGGTAAGGCGTTTGATGTACCATTGCTGGATACCAGGTACATCCTTCAAGGGTGGAAGTCGCCTTTTAAGAATTTCTCACACATCGACTTACTACATCTTTCCCGTCGCTTGTGGCGCGACCGGTTACCCAGTCGCACGCTGGCAAACCTGGAAGAACAGATCCTGCAAACCAGCCGGTCAGATGAGGAAATACCGGGATGGATGATCCCACAAATCTATTTCGATTATTTACGCGATGGGGATGCCAGACCCTTGTTACGCGTTTTTTATCATAATGCCATGGATGTGGTTTCATTAGCTGCATTATTGAATCACACTTCTACATTACTTGAAACACCTTTCTCATTAGCAAAGAACGAAATAGTTGATCTAGCGGCTATTGCCCGGCTGATGGAAGACTTGGGGCATACGGACCGTGCGCGCGAATATTATGAAAAGTGTTTAGCAGCTGATCTCCCAAATGAGAACTACGATGATACCTTGCAGCGCCTCTCCTTCCTGCATAAACGTAATAATAATTATGACGCAGCGATTCCGTTATGGGAGCAGGCAGCTTCACGAAGAAACCTTTACGCGTTTGAAGAATTAGCTAAATACTACGAACACCACGCGCTGGATATTGAAATGGCACGAAAATGGACCCTCGATGCACTGGAGTACCTGGATTCTGGCGATCTTCCAAGTATTGAAAAGTTACCATGGGAAGCCGTATATCAGCACCGGCTTGAACGACTTGAGAGGAAATTAACCAATCGTCAGGAATAAAAAAGATTTGCCATCCGTCAGCAGGCAACCCTTTATTCATACAAAACCTGGTTAAATCAACCTAAAGCATCGAGTTGTTTTCGTGTTTTCTCTACAGTCTCTTGATAATTGGTCAATTTATCCCGCTCCTTTTGGACGATCTCAGCCGGAGCTCTCTGGGCAAACGAGCTATCTAGCAATTTTTCCAAGCGCTCTGCCTGACCCTGTGCTTCGGTAAGTGCTCTTTGTAAGCGTTCTCGCTCCTCGCTGGTATCCACCAACCCTTCAAGAGGCAGATATATCTCCACTGAGCCAATGGCAATAGCAACCTGATTCTCTCCTTTCGGTGGTAAGGAAGTGCTAATTTCAAACTTTTCCTGGTCAAGTTGAGCCAGGGCAGCAATAACGTTCTTTTGTGCGTGGAAGAGTTCCGTCTTATCACCTGCTGATAACAGGGCGGGAATCAGTTTGCCATGTTTGACATTCTTTTCCGCACGCATATTTCTGATGGAACGAACTGTCTCTTGCAGCAGGCTGAAATCAGTAATGGTTTCATATTCCCAACCTTCTGGCTGCCTGGGTTCCGGCCAGGATGAGATGATCAGTGCATCCGCCCAACTTGAGTTCATCGATGAAAGGGGCGTGTTTGAAACTGCTTTCCGCAGGGTACCCCAAATTTCTTCGGTTACAAAGGGAATGAAGGGATGGAGCATGCGCAAGGATAAGTCCAAGACGCGGACCAAGGTAGAAGCGGTGTAGTATGGGCGATCACCTGCCTCTTGAAGCTGGAGTTTGGCTATCTCGAGGTACCAATCGGCGAATTCACTCCAGAAGAAATCATATATTTGCCTGCCAGCTTCACCATACTGGAAGGATTGGAAAAGCCGCTCCACATCACGAACGAGCTGTTGAGCTTGTGCCCAAATCCAAGAATCTGCTAACGTCCATTCGGGATCTGAAATTGGTGCGCTTTTTACTTTGTCCAGGCTGGTGATGATGAAGCGACTGGCATTCCATACCTTATTGATGAAGTTACGACTCGGTTCGAACTGTCGTGTGCTGACATTCATGTCCTTGCCAGGGGTTGAGCCTACCAACAGGGAGTAACGCACAGCATCCGTACCCATCTCATCCATCCAGATTAATGGGTCGATGACATTGTTATTTGTTCTACCCATCTTGCGACCGTTTTCATCGCGGATCAAACCATGAAGGTAAATCTGCCTGAAGGGTATTTGCCCGGTAAATTCCAGACCAAACATGATCATCCTGGCTACCCAGAAGAAGAGGATGTCATAACCTGTTTCCATCATAGTAGTAGGATAGAAATATTGATAATCTGTCTTTTTTTCCGGCCAGCCAAGCGTGGAAAAAGGCCACAAGGCAGAGGAAAACCAGGTGTCCAACGCATCGGGGTCTTGCTCGATGTCCTGACTACCACAGTGCGAACATTCTGTGGGATCGATCCTGGCTACGGTTACTTCATTACAACTATGGCAATACCAGACCGGTATACGATGACCCCACCAGAGCTGGCGGGAAATGCACCAATCCTGGATATTTTCCAGCCAGTTGTAATAAACCTTGGTAAAGTGCTCTGGCACAATCTGGATTTTGCCAGTGCGGACCGCCTCCAGGGCTGGTTTAGCCAGGGTATCCATGCGTAAGAACCATTGGGTGGAAATCATGGGTTCGATAATCTCTCCTCCACGTTGAGCGCGGGGAACATTAAGAATGTAATCTTCTTCCTTGAGCACCAATCCAGCAGATCGCATGTCTTCCCACAGGTTTTTACGGCATTCGAAACGATCCTGACCCTGATAAGGACCGCCATTTTCATTAACGCGAGCGTTGGTATCCAGGATGGAAATGATTTCCAGTGTATGTTTTTGTCCGATCTGGTAGTCATTCGGATCATGCCCGGGAGTGATCTTTAATGCCCCGGTACCAAATGCGCGATCCACGTAAGGGTCGGCGATCACCGGGATGAGCCGCCCCAGAATAGGAACGATTACTTTCCTGCCGATATATTTCTGATAGCGCTGATCGTCGGGATGAACTGCTACGGCAGTATCACCCAGGATGGTTTCTGGCCGCGTGGTAGCCACCGGGATAAATTTGTTGGATGAATCGGCCAACATATATTTAAAGTAATAGAGTTTTCCGGGCTCTTCTGAGTATTCCACCTCTAAATCTGATACCGCGGTTTTAAGCCCGGGAGACCAATTGATCAGGCGTGGGCCGCGATAGATCAACCCCTTTTCATACAGGCGAACGAATGCTTCACGTACAGCACTCGACAGGCCTGCATCAAGGGTGAACCGCTCACGCGTCCAATCACACGAGGCACCCAACCGCCTGATCTGGCTGGTGATGATGCCTCCATACTTCTCCTTCCACTTCCAGGTACGCTTGAGAAACTCCTCGCGACCAATCTGCTCTCGGCTAAGTCCTTCAAGCAACAGAGCTTTCTCGACCTGCAATTGAGTGGCAATACCAGCATGGTCGGAACCCGGTACCCAAAGCGTGGGGATGCCTTTCATGCGGTGATAGCGGATCATTAAATCCTCTAATGAGACAAACAGGGCAGAACCTAAATGAAGCTCACCGGTAATGTTGGGTGGTGGAATCGAAATGACATAAGGTTTTAGGTTGTGGTCAAAGCCAGGCTTATTTGGATCATTAACTGGCTGGAAGTAGCCTTGTTTTTCCCACCACTGGTAGATTCTGCCTTCGGAGGTTTTGAAATCATACGTTTTTGGTAGATTGATCCTTGCCATTTTCGTCTCCTTCAATTGCTAAGTATTAAACAGAAATCCCTTCGCCCAATGAGGACGAAGGGGATCACCTTCGCGGTACCACCTCAATTCACCGGTAAACACCGGTACACTCACCCCTGACCAACATCAGGGTTCCGCTATAACGGGCTCACCCGTGCCGTTCTACTCAAACCTGAATAGGATTTTTCTTCGACAACTATACCAGGCGACATTCAGTGAGACTTGCTGAGGCGGGTTTTCAGCCGATGACCTCACCTTCTCTAACAGCGCATCAGCCACTTACTCCTCCTGGTCATGCTTCTGTGTATTAATTTTCCCGATTATATCCAAATACCCACAAACCGTCAATCAAGATCGATCAGAATTGATGATAAATGGACTTGACTTTTGGGTTTCATTTGTGCTATCCTACAGCACGTTGTGGATAAGAAAATTAGACCATGATCGCTTCAATAATAGCTAAGGAAGATAGAGAAGATATTTTAAGGATAAGCGAAAATGCAACGTGAGCGTGTTGCTGATAATGTATTTTATTTTCAAAGTGACGTTTATGCCCAGGTGACCGCTGGGGCGGTAATTGGACCTAACTGGGCGGTAGCCATCGATACATTGGCAATCCCTGAAGAGACGTTGCAGATCAGGGATTTTATCGAGCAAGAGTTAAACCTACCCGTGCGTTACGTCATCGATACACACTACCATGCAGATCATGCCTGGGGTAATTGCTTTTTCCCCGGAGCGACGATCATTGGTCACTCGCTCTGCCGGAAACAATTGGCTACAAAAGGACAGCAATCCCTGCTTGAGGCACGCAAACAAAACCCAACTTTCCGTAGGGTGAAAATAGTATTACCTCAGCTAACATTTGATGAAAGTTATCTGATTTTGAGAGTGGGGAAGAAAACCTTATCCATGTTTCCATTACCCGGACCATGTGCAGATAATATTGGTGTGCTGGTAGAAGAAGACCGTGTATTATTTGCAGGGGATGCATTCATGCCACTTCCATATATCGTGGATGGCAATATCGATGATACGATCGCGTCCTTAAAGCGTATCAGTAAAATGGGATTGGAAAATGTGGTTCCGGGGCACGGGGATATCGTATTACGAGGCGAGATCGATGGAATGGTGAAAGATAACCTGGCTTATCTATCAGCCTTACGCAAAGGTGTTCGCAAGGCAGCTCGTCGGAAATACCCCATGGAGATTTTATCGGAAATTGGCGTTGAGGTTTGTGGTAAAAGCCGGGTGCTCATCGGAGGACTGGCCGAAGAACTGCATCGCCGCAACCTCCGTGCACTATATTATCAAATGTATGGGGAAATGCCCCAAGCCAACCCAAATGATGAAATTGGTTATTCAGATGATGAGTAAAGTCAGCAGTAACTTAACGGCTTATCTTTTTCAATTTTGCACGTAAACCGACAACCCGCTCATTTCCCTGTATCAAGCGTTTAATATTCGGCTTTAACGACCAGGCCAAGGCAATAAAGGCGAGCAGGCCATAAATGGCATATTGCCAGGGGTTAAGACCCAACCAGGCGCGATAGGCAAATACCACCGTGGATAGTAATGCCACACTCATAGTAGTAATGGAAGCATAACCACCAAAGTAGTAGATCAGCCCACCTATTGGGACGATGACAAATAAACTGGGCAACCATAATCCTATCGCCCCTCCCAAACAGGGAGCTCCTCCCGCTCCACCACGAAATCTGAGCTGGCCTTTTTCATTGCGCTCTATGAGGAAGGCCGAATAATTGTGGCCTATGATGGATAGAAATGGGGCTAATACATCAACCCAAACGTGTCCACCGGTAATTAGTAAATGACTGAAAAACACAGCCCCGACTCCTTTTAGGACGTCGAATATGGCTGTGGCTAAACCCGCCCACAGCCCAGCTGCCCGCATGGCATTGGTGCCCCCAGTCCGGCCGCTCTCCACCGAGCGGATATCCTTGCCTGTGGATAACTTTACGATGATTACCCCAAACGGGATCGAGCCAATTAAATAAGCCAATAATAACACACCGATACTTAGAAGTACTTCCATATACACTTGTGCCTCCTTTGGCACCTTTGGCGAACTATAAAACACACAACATTGATCAGAGTTACTGCTTTTTCGAGATCATGACTGGTACCTCACCCGTACAAGTCTTCGATTGCATCAAATAAGCTCGGCAATGCCATTGATTGGCTTCTTGATACCAGATTAGATAGATTATACCTGGAAAAGTGAGCTCCGTAATATCGGCCGCAGATGGTCTATATATACCTTTTGGATGCGAATGATAGATGGCGATAATGTCGTATCCTTCAGTCTCAGCCTGAAGAAACGCTTCGAATTGTTCTTTTGGATCCATGCGAAATCGGTACCTATCATGCAGGATATTTGTAACCGGGAGAATCAATCTGGCATGATTCCCCTCCCCGGCGATAAGCCCACAGGCCTCCTCGGGCACCATGGATGACACATGCGCTTGCATTTGTGCCCAGTGGTCTTGGGAGATTACTATACCTGATGAACTTTCGTTCAATGGATGATTAATGCTGCACCCCATGCAATGAGTATGCTGATGACCGGTTCAAAGATTACCTGCCGAACCGGTTTTTCTTCAATTAAATTACAAAACAAGCTTATCAGTGCGTATGATGGTCCCAACAGGACCAAACCAAAGGCAATGGGTGTTAATGGCCAATAATTAAAAGCAGCCGTGATTTGACCGATCAAGAATGCAATAATCGCTGATTCATAGATGATCCATTCACCGTGTAGCCGCAAGTTAGTCACTCGGAGGCTTACCAGCCAGGCTGCAATCACCAAAACGGGGACATTATATAGCAAACGGACCCCAGTAGCTCGCAAAGCTCCAGCTAACAAAAGGAATAAAGCAAAGGATACGGCTGAGAGGGCAGCACTTGCCAGTGGTAGTTGCACATCATTCTGGTCAACCGCGATATATTCCGCAATTAATACCAACACCAAGATGAAGGCACCGCTAATCAAACCAATCCACCAGCCTATACCCACTGGTATGCCACTTAGAGGAATTCCTATGACCAGCGCAGTCAGTGCAGGCAGGATAGTATGAACTGAGACACGTTTTCCCTGTGCGGCAGGATGCTCGTGCATCAGCCAATTTGCCCCAGCTGCAGTCATACCCACTACAAGCAGAGAGATCAGCAAATTGACACTAATGTTGAGCTCGAGATATAAGCCTAGCAATTGCCTGGATATTTCCCAGCCTGGAAGATCAATGAATCTTTCCAGGGTATAGGCTAAAACGATCATCGCGGCAACGACGCTTAAGTGATCAATATTGGGGAGGTTTCGTTCACTAGGCATATCTGACATGCATTGATTTTACCCTTCAGATGATAAATCACCAAGAAGGATTATTGCCTTGACGTTTTACAATCAATAGCTTAGGATTATTTGAGCGAGGGCGATATGAGAATTGGCATGATGGCGGATATTTACAAAACGCAGGTCAGTGGCGTGACCAAATCCATCGCATTAAGCAAGCAATGGATGGAAAAACAAGGCCATGAGGTTTATATCTTCACTTTTGGGGATGATGAAGTCATCGATGATGAAAAAAATATCATTCGCACTATTGGCGTACCAGTGGTAGATACCGGTATCTATCTTAACCTTCGTTATAACCGACAAGCCAGGAAAATGCTCTACTCCATGGATATCACGCACGTGCACCACCCGTTTATGAGCGGTTCGCTGGCCATGCGATATTGTGTCCCCAGGAACATTCCAGTCGTTTTCACCAACCACACCCGCTATGACTTACTGACCCAGGCATACCTGCCTATCTTACCAGAAACGATCGGTGATGCAGCACTTAAAGCATATTTATCACCCTTCTATCGAGCATGTGACCTGGTAATCGTGCCATCACCACGAATGAGGAAAGTCTTAGTAGACCATTTCGGGCTTCAGTCACCCGTTGAAGTGATCCCAAATGGATTAGACCTCACTCCTTTCAGATCAGCTATACAGCCAGTTGATCGGGCTATTTTCGGTTTTTCTGCCACGGATATCATCTCCATCTATGTTGGCAGGTTATCACCAGAGAAAAACCTTTCCTTTCTCCTCAGATCATTCTATGGTGTGGCAATGGCTTTTGATCGTGCCCGTCTGCTGGTGGTTGGGGATGGCCCAGAGAGGGAAAATTTAGAAGCCTATATCAAGCACATGAATATCGGAGATAAAGTATATTTCACGGGTATGGTGGAGTATAAAGATATCCCAGCACATCTGGCAGCTTCGGATATTTTTGTCACACCCTCCAGTTTTGAAACATTTGGCTTATCTACGGTGGAAGCAATGGCTGCCGGATTGCCAGTGCTAGGTATCGATGCTGTTGGAACTGGGGACATCATCGAGGATGGTGTCACTGGCTTTATCACCATCGATGACCTGGCAGTTTTTACGGCGAAACTAATGCTACTCTCGACCAATCACGAGCTACGGCAGGAGATGGGCACGAAAGCCAGTCAAGCTTCCATGAAGTATGACATCCAATCCACGACCAGCATCTTGCTCCAACACTATGAACGGCTCGTAGAGAATGCCAAACATTATCACAAAGGCCCACATTATACAATCACCAGATTGCTGGACAGGTTCAAATGAAAACCTCGCGGCGTCAATCCATTGGACACCTGGGTGAATCCATGGCGGCGGTGTTCCTCGAAAAAAAAGGGTATACCATTTTAGAAAGGAACTATCGCACACCCCATGGTGAAATCGATTTAATTGTTTCTCAGGACGAATTCATTGCTTTTGTAGAAGTTAAAACAAGAACAAGTAGCTCGCTGGGACCGCCTGAAATATCCATCACCCCCCGGAAAATCGAACACATGCGCAACGCTGCTGAATATTTCATCCAGCAGCACCCGGAGATGGTCAATGATTGGCGCATTGATGCAATCACCATCCAGCTTAAAACCGACCAGTCCGCTCCACTGGTTGACCATTTTGAAAATGTCGGCACTCGCTAAACCCGCACAAAATTTTTCTCAAGGAGAAAGTAACCTCAAAATCCCATTGGTGGTAATCCTTGGGCCTACGGCAGTGGGTAAATCCGCGATGGCTATCCATCTTGCCGTACACCTGGATGGGGAAATTATATCGGCTGATTCAAGGCTGTTTTACCGGGGGATGGATATCGGGACAGCGAAACCAACCAAGGAAGAGCGTTTACGAGTGCCCCATCATTTAATTGACATTGCAGACCCGGACGAGATTTATAGTCTGGCTTTATTTCAAATGGAAGCAAACGCAGCCATCCATAAAGTATACGCGAATCATCACCTGCCATTCCTGGTGGGTGGGACGGGCCAATTTTTACACTCGATCATCGAGGATTGGAGAATCCCACCTGTTGAGCCCAACCCTCGCCTGCGCCAGGTGCTTCAGCAATGGTCTAACGAGATAGGACCGCTTAAATTTCATACGAAACTTTCTGTTCTCGATCCACAGGCAGCAGGAGCCATCGACCCAAGCAACGTGCGCCGGACGATTCGAGCACTGGAGGTGATTTTTACCACTGGTAAGCGATTTTCAAATCAAAGGACCAAAGGAAACCAACCATACGATACATTATTAGTGGGGCTGACACTCCCACGAGAAGAGCTTTATCGACGGATCGACGAGCGTATCAGTGGAATGATAAAAGCTGGTTTCATTGATGAAGTCCAACGATTGTTGGACGCCGGCTATTCACCCAATTTACCGACATTAACAGCTATTGGTTATGGTGAAGTAGTCGCCTATATCCAGAGAAAGATCATAATTGATGAAGCAATTGTCTTAATGAAGCGCCGAACAAGGAGTTTTGTAAGACGCCAGGCTAATTGGTTCAAGGAAAACAATCCTGATATTCATTGGTTCGATGCATCGAAGGATAATGAGGGAGAAATAGAGAAATTAATCAACAATTGGATACAGAATAAGGAGGGAAAATAAACAAAATTTCCTTAAAGTGTAACAATTGGTCGCTTTTTTGGTTGACTTTCGTGTCAGAAATATCTATACTAATACTATCCAGCATCTGAGCATCGTCCAAAGGAGGAGAAAATGGAAGAACGTCCATGGCTTAAGCTATATGATAAGGGTGTACCCCAGCACATTGATTACCCCGTTATTCCGTTATTTGGCCTGCTAGAAGAATCAGCTCGAAAGTATCCGAATAGTCCCTGTACGATATTTAAAGGAGCGGTAATTACTTATCGCGAAATGGACCAGATTACTGATCAATTGGCAGCCGGAATCGCCGCCCTCGGTATAAAAAAAGGTGACCGGGTGGGCATTTTTATGCCCAACACGCCCCAATTTGTGATCACCTTTTTTGCCATCCTCAAGGCAGGTGGAGTGGTCGTGTCGGTCAACCCGCTTTACAGCGCCAGGGAGATCATTCACCAAGTGAATGATGCGGGGATTGAGGTCATGTTTGTGATGAGTAATTTTTATAAGCTCATCAAGCATACTCAACCGGATACAAAGATCAAAAAAATCGTGGTGACCAATCTCAAAGAATACCTTCCACCAATCACTGCATTATTGTTTACCCTTGCTTTGGAGAAAAAGGGCGGTTTCAGGGTTAAATTAGCTCCTGGAGATCTATGGTTTAAAGAATTGATTGCCAGCCATAAACCTGAGGAACGACCCAAGTTGGATATTGGCGCTGAAGATATCGCGATTTTCCAATATAGTGGGGGTACCACTGGCATTTCTAAAGGGGCCATTGCACTACACCGCAACCTGGTTGCCAATGCACTACAGGTGCGCAGCTGGATTCCGAATGCAGAGGATGGAAAAGAGACCGTTCTGATGGCTATCCCCCTATTCCATGTATACGGGATGGTGGCAGGCATGTTATTTGCCATCCGTTGTGGTGCAGGGATGGTGATGATACCCAACCCGCGAGACATGAAGGATGTGCTTAGCAGTATTCAAAAGTACAAGGCATCCATCTTCCCAGGGGTGCCAACTATGTACAATGCAATTAATAATAATCCAGATGTGATTGCGGGAAAATATAACCTGAGCTCAATCAAGGGCTGTATCTCTGGCTCAGCACCACTCATGCGTGAGACAAAAGAGAAATTTGAAGCATTAACCGGTGGAAAACTGGTGGAAGGCTATGGATTATCTGAAGCACCAACTGCCACCCATTGCAACCCGTTATTTGGAGACATTCGCACTAGTTCGATCGGTTTGCCCTTGCCAGACGTCGATTGCCGCATCATCAGTTTGGAAGATGAAGTGACCCCACTCAAACCAGGTGAGATCGGAGAGTTATGCGTTAAGGGTCCACAGGTGATGAAAGGCTATCACAACATGCCCACCGAAACAGCCAATACCTTAAGGGACGGATGGCTTTACACCGGTGACATAGCCAAGATGGATGAGGATGGGTATTTCTATATCGTCGACCGGAAGAAAGAGCTCATCAAACCGGGTGGATACCAGGTCTGGCCGCGCGAGGTAGAAGAAGTGATTTCTGCCTATCCGAAGGTACTCGAGGTGGGTGTGGCTGGTGTGATGGATGCCTATCGGGGTGAAACTGTCAAAGCCTGGGTAGTACTAAAACCCGGTGAAACTGGGACGGAAGAGGAAATCCGCGATTATTGTAAGAAAAACATGGCTCCGTTTAAGGTGCCCACGGAGGTTGAATTCAGGGACGAGCTACCGAAAACCACGGTCGGGAAGGTCCTCCGGCGTGAGTTGGTTCGCCAGCATATGGAGAAATTAAATTCCAAGAATTAAGATCCTGCCTGAATAGTAAAAATCCGTCGGAAAAGGGATTAAACCTTTCCGACGGATATTATTTTTACCAGTTTACTTGCTCGTTAATTTTTGGACCAGGGTTGGTAATAAGTCTGGATCATCCAGGTGAATATGTAATACCCGCCGGTCTCGATTCTCCAAAGCTTCCATATCACCAAGAGCCTGACCGTGCTCCATGGTACCAAAGCTAAGACCTTCATCGGGGATTTCTAAGTCTTTTTTTGGATCAGCAGTGATGACCAGGAACAAGCCGTTATTCTCACCACCCTTATGCAGTTGTCCAGTTGAATGTTGGAATCTCGGCCCGAATCCCACAGTTGTGGCCAGGTGAGTTTTTTCCCTGACATATGAACGTAATGCCTGCAATATGGTGGCATTCTTCTTATTGCGGGTGAGGTATGCATTGATGGCGACATAATCCTTGGACTTGACCGATTTGAGGGCATTCTCCACCAGCTCAGTCAACTGGCCATCACTGGAGGCGATATTCCCATTTATAGAGATCCCATGATCGGAAAACACAGGTTTGCTTTCTTTAAAGCTGTGATATTCTTTATAATAAGCAATTTTATTCACGGTGCGATTCTTGCTATCCTGCACATCTGGCTGGTTAAATGCGTCAACCCCGATGATCGAACATGCCGTGGCTATGGCAAATTCCCATTTATAAAATTCAGAACCCAGGTTGTAATCATCCTCAATGTCCTGATTCAACACCGGGTGACCTGCCTGGTTTAACCGTCGTACCTCTTTATCATATTTTCCAGAGCGGCGTAAATAAACAAAGATGCGATCCTTACCATACAGCGCCGGTTTCGCTAGTGCTTCCCCGTCAACCGGCAAAATCCCTTTACCCTGCTTACCACTGCTTTCTGCAACCAGCTGTTCTAACCAGGCCCCAAACGGGGATATCTCTGGGTCGGCGATGAAGGTTAATTTGTCTCGGCCATACAAGGCAGCTTCACCAAGAATTGTGCCTAACACCAAGCCTGGATTGCGGGCATATGGCCTGTTGGCACCACACTCGTCAGCCATCCAGGATGCATAGTTAAGTAGTTTTGTGATATCAATACCCATCAGGGCCGCGGGAACAAGTCCAAAAGCAGTGAGGGCTGAGTATCGACCACCTACATTGGCATCAGCCAGGAATATCTTGCTGAAATTATACTGATATGCCAGTTTTTCTAGAGGCGTGCCTGGATCGGTGATGGCGATGAAATGCTCCGAAGCTCTTTCTGCTAATGTGCGTCGAGCTCGTTTCCAAAAATAATTGAATAAAGCATTCACTTCAGCAGTTGTGCCGGATTTACTGGAAACGATAAACAGGGTACTCTCTGTGGGATGCTTCAAGGCAGCATGCTGTACCTGCGCTGGATCCGTAGAATCCAAAATGGTCAACTTCAAACCCGAAACCTGGTCGCCGAAAATCAAGCTCAGCACTTCAGGAGCCAATGATGAGCCACCCATCCCAATAAGCAAGGCACGGGTAAAACCTGCAGATTGTATCTGCGAAGTGAATTTCGTTAATTCAGAAATCATCGCCCTACTCGTATCGGGAGATGTGAGCCAGCCCATGCGAATACGAATCTCTTCTTGCTTCTTCGGGTCAGTGGTCCAAAGTGAGGCATCCTTCGAGTAAAAGCGGTTGATAAAATCAACAGATTGGAGTTGGTGCACGCGTTCAGATACGGATTTCGCCAACGGGCCCAACTCAGCCAGAGCCACTTCGCGTCTTTGCTTAACGGTAACATCCAGAGAATCGTATGCCTCAGCAAACGCTTTCACTCCCTCTTCTTCCAATTCTTGGGTCACCTTCTGCATCGATATACCGAGTTCTTCAAGGTCTGCAAATTGCTGGCGAGCTTTTTCAAGGTTCTTTTCAATGGTCAGCTGAACCTTGCCATGATCCCTGAAGGCTTGTAATGTTTGCGGTGGGACAGTATTTACTGTATGCCGACCAATTAATTCATCGACATACATCGTATCAGGATAATCCGGGTTTTTCGTACTGGTGGATGCCCACAGAGTTCGCTGGAGTGTGGCACCCTTTGCCTGCAAGCGATGAAACCTCTCGCCTTCGAATACCTTCCGAAATTCCTGATAAGCCAAACGCGCATTAGCGATGGCAATTTTTCCTAAAAGTGCCTTGGCTTTTTGTGCTTTATCACCAGATGATTTGACGATGGGTTCAAGATAGTTGTCTACTTTGACGTCAATACGCGATACAAAGAAGGATGCAACAGAATGTATATGCTCGATGGGTTTACCTTCTTTAAGCCTGTCTTCCAATCCGGATAGGTAGGCATCCATCACTTCTTGGTAGCGCTCTACAGAAAAGAGTAATGTGATATTGATATTAATCCCGGCGGCGATGGATTTCCGGATGGCGATCAAACAAGGTTTTGTGCCGGGGATCTTAATCATTAAATTCGGCCTATTTACGATATCCCATAACCGTTGCGCTTCATATATGGTTTTTTCAGCATCGTAAGCCAGGTCCGGTCTGACTTCCAGGCTGACAAACCCGTCTCCACCATGAGTCTGATCGAATAAAGGGCGCAACAAATCAGCGACCCTGATGATATCCTCGATCATTAACTGTTCTAGGATCATCTTGTCAGTGTATCCTGCCCAAGACATAGGGATAAGGGCGGAATCATAATCTTTTGATTTCGCAATGGCGTGATCAAAGATGCTCGGATTGGAGGTTAAGCCCCTGATATCACCTTTATGTATCAATTCAGCTAATTCACCATTTCTCAGGATTTTTCGTTCCATGTAATCGTACCAAAGAGACTGACCTAAATCAGTTAATTCTAAAATTCTGGAAGTCATATTATCTCCTTTTATATTCCAGCTTTTTCAATTTCATATACCTTAGTTACCCGTCGAATATGACGTTCCTCATTTGAAAACTTGGCATTAAGGAAGGCATCAACTAATTCCTTGGCTAATTCATTACCAATAACACGAGCACCAAGACACAGCACATTCATCCTATCATGTTCTACGCCCTGGTGAGCTGAGTAGGTATCATGGCATACGGCAGCATAGACCCCTTTGATTTTGTTGGCAGCAATACTCGCACCCACGCCAGAGCCACAAATTAACACGCCTCGCTCTGCATCACCCCTGATAATTGCCTTCCCTAATTTCTCGGCGTAATCAGGGTAATCAACGCTCACCGTGCTATCCGTTCCCAGGTCAATCACGGAATGACCGGCGGCAATAATCGATTCTTTAACCATAACCTTTAAGGGGTAACCACCGTGATCACATGCGAGGGCGATTTTCATAATATTCTCCATAAAGTGGCAATTTTAATAACCCAATGACCAGGTTACATCTACGATTCTTTTAGCCTGTTTAAAAGCTGGTAAGCGTGTTGGATGACATTTTCAACGGTGAAACCATAATGTTCAAAGATGGTTTTATAGGGCGCCGATGCACCATACTTCTCCACAGAAATGCTGTCGCCTGACTCACCTACCCAGCGTTCCCAGCCCTGTGCCACGCCAGCTTCCACCGATAAACGGTTTTTTATATCTGGCGGAAGTACCTGGCTGCGATATTGCTCATCCTGTTCAGCAAATAATTCCCAGCTCGGGAAAGAGACGAGCCTTACGTTTACACCTTCACTGGCTAAACGCTCACCAGCAGCAATGATCAGGCTGACTTCAGAGCCTGAAGCCATCAGGATCAATTCTGGATCGGCATCACCGAAATCAGCCAGAATGTAGGCGCCTTTTTGTAATTTAGTTGCTGGGGCATAGACAGCACGATCCAACACAGGAATTGTCTGGCGCGTGAGGATCAATGCCGTAGGACCATGACGGCGTGAGATGGCTACTTTCCAGGCTTCTGTGACTTCATTTGCATCTGCTGGGCGAATAACAACCAGGTTTGGCATGGCTCGTAAAGCAGCAACTTGTTCCACAGGCTGGTGAGTCGGTCCATCCTCACCCAAGCCGATACTATCATGAGTATATAACCAGATACTCGGATACTGAGACATGGCTGATAGCCTGATTGCTGGACGCATATAATCTGAGAATATCAAGAAAGTTCCAGCAAATGGAATCACGCCACCATGCACAGCCATCCCATTAATCTCCCCACCCATCGCATGTTCCCGAACTCCGAAATGGAAATTACGACCTTCTGGGGTCTTTTGTTGAAAATCCGAGCTACTTTTAATCCAGGTATCGTTAGAAGGGGTTAAATCAGCAGAACCGCCAATTAACTCTGGCAAGCGTGCTGCCAGGGCATTGATCACCTTGCCAGAAGCTGCACGAGTTGCCATGCCTTTCGTATCAGCGGGGAAAACTGGTAAATCGTTTTGCCAATCATTGGGTAGCAGACTTTTCAACCGTCTATCTAATTCTGAAGCTGGCTGAGGATACTCTTCCTTATATTTTTCAAGCTTCAGGTTCCAGGCATGCTCATAATTTTCACCCTGTTCAACTGCTTTTCGATAAAAAGCAAGCACATCATCGGGTACGTAGAATTTCGGTTCAAGAGGCCAACCCAATTTCCTTTTAGCACCGTCTAGTTCTTCCTGTCCAGGAGCTTCACCATGAGCTTTCTCTGTATCCTGGCGGGTAGGCAAACCATAGCCGATGTGGGTCCGACAAGCGATCAAAGAAGGGCGTGGATCTTCCTTTGCCTGGGAAATGGCTTGGTCTACAGCAGCGGTATCATTTCCGTCCACCACTTTCTGAACGTGCCAGCCATAGGCTTCAAAACGGGCCGTCCGGTCTTCAGTGAATGCCAGGTCAGTGCTGCCATCAATTGAGATGTGATTATCATCATACAGGTAGATGATTTTCCCAAGCCCTAGATGTCCTGCCAGAGAAGCAGCTTCTGAAGAAATGCCCTCCATTAAATCACCATCGGTGACGATACCATAGACAAAGTGATCGATCACTTCAAACCCGGGGTGATTAAATTCAGCCGCCAGGTGTGTGGCAGCGATTGCCATCCCAACCCCATTGGCGAATCCCTGTCCAAGTGGACCAGTGGTCACTTCAACCCCAGGAGTCAGTCCATATTCGGGATGACCCGGGGTGAGACTGCCCCACTGACGAAAATTCATTAATTGCTCAAGTGTAAGGTCATAACCGGTTAAATACAGCAAGGCATACAGGAGGGCAGAACCATGCCCACCAGACAAAACAAAACGATCCCTACCCGGCCAGTTTGGATTGCGTGGGTTGAAACGCAAATGACGAGTCCAAAGCGTATAAGCCATGGCAGCTGCACCCATGGGCAAGCCTGGATGACCCGAATTCGCTTTCTGGACGGCATCTACCGCTAAAAAACGAATAGCATTAATTGCTCGATTCTCCAAATCTTTGGATACTGACATCCTTTCCTCCCGTAATAAAGATGATTTATTTTACCGCTTAAGATTGAAAATCTTGCGAAGACACTGGCCTCTTAATACATACTTAATCTCAATTTCCACATATATCGACTGTGATTATTATCACTATATAAGCATGTACTATTCCACTAGTGAACTTGACTTTACTATCCGATAATAGTTTAATGCCCGTTACAGGATTAAATATTATAGGCTATCCACCCTATGATTTAGTGTGCAAAGAGTATTTTTATGATGGGTTTCCAAAGGTAACACTGGACTAATTGGAAGGTAACAAGAAAGCAACAAAATTATACGATTTATTTAACCATGATATAGGAGATCCAATCTTCCCAAAATAAGACCTGGAGGTGAATTGATGGCAACACCGGTAATCTCTAAGAAACCGTCATTCAGTGAGACTTTTTTATCAAGTTTATATGAAGTTGAAAATGGTGAACGGTTTCGGACTTGTTTACAATGTGGATCTTGTAGCGGAGTATGTCCTTTTGGTTATCTGATGGATTTTCCACCTGGAAGGATGATCGCAGGTCTACGGGCGGATGAGTTTGATCTTGTGATGGAAACAGACACAGTATGGATGTGCGTATCCTGCTATGCCTGTGCACAGATTTGCCCGTCAAAAATCCCGATTACTGCTGGTTTGATGACACGAACTAAAGAAGAATTACTTCTAGCAGGCAATGTTCCTTCCGAATTACAAAGCGCATTAGAAAACTCTCAACGTTATGGCAATCCGATGGGCGAATCACCCCGTAAACGAGCCGATTGGGCTCTCGGCTTACAACCTCCGGTTTCTATTCTTGCAAGAGACAGACAACCGGTGGAAGTTTTATGGTTCGTAGGCGATTATCCATCTTATCATTCACGGGTGCAATCCGTGACAAAATCATTAGCGAAAGTCTTAAATGCTATGGGAATCAGTTTTGGCATACTTGGGCCTGAGGAAAATAGTGACGGTGACACGCAGCGCCTTGCAGGTGAACGAGGGCTGTTTGAAATGCTGGCTGAGAAAAACGGCCGAGTTTTTGGCAAATACCAGTTCGAGAGGATCATCACCTCTGATCCCCATGCCTATAACGCCTTAAAAAATGAATATCCCGCATTGGGTATATCATATCCAGTCCAACATTACACTCAATTTCTGGCAGAACGCATTGAGCAGCTCAAGCCATTACTTAAGCACGAAATACAAGCAACGATTACCTATCATGATCCATGCTATCTCGGGCGGGTAAATGGAATATTCGATGAGCCGCGCACCTTACTGGAAGCCATCCCAGGGATAAAATTGGTGGAAATGGCCCACAACCATACCAGCAGCTTATGTTGCGGTGGCGGTGGAGGCGGTATGTGGCTGGATGGTTTTACCTGGGAAAAAGCACATGCTCGTTTATCAGAATGGCGTGTGCACGAAGCACTTGATAGTGGGGCGAATATCCTGGCGGTGGCATGTCCATATGAACCACCCCGTTTTGAAGATGCTGTAAAAAGCATACAGCAAGCAGAACAATTGGTTGTGAAAGATGTCGTCGAGCTTCTTGCTGAAGCTTTGGGTGAATAGAGGAGATGACCAATCATGAACATTGCCGTTCCAGTTAAATTAGTACCTGATCTTGTTGAAGAGCTCTCAATCGACCCCAGTGGTACCGCACTAGACACAGCCTGGTTACGTATGATTGTCAATGAATTCGATGATCATGCCATCGAACAGGCGATCATATTAAAAGAGAAAACCGGTGCACATGTGACGGTGATATCAACCGATGTTGAAGGGGTTGACGATCTTCTATTCACCGCAGCCGCCAAAGGGGCAGACCGGTTGATCAAGCTTACTGGTGACCTCGAAGGTGGAATAAACAACCACGCATTGGCACGTGCGCTGGCAAATATTATCAGAGATTTGAAACCAGATCTGATCTTGACAGGTGTGCAAGCTCACAATGACCTGGATGGTACCATTGGGCCACAGTTGGCAGAATACCTGGGCATGCCTTATATCGGATATATATCCGGTGTGAATATTGACGGAGATAAAGCCGAGGTACGTAAAGAATACCCGGGGGGATTAATTGGTGAGATGCAAGTGTCACTACCAGCATTACTGGGTATCCAGGCGTCCGAACAACCTCCACGTTATGTAGCGATTAGCAAAGTTCGGCAAATGATGAAGACGATGAGCATTGAAGAAATGGCTTTACCGGCGCTTGACTCTTCAGGGGCCCCAAATGTAAATCGTATGTTCCAACCGGAACCGCTTGAAAAAGCCACGATGCTTTCCGATAATCCCGATGAAGCTGCCAGTCAGTTAATCGATATCTTTAAAGAAATGGGTTTAATGTAATAGGAGGAGTCGATGAACCAGGATATATTTGTC
>JBAQFX010000296.1:0-14386 GCA_049287485.1 Anaerolineales bacterium
GGGATGGATAGCAACAGAATCCCCCTCAGGCTGGTAGCCAGCGAGTTACGCAAGTCTTCCATTTTCTTTAGGGTGAACTGTGCAGACAAAGTAGGTAGGGCTGCCATCGCTACTGACTGGGCGATGATGGCTTGTGGCATCAACATCATGGTCAGCCCCCAGCTAATGCCAGTCACACTGCCTTCTACCATCTGCGAGGCCAAGCGTGTGTTGACCCAAAAATTGAGCTGTACTACGGCCACGCCGAATACCCTCGGCGCCATCAACAAGCCCACCAGGCGCACATCGGGTATCGAAAGCCCAAGGGTTGGGAAGTAACTGCCTTTCAAACGCAGCAAGCTTGGTACTTGCAATAGTAAGTGCAGACAGGCACCAATCACCACGCCCCAGGCTAACCCGTAAATGCCCATGCTGGGAGTGAGAAAGACCAATCCAAAGATCATGCCCAGGCGGTACATGGCAGGGGTGAGGGCAGGGATGAAAAATACCTGGTGCGAGTTGAGGATACCCATCACCAGGCCACTCAAGCCAAAGATCACCGCAGAGGGCAGCATGAGGCGCAGCAGGTTTACCGTTAGGGCTATTTGCCCGGGTTCAGTGGCAAAGCCGGGTGCCAACACATAACGCACCAGGGGCTGGGCAAAGATGGCGGCAAGCCCGGCTGCTAGGATCAATATGACCAGCACCAGATTGGCGATGGCGGAGGCTAATTTCCAGGCTGGATTACGCTCACCTTTGGTCAATAGTCCAGTAAAGGTAGGGATGAAGGCTGAACCGAGTGCGCCTCCTGCCATCAGCACAAATAGCGTCTCGGATACACGGTTGGCTGCCAAAAATGCATCCATCTCTGGCGATGTACCGAAGGTGGTGGCATTGAGGATCAAGCTGACCAGGTTGGTCAGGTTGCTGATAAGCAAGGCAACCATCACCTTGCTGGCAGAGCGGGCTATTTGGCGGTTGGCAGAGTCGTCAATGACAGTCACAGACCTAGATTATATCCGCTTCTCCACTAAATATCGCTATTCCATTCAGGGTGGAGCAGGTACAATTAGGTTGCCAAACCAGAGTGTAGATTGGAGGGTAGTACTATGAGTGTTAGCATGGTCGTTGGAGCACAATGGGGGGATGAAGCCAAGGGGAAAATTGTCGACTTGCTATCTCAGCAGGCAGACATCGTAGCCAGGTTTAATGGCGGTGATAACGCCGGACATACGGTGGTTAATGACTATGGCACGTTCAAACTGCGATTAACGCCCAATGGTTTCTCCAACCCCAAGACAACCTGCATTATCGGCCCAGGCGTGGTGGTTAACCTGGCCACCTTGATTGGCGAAGTGGATACGATCAAGCAAGCGGGGATTGACCTATTGGACCGCCTGTGGATCTCCCCCCGCTGCCACGTGGTGATGCCCTATCACCCGAAGGTGGAGGCGATCTACGAGCATGCCAAGGGAAATGCCAGCACGGGTACCACCGGGCGGGGCATGGGGCCAGTCTACGCGGATAAAGTCAGCTACAACGGCATCCGCCTGGTGGATTTGCAGGAACCAGCAATCTTTTCTGAGAAGCTTAAAATCCAGCTAAGGGTAAAAAATTCACTATTTAAATCTTTTGACATGGAAGCCCTGGATTTTGACACAGTTTTGAACGAAAAGATGGGTCAGTACGCCCAGGTGCAAGCTATGGTGCGCGAGTCATTCGGGTTAGTGCAGAAAGCCCTCACGGAGAATGCCAACATCGTGCTGGAAGGTGCCCAGGGCTGCTTGTTGGATAACACCTGGGGGACGTATCCGTACTGCACAGCTTCCACCACTATCTCGGGTGGAGCCAGCGCAGGTCTGGGTATTGCGCCGCGCTGGATCGAGCGCGTGATCGGGGTAGCCAAGGCATATACCACTCGTGTAGGACGTGGGCCCATGCCTACCGAGCTCAATGATGCTACAGGACAAACCTTACAAAATGAGGGCAGGGAATTCGGCACGGTGACGGGCAGGCCACGGCGCTGTGGCTGGTTCGACGCTGACCTGGTTTCCTTTTCTGCCAGGCTGAACGGTTTCACAGAGATCGCCCTGACCAAGCTGGATGTGCTGGATAAATTACCAAAGATAAAAATTGGGGTGGGGTATCGGCCTAGTGGTCAGAAGGGTGATTTAGCCCATTATTGGGAGGGTGACGCCCACTGGCTGGAGGGCTACGAGCCGGAGTATATCGAGATGGAAGGTTGGAGGCAATCTACCAGGGAGGTGCGCCAATTCAGCCAGCTGCCAAAGCAAGCGCAGGCCTATGTGCACCGCATAGAAGAGCTGGTAGAGACGCCCATCTCGATCGTTTCTGTTGGACCCGAGAGGAATGCCACGATTCTGGGAAGAGAGTAATTCTATTCCAATTAAAATAGTCCATTGCCAATACCTCGTTAATGTCTTATTGACTCAGCAATATTTTTAATATAAAATTAATGTAGTTCTTCGCTGATTATATTCATTTTTATTTATCTAGGATCATTTGTCACTCACCTGATCCATCAGTGGGATTATGCATAGCATTCAATTGTGATAAATAAAGATTGATCAGAAGAATCACCGTGTTCTCTGTTTATCAAGCCCAACTTCATCGGGTCTACCCCAGAAAGAGAGGCAGAAGTGTCATCAAATCATCGTTCGATTAAGCTATTTGTTGCTACGTTGACCGGTTCTATATTGATTCTATTGTTGGTATTCGGTACCCAATTTGCCCTGGCAAAGCTACCTGTAAATGCCACCCCTCCAACTGCAATACCAGATTCACCCACTGGATGGGGCGATGACGGGGTTCTTGAAATTGGCGTGGAATGGATCAATGATTTCCCTGGTACTGCCGACGATAGATCACACTGGGATGAATCATGCGACGGATTGTATAACCAGCTACTCAGCACTGGCTGGATATCCCGTTTCCATTTTACCGATTGGAGTGCCTATGAGACAGATTTTAAGAACGAATCACTCGGCGGATCAGAAGATGCTTATGTTGATAAAGTCGATATCGCCATGATCTGCACTCATGGTGCAGGGACTCATGATGACTTTTGGAACAAAAACCTCAGCTCAGTATACTTCGGTAGCTCACATACCGATCAGCACCTCTCTCCCGGTGATGCTTACAAAGCATATGGTGATAAAGACCTGGAATGGCTGGCTTTTGACTCATGCAGTGTGCTGAGTGATGGTGGTGCGGCACCGTATTACAACCGCGGTTATTGGGCAGCGACCATGAATGGATTACATCTGCTATTGGGTTTCAAGAATACCATGTATGTATGGGCACCTGGCGATGGACTTCTATGGGGTTTTTACATGAAAGGATTTTCCTGGTTCCTGCCACCCAGCACAGTCACTCAGGCATGGTTCCAGGCTGTAGACTATGTACAGCCAACAGTCACTTGTGCGCGAGTTCTTGCTGAGACTCCCAATAATTTCAACGATTATCTGTGGGGCAAAGGTTATGTCAGCCCAGATCCAGTGGCTGATAATTATTACTATTACTGGGATCACTGTTCAACAGGTGCAAAGCAATCGATTATCGATAATACCCAACCTGAAGCGATCACCTTGCCTCGGCTCCAAGTGCTTGATCGGATGGTAAATGAGGAATACGTACAAAATATCATCGCACCGGCTTTCAACCTCACCGGTGATATTGCCATGGATGATATGTTCTATTACATGGTAAATACCAGTGGCGGCATCACCCAAACTTTACAGGTTGACCGGGTGACGGGCAGCTACAGTTTTCATAACCTGAGCAGCCTGTGGGTCACTCCCGAGATGACACCCACACTTCCCACTACACGCGTGGCAGATTTAATCATCAACAATTGGTTCACCCAAACTCCAGCTGAAGGTTTACCCGCTGCCTGGTACCGTACGCCTCTTTACTATTTCTACCTGACCGAAGATATCGTTGGCGAGCAATTCATGATGGGGGAAAATGGTGAGTTCACAGAGCAGGAAATTAGTCGCCTGCCTGCGAATGTTTCCATGACCTACCCACGTTTGATTTCCGTGCAGGCCGGCACAGCTGATGGCATTCAACAGGTGGAATACCCTGTGTTCGGGCCTGGTGGGCGGCTAAAGTTATATCTTGGAGATGGGGGGGAGATCATCGGTGTGCAGGGCGGCTCGCGCGATGTGAGTGAAACCAAAGAACAGATACCCATCCTGGATGCCGGTGTCGTTTGGAATATGTTAATGGAAGACAATAGCCTGGCAATTCCAGAGCTGCCCTATGCAGCAGATTACATTACATATACTGCAGCAACGTTGGGCTATTATGAGCTGCCATACCTGGAGCACCAGAGTGAGCTAATTCCAGCCTGGGAGTTCACTACTGATTTCTACTTGGACGGGGACCTATTGGCGGAGGATGTCCCGGTATATGTACCAGCGGCAGCTGAGTATATGCCGCCTCAGGTTGCCATCCTCAACCCACCTGACGGATCAACGTTTTTGGCCGGCGCACCAATTTTGTTCGAAGGGTCAGCCTTTGGCGGTACACCACCCTATTCCTACGCGTGGAATTCAAGTAGTGATGGCTATCTGGGAGACACACTTAATATCGTAAGCGCACTTGGTAGTGAGATCAAAGGAGGCAACGTATTTAGCCCTTCGGTCTCTCTCCAGGTTACCGATGCCCATGGCTTATCCAGCACAGCTACTATCACCTTGAACATCAACCCACTTTTCTGGCTGCCAGCGATCAGCAAATGATGTAAGCCTAAAAGAACTATATAAACCCCGGCTGTAGAGGTTCCAAAGTCGGGGTTTATTTCTTAAAAAAAGGAGATTCAGCTCGCTAAAGTTTTTTGAATGGTTTCCGCCATCTGCCGGGCACGCAGAGGGGCATCACCAAGATAATGGGTGACATCCATGAGCTGGCACAATTCATCTTCAGGCAGGTAGATAGTAAATTCCGGGTCGTGGCTGATCAACTCAGACAACAAGTTCGGTTTTCCGGCCTGTATTTCCGCCCAGGCAGTCAGCGAATGCTCGCGCAGATAATCATGCATCACCTGACGGTCAGCGCCGGCTTTGACCAGTGCCATCAAGACCCGCTCAACGCCTGCAAATGGCGCATACACTCGCAGATTGCGTTGCATGGTCGTTTCGTTGACCTGCAATCCTCCCAGGATGCTCCTGGAGGTCAACAATAGCTCATCACAAATCAGGAAGGCTTCTGGCAGCAATGTGCGGCGGTTGGCGGAATCATCTAAGGTGCGCTCCAGGAGAGAGTTGGCGGCATTATCCCAGGCGGTGCGCGGCATTTGCGCCAGCAGGCGCGCCAGCGAGTCAATCTTCTCCGCCTGGATTGGATTGCGTTTGAAGGGCATGGCGGATGAGCCCACCTGCTGCTGGCTGAATGGCTCGTTCAGCTCACCAATAGGAGAGGACTGTAGAATGCGCAGGTCAAAGGCGAATTTATGTAAAGAGGCACCCAAACCTGCCAGAGAACTAAGTAAAACATAATCCTGCTTGCGCGGATATACCTGGGTTGCCACGGGGAAGAATGGCAGGTCCAGGCGTTGGGAGAGACGACTTTCGAATTCGACCAGGTTTTCAGCCCCAAGCAGCTCAGCATACGATGCGCCTGTGCCGACCGCGCCTCGTAAACCCTTCCCACGCAGCCCATTCCTGATTGCTACAAGCGTCTGCCAGTCTATGAGCAAATCCTGGGCATAAATCACTAACCTGTAACCCAAGGTGGTGGGTTCAGCTGGCTGTAAATGGGTAAAAGCGATCATTGGTAACTCAGACCAGTTTTCTATCTTTTCGGTAAAAAGCAGGAGCAGGTCACGCAAGCCCGGCAACAACAGATCGAGTGATTCCCGCTGGCGCAGCACATCCGCATTGTCCTCGATATCCGTGGAGGTGGCACCCAGGTGCAATATACCCCCTGCTTTTGGGCATTGCTCGGCAAAAACCCTCAACTCAGCCATCAGGTCATGGTGTATCTTGGTTTCGATTTCCATGGCTCGCTGGATATCCACCATCCCCATGTGCTGGTGTAAATCTGCTACTTGTTCCGCCTGCACGAGGCCGAACTCGGCCTGCACTTCGGCCAGCGTCACCCACAACTTGCGCCAAAGTTTCCGTTTGGAAACTTCACTCCAAATACCTCGCATCGCCTGGCTACCATAACGCCAGGTATAAGGGGAAAGATAGGTTTCATAATCAGCGGTCATAGTGGATATTATAGAACAAAAACGCCGGAGCAATCTTTTTTCCCGCATACCACGGGAACTTATCTGGCATTTTATTTACAGCCTGCCCAGCTGTCTAGCTCTGCTAGATTATTGCCAGTTAGGTATTCTTTAGATTGCTCCGGCTTATTCAGTTGTTCAATATTATCTTAGCACTAATTGGGTATCAAATTCAACTAACATTTGTCATTTTAGGTTTTATGACATTTGTCATTATGGAAATTATACATAATCATAGCGCCCAGACGAAGTGCAACTCAGGTAATTAATAGGAAATCTAAACATCTATCGTGCGATCTGGCTAGCATCATCTATTTGTCTGATGGCCTTGCCAATATCCACATCCTCTCCCTGGACAATGAACCAGGGCAGGCAGATGTGGATATCTCTGGAGAAAATGGTACCATCAACATTAACAGGTAAATTTACAACTTCATTGACAAATCATCCAACCGAGCTATTTCATCATCGGAGAGCCTAAGGTTCATTGCACCCGCATTCTCCTCAGCCTGGCGTACCTTGGTCGCACCCGGGATGGTTACTACATCCTCCCCGTTATAGTTGATCAGCCAGTTCAATGCCACCTGGGCGATTGTAGCTCCAGACGCAGTCGCAATCTCGTCCATAGCGTTGATGAGCTTGCGACTTCGTTCTAGGTTGCGCTGCATGCTGGCCTTGCGCCATCCTGAAATTCGTTTCAGAAGTTCCGGATTCTTGTGGTATTTCCCACTCAACAAGCCACTTGCCAATGGCGTGTAGGCGATGATCATCACCCCAAGTTCCTTGGCCGTCTCGAGAATACCATTCCTCTCGATCTCGCGACTCAATAAACTATACCTGACTTGGTTTACAGCCAGTGGTAAGCCTCTTTTTGCCAGAGCGGCATGCACTCGCCGCATCCGGACCGGATTAAAATTACTAACTCCCACCGAGTGGATTTTACCTGCCTCCACCAGGTCAGCCATGGCATTCATCTCGGCCTCTGGTGAGGAGAAACTATATGGTTGGTGGACCATATAATTTGCGATGCTGTATCCATCTAGGTTTTTCAGGCGATTTTTGATGCTGTGCGGGATATTACCAGCCGTTCGCAAAAAAGGCAGCCATTTCGTCGCAATGCTGACATCTTTGCCTGACTTACCGGCTGCTTTCAGCGCGATCGCTAGGGATCGCTCTGATACCCCGGCACCATACGCTTCGGCCGAGTCAAACCAGTTGATGCCACCATCTAGGGCAGCTTTGATTATGGCGTTCTTTTCCTCCTGGGGGATGACCGGGAACATGTGCCCGATCAGTCCCCCTCCACCCGCAAATTCCATAACTCCCAATCCAATTGGGCTGACTAATATATCAGTTTTTCCAAGCCGTCTCATTTGTACCATCATATTTGTATCCAATGCAAAAATATTCCATTAAGTTCTATGAAGAAAGTAAGCCAGCCTCTCCCTTCTTCTTCCATAATATGGGAGAGGCTGGCTAATTCTAATAATGAGGTATTGAATCCCTCTATGGTTATATTTGTTTTCCTTCAAACTGGCTGTTGTAGAGTTCGGCGTAAAAACCGTTCTTCGCCAGCAGCTTGGCATGCTTGCCCTGTTCCACGATGTCACCGTCCCTCATTACCAGGATCCAATCTGCGTCGCGAATAGTGGATAGGCGGTGAGCAATGATAAAGCTGGTGCGACCTTTCATCAGGGTATCCATGGCTTTCTGGATGAGCACCTCAGTGTGTGTATCTACTGAACTGGTGGCTTCATCTAGAATAAGCATTTTGGGATTTGCCAGGAATGCTCTAGCGATGGTCATCAATTGCATTTGTCCCTGGGATATGTTGGTAGTCTCTTCGTTGAGCACCAGGTTATAACCTTCCGGTAGGGTGCGAACAAAATGGTCCACGCGGGCCGCCTTAGCAGCTTTGATGACTTCCTCATCGGTAGCATCCGAGCGACCATAACGGATATTCTCCATGATAGGACCGTTGTAAAGCCAAGTATCCTGCAAGACCATGCCAAACATGCAACGCAAGTCCCCGCGAGTAAAATCCTTAATGTTATGGCCGTCCACCAGGATGGCACCACTATTAACATCGTAGAAGCGCATCAATAATTTAACCATGGTGGTTTTCCCGGCGCCGGTCGGGCCAACGATGGCGATCTTCTGACCGGGTTCGGCATAGAAGGTAAAGTCATTGATGATAATTTTATCCGGGTTATAACCGAAGCGAACATGCTTGAAATCTACACGGCCTTCGACAGTGTCCAACCTGACAGGGGTCAAGGTATCGGGAATTTCCTCAGATTCAGCCAAGAACTGGAATACGCGCTCAGCCGCAGCCAACGTCTGCTGGAGAATATTGGAAATATTAGCGATCTGCGAGATTGGTTGAGTAAACGAGCGGACATACTGAATAAAGGCCTGGATATCGCCGATGGGTATGCTGCCATTAACTACCAAGTAACCACCCAAAATACAGATGCCGACATAGCCCAAGTTGCCCACGAAGTTCATGATGGGGAACAGCAAGCCGGTTAGGAATTGCGATTTCCAGGCCGAGTCAAAGAGGACATTGTTGATCTGATCGAACTGCTCAACACTCTTAGCCTCGCCATTGAAAGCTTTCATCACAATATGCCCACCGTACATTTCTTCGACATGACCGTTGATATGACCCAGGTAATCCTGCTGGCGTTTGAAGAAAACCTGCGACTTACCAATGATCAAGCCAATGATGCCAAATGACAACGGGAGCATGGCCAAAGCCACCATGGTCATTTGCCAGCTGATGGTGAACATCATCACCAGCACACCGATGACCGTGGCTACGGAGGTAATGATCTGCGTCAGGCTCTGATTCAGTGTCTGGCTGACCGTATCCACATCATTGGTGACACGGGAGAGCACCTCGCCGTAGCTCGTGCCATCAAAGTATTTAAGCGGCAGACGGTTGATCTTTTCAGCAATATCCTTGCGGAAACGGTAGGTGATATCCATTGCCACGTTGGCCATGATCCAGCCCTGACCGTAACTCAACAAGGCGGAAAATAGGTATAGCAATAAGGTCTCCACCATGATATTGCCGATAGCGGTGAAGTCGACGGAACCTGTGCCGGCGATCTGGGCCATCACCCCATTGAACAGAGTGGTGGTAGCATTTCCCAGGATCTTGGGTCCAAAGATCATCGCAACCGTGGACGCAATCGCCAGGAACCAGATGAATAAGATTAAAAAGTGGTATTGCCCGAGATATCGAATAAGCTTGATCAGGGTGCCTTTGAAGTCACGCGGCTTTTCACCTCTTCTCATCATTGCCATAGGACCACCTGCCATGGGGCCACGACCGCCCATCGGACCGCCACCCATGGGAGCACGACCACTCGTTGGAGTAGAACTGGCTGTTGAGTTGTTACGATTTCCGTTCATGCCAATTCCTCCTTGCTCAGCTGCGATAAGGCAATGCCTCGATAAACTTCGCAGTCTTTCATGAGTTCATCATGGGAGCCGTTGCCAACGATCTTGCCTTCGTCCAGTACGATAATTTGCTCAGCAGTCTTAATGGTGGCAATGCGTTGAGTTACGAGAAACATTGTGCTCTCACCGGTATACTCCTTGAGTGCTTTGCGCAAAGCAGCATCAGTTTTGAAATCCAGGGCTGAAAAGCTATCGTCAAAGATGTAGATAGGCGGTTTCTTCACCAGGGCACGCGCAATCGAAAGACGTTGTTTCTGTCCGCCTGACACATTCATCCCTCCTTGCGCCACTTCGGTCTGTATGCCTTCTGGATTTGTGGAGATGAATTCAGTGGCCTGGGATACATCAGCGGCCACTTTCAACTCTTCTTCGCTGGCGTTTTCATCCCCGTATAAAAGGTTACTTTCAATCGTACCGGAGAATAGCGTACCCTTCTGAGGGACGTAACCGATCCGATTGCGAAGCTCATGCTGCGTGACTTCCCGGATATCAGTCCCATCCACATAGATAGCGCCCTCCGTGACATCGTAGAAGCGCGGGATCAAGCTGACAATCGTAGATTTACCTGAACCGGTAGTCCCGATCAGGGCAGTGGTCTGTCCGGGTTGGGCAGTGAAGCTGACATTGTGTAAAACATCCTCTTCTGCGCCGGGGTAGTGAAAGTAAACGTTGCGAAATTCGACTGTCCCTTTGAAAGGCTCGTTAAAACGCTTGGGATCCTTTGGATCTTTAATGACCGGTTCGGTTTCCAGTACATCAGCAATACGATCACCAGATACAGCCGCTCTTGGTAAAATGATGAACATCATAGCCAGCATGAGGAAGGCAAAAACGATTTGTATGGCGTATTGCATAAAAGCCATCATGTCGCCAACTTGAATCGTAGATTGGGCGACCTGATGGGCGCCGACCCATATGATCAGCACGGTCACTCCATTCATGACCATCATCATTACCGGCATCATGACGACCATGACCCGGTTAATGAATAGGAGGTTGCTGGTCACATCCTTATTGGCTTTATCGAAGCGATTCTCCTCGAAGGACTGCATGTTGAAGGCTCGAATAACCATCATACCGGACAGGTTTTCACGCGTCACCAGATTTAGCCGGTCAATTAAACTTTGGATGATTTTGAACTTCGGTAGGGCGATTGAGAATACTGTCAGGATCAAGCCAAGAAGCACGACTACCGCCAGTGCGATGATCCACCACATGTTGGCGCTTTTACCAATGGCTCGGATTACACCACCGATCCCGATGATGGGTGCATAGAAAACCATGCGCATCATCATGATGACGACCATCTGGATCTGGGTGATATCGTTTGTGGAGCGGGTAATCAGCGAGGCGGTGGAAAACTTGTCAAACTCTGTGCTGGAAAAGCTCTCAACCCGTTGGAATACGTACCTGCGCAGATCGCGCGCCAATCCGGCTGCGGTTTGAGCCGCCAGGTAGCCCACAATAATCGTACAGGTCCCGGAGAGTAAGGTCACGAGCAACATCAGGATGCCGATGTGAATGATATAGTTAGACGACAGTTTCCCGGTATCCATTCCGATAGCAATGTACTCGGCTTTAATTGGCGCAACAGTTGCCTGGATGATCATGCTGTCGCCTAAGACGGCAAACTTTGATTCAAAGGTGCTGCTCAATTGAGAAAGTTGTGCCGCGGGAAGCTGCCCAAGTACGGTAAAAATATCCACCCCAGCTGGCAACTTCGATAGATCAAAGCCCATGCTGGTAGCTAGTGCAGAAGCCTTGGCTGGGTCTGCCATGACCTGCTGAATGCCCGATACAACTAAAAACGCCTTTCCCATCACCGGGTTCAACCAGGTTGTCTCTGCACTATTAATCTTATTCAGGACATAGACAGGTTCCTGGGAAAGGACGGGATACAGGATGACATCAGCAGCATAAGCGGAAGAGTTCTTATCGACCAGGGTGTAATCGGAGAGTACCCTGGTTTTATCCGCCGCGCTCATAAAGATGGTAAGCTTATTCATCTCGCTCTGGCGGATTGCTACAGGGATGGCATCTGGCACACCTCCTTGCTGGATCCCAATGTTAACGATTTTGGATAGATAGTCAGGCAACGCAAGGTCAGCATTTGCCTGTACAAACAGCAAGATGATGGCGAGGAGGATCAAGAGAAGGTAAGGTTTTAGGTATTTTATTAAACGAAGCATAGTTTTGTTTATTCCTAAAATTAAGCTATTGAAAACCCTTTCGAAAAGATTTCTATTTATTTACCCGCTGAAAATGATGTTGTTTTGATTAATAAAAAGGTAGATATCGCATGTGGATAACGCATGTTTTATCAATCATAGGAAAAGTGTCTCTATATAAAGGAGTTTAGTTTGGGTTTGATTCAAGCTGTCGGGCTTTAGCAATTAATATAGTCACAGCATTTCTGACTTGCTCTTGTTCCTTTTCAGTCATGGATGTAGCTATCTGTTCTAACCAGTTTCGGTTTGCCAAACTACCCTCCTGTAAAATTTGGCGACCCTTATCGGTTAGATCAATTTGCTTGACGCGCCTATCGTAGGGATCTTCAGTGCGGACGATCAATTTAAGCTGCACCAGACGTTCTAACATCTGACTGGCAGCTGAATTGGTGATTCCGAGATCGCTGCCAATATCGGATACACCGCAGCCCCCTCTATGGTAAACATGGAGCATGGCACCGAACTGTCCCATGGTCAGACCTTTATCCCTGGCAAAAGCGTATAAATTACTCATTAATCGTTGCCTGAAAATCCCAAACGCTTCTTGCAATGTGTTAACGAACAAATCATTCGATGACATACGTTAACCTTTCTAAATAGTTAAGAACGCTTGATTATATCGATGGCTTTAGAATTTGTAAAGGGATTACTCTAGCTGGTAGATGAGTATTTCGTTAGAAAATATTAAAAATCTAGCCAGAGTATAATTTAAGCATGAAATACTCATCCGCGATTGGGTACAATTGGGATTAACCGAATGGTGGAACGATGACAGATCAATTCTTAAGTCCAACCTCCAATGAAAGCTTAATGGCAGCGATATCCCATTTCTTTGGCTGGCTGGTGGCATTGATTGTTTGGGCCACCCAAAAAGATAAATCGCCATTTGTGCGATTTCAGGCCGTTCAAGCACTGGCATTTGACATAATCACGAGCATCGCTGTTTTTCTTCTGGTTGGGTGCATGGTGGTTTTTATTCTTGGGGTATTAGGCCTGGGGATTGGAGATATTGCCATATTGGGTAGCCAGGGCAACCCCACAACGGAACCGGTCAGGATAGTAATAGCCTTGATAACCGCAGTGCCTTTACTCATACCATGCATTTTCATCCCCATTGCAGGGTTCATCTTTATCGCCCGATTAATCGCCACTATCCAGACCTTCCAAGGGAAGAATTTTCGTTACCCCTGGCTGGGTACGCTGGTCGAAAGATATCAGCAAAAATAATCCCATGCTCATGATGTTCCAAGTCAATCAAACCCAAAAATTATACACTTTATCCCACATTTATCCCACGTATAACCCACAAATATCCCACAACAACGGGGTGCAAAATGGATGATCCCATCGAAGTTCTGATAACACTGCCTTTCCCTGATGAGCTGATAAAACAAATTGCAGAGGTATCGCCTCGCCTGTCGGTTGAAAAGATCGTCGCTCGCAAAGTGGAAGATATCAACGACGAAGCCTGGAAGCGCGTTGAGGTGTTGTACACTAACCGCGTCCTGCCGAAACCCGAACAAGCCCCAAGCCTACGCTGGATCCAATTCCATTGGGCAGGGATAGATCATGCTTTGGATGAGCCGATCCTGCACCGGGAAGGGATGAGCGCTACCAGCTTGAGTGGTGCATCAGCCTCACCCATGGCGGAGCATGCTTTGATGATGATGTTGGCATTGGGACACCATATCCCGGAGGCTTTCGCCCACCAAAAGAAAGCTGAGTGGCCATCAGGGAGGTGGGAACTGTTCGGCCCTATTGAACTGCGCGGTAGCACGGTAGGAATCGTCGGTTATGGGAGCATTGGTCGACAAATTGCACGATTGCTGCAGACCTTTGGTGCAACTGTCCTGGCAACCAAGCGTGATATCTTACACCCAGAGGATACCGGTTATACACAGGATGGATTAGGTGACCCGTGTGGTGACCTGGTGAACAGATTATACCCACCGGAAGCACTGCGCTCTATGCTCAAAGAATGTGACTTTGTGGTGGTCACCTTACCGCGCACCTCAGAAACGCGTGGCTTGCTTGGAGCAAAAGAGTTGGCAGCAATCAAACCCAGAGCTTATCTGGTGGATATCTCACGCGGGGAAATCATCGATCAGAATGCCCTCATTCCGCTGCTTCGTGAGCGAAAAATCGCCGGGGCAGCTCTGGACGTGTTCCCGGTTGAACCGCTTCCTGCGGATAGCCCCTTGTGGAAGCTGCCCAACGTGATCATCACCCCGCATATTGCAGGATTTTCACCGCATTATGATGAACGCGCCACAGGACTTTTCATCCAGAATCTACGCCGGTACATTGAAGAACTACCGCTATACAACCGACTGGATTTAACGCTTGAGTATTAGCCCTCAGACCAAATAAATGGTAATTACTCACCAATTCTCTTATATCATGTCTTGCTTGTATCAATTAAGTGGTAAGACCTAGAAAAATAGGGTGCGCAGGG
>JBAQFX010000297.1:0-11584 GCA_049287485.1 Anaerolineales bacterium
ATGTAATGGTAATCATCCATTACAACCAAAAATGGCTGATCTAACTGTTCTCCCAGTTCGTTGATTAAAACTGTCATCACCTGTTGTGGTTCAATGCCTTTTTGTGAACTTTGAAGCAAGGCCCAGGCATTTTGGGCGATAGAAGTCCGTTGGCTGTTGGTACAACCCTTCATCCGACGGAGGGATTCGAGAAGATATGTAAGAAAAGTGATTGGATCTGAATCGGAAGGATCGAGCTGATACCAAGCAACAGGAATTTCAACCTTTGCAAGGTATTCCGCCAATAAACTCGTCTTGCCATAACCAGCTGGGGCAGATAACAATACTAAACGTTGCTCGACATGGCCATCCAACCATTGGATGAGATGTGGTCTGGGGAGATAGCCACGCCCAGCACGCGGCAACAAGAACTTCGTTGAAAGCAGAACAGAGGGCTTCATCATTTGCAAATATTTTGCAAAACCAATATGATAGGATTCTAACAGCATCTAAAACAAAAGAGAGGAGAATAGTAATGAAACTAAATCGTTTACTCATATTCACCTTGCTGGCAGTTATGCTACTGGTTAGCGGATGTGGAGGGCAAACCCAGACCCCGGCGACTACAGTTGCGCCAGTCTCTCCCACAGAGGTGGTGGAACAACCGACTAAAGCACCCCCGACAGCGGTGCCACCAACTGAGGTACCATCCCCAGAACCAACTGCGCTACCTAAAATCTTGCGGATCGCCAATACGGCTAGCTTCACCACCTGGGATCCGGTGAAATCCTTCTCCACCGAAGCGGCCTACATGGCAAACATGTATGAGCAACTGTTGCGGATCAACCCACCGGATTCAGCAGAGCGCTTTACGCCCTTGCTGGCTGAAAGTTGGGAATCCAGCGAAGACGGTTTAACCTGGACATTTCACCTGCGCCAGGGGGTAACATTCCATGATGGGGAAACGATGAATGCCAATGCGGTGAAACTATCCATCGAAGCCGCCAAGGATCACGGTGGAGCATCTTTTATCTGGGCACCATTGGATAGTATCGAAACCCCAGATGATTACACTGTGGTATTCAACCTGAGTTACGCTGCGCCGGTTGACTTGATCGCTTCCTCACTGTACGGTTCCTGGATCATCAGTCCAAAAGCACTAGAAGCTGTTGCTGCTGATGAGACATATTATGAAACCGGTAAGGAAGCTGGTACTGGGCCGTATATGATCGATTCGTACACCCCTGACCAGGAAGTGGTATTTAAAAAGTTTGACAATTATTGGGGTGGATGGCAAGCGAACAATTATGATATTGTACTATGCCAGATCGTCCCAGAAGCCACGACCCAACAGCAACTCCTGGAGGGTGGTGAAGTGGACCTCGCAAGCTTGATTCCCACCGAGAATCTAGATAGTTTTAAGAGCAATCCAGATTACACCGTGTATGAGCTACCTTCCTTCTTCAACTACGTGGGCTTTTTCAACACTTTACGCCCACCTTTGGATAACCCGCTTGTTCGCCAGGCGCTTTCATATGCCATCCCTTATCAGGATATCATCGATATTTCCGTATCAGGCCTAGGAACCCAAAGCCGTGGCCCGGTACCACAGGGTGTCTGGCCATGGTCTGATCAAGTTATGCAATATACTTATGACTTGAATACAGCCCGAGACTTACTGAAGCAGGCCGGTTATGAGAACGGTGGCTTTTCATTACGACTAACACATGCGTCAGAGAATGCAGCAGAGACGCTCTTCGCCCCATTGATCAAGGATTCATTTGCCCAGATTGGTGTTGACGTATCCATCGAGCCAATGTTGTTCAACCAACAATGGGAATTAGCGAAATCTGATCCGGCTAATGCCCAGGATATGTTCCTGCTGCTCTATTGGCCAACCTATTCAGATGCTGGATCGGACAACCTATGGTCGATGTTCTACTACACCCAGGCACCCTTCTTCAACCTATCCTACTGGGATAACCAAGATTACAACGATTTGTTGGACCAAGCGATTGCAACTACAGTCACTGACCCAACCACATCCCAACAACTGTACATCGATGCAATGAACCTGCTGGTTGATCAGACTCCTGGTGTATTCCTCTTTGACACAAAAGCCGCCTATGTAATACCGAACCGTATTGCAGGCTTCCAATATAACCTAAATTACCCATTTACACCCTTCTGGTTCTACCAATTAACCCCAGCACAATAAGCTTGAATAATGCAGGGAGCGGAATCCGTCTGAATCCGCTCCCTGCTTCCAGCAGATTTATAATATCTTGGCCATGGGCGTTGCCCAATCTGGAATCGCATGCGTAGACTTGAATTCATCTTACGGCGCTTACTTACATCAATCTTCGTGCTGATTGGTGTCTCGATCATCACGTTCGCCCTGGCGCGCGTCATCCCCTCTAATGCAGCGGCGATGTATATTGGCCCGAAAGCCCGACCAGAGGATATCGCTCGAGTAAGCATTCAGCTTGGACTGGACAAGCCATTGCCGGTACAGTATTTAATCTATATGCGTGGTTTATTACACGGTGATTTAGGTATCTCTATCGGAACCAAGCGCCCAGTGTTACTGGAGCTGGCAAGCCGCCTACCAGCCACCCTGGAACTGCTCATCACAGGCATGGGATTGGCGATCTTGATCGGTGTACCGATGGGAGTGCTCAGTGCACGCTGGCAGGGAAAAACGATGGATGTGTTCGTGCGTACGGTCTCGATATTCGGGGTTTCCATGCCTGCTTTTTATCTGGGATTGCTATTGCAAATCCTGTTCTTTAGGAAGCTAGACCTGTTACCACTAGCAGGACGATTTAGCAATGAACTGCGTTTTACAAATCCGATCACACCAGTGACCAATTTTCTGTTGCTGGATGCACTCATCGGTAAGAATTGGATTGCACTCAAGGATGTGGCGCTGCACCTCGTGCTACCCGCAGTGACACTGGCAGCGTACCCAACTGGATTGGTAGCGCGTATGACACGAGCAACTATGTTGGAAGTGATGGAACAGGACTACATCCGCACTGCGCGGGCATATGGCATCAAAGAAACCATTATTGTATACCTATACGCATTAAAAAACGCAATCAGCCCAACTTTAACCGTGATTGGTTTAACCGTGGCATTTGCACTCACCGGCACCTTTTTTGTTGAAGTAATCTATAACTGGCCGGGATTAGGCTTATTCACGGTCCATTCATTACTTAATGTTGACTACCCTGCCATCATGGGTATTACCCTGTATGGGGCTGCTATGTACGTCATCATCAACCTTGTAGTCGATTTGGTGCAGGCATGGATCGATCCGCGGATCACGTTAAAATAATATGAGCACAGTCCCTGTTGTCGAACTGGAAACAGAAGTCCAACGTACCCGAACCGGACGTCACATGCTCAATGTGATCCTACGCGACCCATTATCACTTATCAGCACGATAGTAATCATCCTTTTTATCCTGGTTGCAATTTTTGCATATCAGGTAGCACCTTTTCCGCAAGAAGGGGAAGGCAAGACCAATGTCCCTAATTCACTGCTCGCCCCCTCACTTGAGCACCCCTTTGGAACCGATAAATTAGGACGAGATGTGCTTAGCCGGGTTATCGTAGGAGCCCGACCCGCCCTGATGGTGCCAATGATGGTTGTACTGTTTGCGGTACTCATTGGGGCACCATTGGGTGCGATTGCAGGTTATAAAGGGGGTTGGATAGATGAGACGATCATGCGGATCACTGATCTGTTCCTGGCTTTTCCATCCTTACTGCTCGCCATGGCGATCGCCTCTGCCCTGGGACGAGGCTTACAAAATGCTGCGATCGCCCTAGTGGTTTCATGGTGGCCGTGGTATACCCGCTTAGTACGTGGGGTAACAATTAGCTTGAAGGAGCGATACTTTGTCGAAGCTGCTCAAGCCATCGGTGTACGCGACTCAATCATCATCCTGAGGCATATCCTGCCAAATACGATCTCGGCGATCCTAGTACAAGCAACCGTGGACCTAGGCACGGTTATCCTGGCGATGGGTGGGCTGGCTTTTTTAGGACTGGGCACCCAACCTCCATCGCCAGATTGGGGATTAATGGTATCTGAAGGACGCACTTATATCCTGGAGCAATGGTGGATCTCGACTTTTCCTGGCCTAGCAATTTTTGTTGTGGTGCTAGCATTCAACCTGATTGGCGATACAATGCGGGACATCTTCGACCCAAGGCAATATCGATGAGCGCCTTATTGGAAATCAGAGACTTATATCTGGAGTTTAAAACCTCACAGGGCAGGCTGAATGCATTAAATGGGATAAATTTTGACGTACGCAAGGGAGAGGTGCTTGGACTAGTAGGTGAAACAGGCTGTGGAAAAACCGTGACTGGATTATCGATCTTGCGATTGCTGTCACGGTCCGCGCGCATCACGCAAGGTCAAGTTTTACTGGAGGGGGTAGATTTATTGAAATTATCTAAAGCTGAGATGGAGAAAGCCCGGGGAAGCCAAATCGCGATGATTTTTCAGGACCCGAGCTCTTCACTGAATCCGGTATTCACTATCGGCGACCAGATGAAGCGCGTGATTAGGAGGCATACCAACCTATCCAGGGCTACCGCCACGCAGCGAGCGTCAGAAATGCTGCAAGCGGTGGGACTGCCTGATATCAAGCGGATCCTGGATAGCTACCCACACGAGCTTTCTGGTGGTCAGCAGCAACGAGTCATGATTGCTATGGCGTTATCGTGTCATCCCCACTTACTGATTATGGATGAGCCTACCACGTCCCTGGATGTTACCATCCAAGCGCAAATATTGCGACTCTTACAAGAGCTGCAAGTGGAGTTTGATATTTCCGCCATCCTGATCACTCATAACCTGGGTGTGGTGGCTCAAACTTGCCACCGAATCGTAATCCTGTATGCAGGAAGGGTGATGGAGATTGGCACGACCCAACAGGTTTTTAGAAACCCTCAGCATCCATATACATGCGGATTGCTCGCGGCTGTACCCCGCCCCGGTAGCCGGGGTAAAAAAATGACAGTCATTCCTGGTACAGTCCCTTCAAACCCGGGAGCCCTGCAAGGCTGTCCTTTCGCACCACGATGCGCCTATACATTTGATCGTTGTAAACAGGAAGTTCCGGATATGTTTTCGATGGAAGAAGGCCACTCCTGTGCCTGTTTTCTAGCAGAACAATCAACGGGAGTTGAATGGAAATTGGCATGACCCCGCTGGTAGAAGTTTACTCACTCAAGAAATACTTCCGTTTGCCCGGAGGCTGGCTAACCGGTAACAGGCGCTATGTGTATGCGGTGGATTGTATCGATCTTTCGATTGAACAGGGTGAAGTATTTGGATTGGTGGGAGAGTCGGGCTGTGGAAAGACAACCCTAGGGCGTATCATGCTTAATCTCATACCACCCACAGCCGGGAAGGTGTTATTTGAAGGGACAGATCTGAGCTCCCTGGATGGAAAAAGCATGAGGCAAATGCGTCAGCAAATGCAAATCGTGTTCCAAAATCCACTCTCATCGCTTAGCCCGCGGTTAAAAATTGAAAAGATCGTGGCCGAACCTCTGATCACACATAAAGTGGTAAAGGCAAAAGAAGTGAGATCACGCGTGATAGAACTGCTGGAACAAGTGGGGCTTGGTGTACAGCATCTGGATCGATTCCCACATGAGTTATCGGGTGGGCAATGCCAGCGGGTGGCAGTTGCACGAGCTATGGCACTCAACCCACGCTTGCTGGTGTTGGATGAACCAACGTCGGCATTGGACGTCTCGGTACAAGCACAGATCATCAACCTGTTGGATGATTTACGCAAAAGTTACGGATTAACCTATGTCTTTATCTCTCACGACCTGAATGTAGTGCAGCACATCAGCGATCGAATTGGGGTGATGTATCTCGGCAAGATTGTCGAACTTTCACCAGCAGAAGAGCTTTTCACTTTACCCCTGCATCCCTACACTCAAGCATTATTTGGAGCCATCCCGCTGCCGGATGTGGAAAATCCCCGCGAACTGACCGTTCTAGAAGGTAATGTACCAAGTCCAATCAACCCACCGTCAGGTTGCCGCTTCCATACCCGCTGCGCGCTGGCGCAAAAAATCTGCATCGAGAACGAGCCAATATTGAGACAGATAAAAACCAACCGAATGGTTGCCTGTCATCTGGTAAGTGAGGAGTAACGCAATGAGCCGATTATTTGGGATTTCCGGAGTACAAATGCAAGCCATCGCTTTTAATGCCCATGGCACGGTGGACAAAATGACTGATATTGCGATTAACCTAACGAAGTCCTTCCCATGGGTCCAATTAATCATGTTCCATGAGCTGGTAGTGCCTGGATTGGATCAGTTTGTCACTTCTGAAGATAGAGATTGGTTGATGAAGAATTCCGAGATAATTCCTGGACCATTATCGGATCGATTGTGCAATCTGGCTCGGAAATTAAACCGTTGGTTGATCCCAGGATCAATGTATGAATTGGATAATGATAAACTTTACAATACCGCGCTGGTTATTTCTCCTCAAGGTGAAATTATCCGTAAATATCGTAAAATGTTCCCCTGGCTACCATATGAAGATGGTATCACCCCAGGGAATGAGTTCTGTGTGTTTGATATACCTGAAGTGGGTCGTTTTGGTCTGTGCATTTGCTATGACATGTGGTTCCCGGAAGTAGCACGTACGCTGGTCTGGAAAGGCGCCGAAGTGATCCTACAGCCTACGCTCACCCCAACTTCCGATCGCGAGCTTGAACTAGTGATGTGCCGTGCCAATGCCTTATTCAACCAGTGTTATTTTATAAGCGTTAATGGAGTAGGCACATGGGGAGGTGGGCGATCTACCATGATTGACCCAGATGGACGTATTCTGCAAGAAGCGTCCACCAACCAGACCATCCTGACTGAGATGATTGACCTAGATCATTGCACACGCACGCGCGAATTCGGAACGATCGGGCTTGCTCAAACGTTGAAACAGTTGCGCGATTCGGATCACACTTTCCCAATTTATGAAGATGGCAAGCTGGCTAAGGGTAGTTTTGCCAGCCTAGGGGTGCTCAAGTATTACCGTCAGCTGGAGGTGAAGGATAATCAGAAGAAATAATTAAATTAGTTGCTTTTCTCACCGCAGACGCGTTCTCTAGCCTTTTGGGGAAAAAGAATGGCAAAACGCGTATTAAGACTACCAGTGGAATTGAGTAAACCTAAATCCAGTATATCTTGACATTATAATCACAAGCGGTTTGATGATGGGGAGCTACGCCTGATTAAAACTTTCTTAAACAAATAATGGTCATTAACAAGTAATATAGGTAAAGAATGGAGCAAACAGCATGACCAACAGGAGCAGCATCCAAGCCAATAAAGAACGCGCGGTGGATTTCCTACAGCTCGTCGTTTCAGGAAAGATCGACGAAGCATACGAGTATTATGTCAATATGCATGGGAAACACCATAACATGTATTACTCGGCTGAGTTCAATTCATTGAAAAAAGGGATGCTCGAGAGCCATGCTCAGTTCTCCAATAAACGACTGATGGTCAAAAACGTACTGGGTGATAGCGACCTGGTGGCGATACATTCGAACATCATCATGAAAACAAGCGAGCCAGGAATTGCAGCAGTGCACATCTTTCGGTTCGAAGAGGGGAAGATCGTTGAGATGTGGGATATTGGACAGGTGATTCCACTGGATTCACCAAACCGGATCGGGGCATTTTAGTAATATTTCGTTGGGTTTAGCGAAAAACGATCAACTCAACGCAAGACCAACGATAAGGAATTAAAAATGATGTTGGGTATGGTGAAAATGCACTCAATCCAAGCAATAAATCAATAGATATCTGAAAATAGTTAACATACTCTTACAATGGCGCACGCAACACAAAACATATACTTCAAAGAGACTAAGGGATATCTGAAAGGTTTAACCACAGGATTATGCTTTGGGATCTGTCTGATTTTCATGATTGCCGGATGCACCTCGCCGGAGAATAGTACAAAAACAATCATTAGCACTAATATTAACAACACAACGGTCACAGCTAGCCAGACAATAAATCCGAGTGCCACACCATCTCCAAGCAGCACAGCAATCCCAAGCAAAACACCTATCCCAACGTCAACCAGCACTGCAACAAAAACCCCCACCAGCACGCCCACAATGCACCCGATGAGCATCCTGGCTGCCAGACAGACAACCTATCCGGGCAGCGCAATCACCATCGAGGAGACCCTGGAGCCGGGGGCAAATTATTACCGATATTATGCCTGGTATGAATCGGAAGGATTGAAAATATATGGGCTGTTGACGATACCCTTTGGTGAAATGCCTGAGTCAGGCTGGCCGGCGATCGTATTCAATCACGGGTATATCGACCCAAGGGTATATATCACCACCGAACGATATGTGGCTTACGTGGACCAACTTGCGCGCTATGAGTACATTGTGTTCAAGATCGACTATCGAGGGCACGACCAGTCAGAAGGGGAAGCGACTGGGGCTTATGGTGACCCAGGATATACCACGGATGTTTTGAACGCTGTTTCAGCGCTGGAGTCATTCCCCCAGGCGGATGCTGAGCGGATTGGGATGTGGGGGCATTCGATGGGAGGCTTCCTGACATTACGGGCGATGGTGATCTCAAAAGATATCAAAGCTGGGGTAATCTGGTCGGGAGTGGTAGGATCGTACCCGGATATGATGTGTTGCTGGCACCACCCTGCACCCGGGGTGCCTACCTCCACGCCAAATCCTAACTATCGTTCGGGAT
This sequence comes from Anaerolineales bacterium, assembly GCA_049287485.1. GTDB lineage: Bacteria > Chloroflexota > Anaerolineae > Anaerolineales > UBA4823 > FEB-25. Next base: position 8,767 of record JBAQFX010000297.1, read on the forward strand.
GGCGGACATGGCAGAATATCTACGGCACTCCAGAAGAGAATCCTGCCTTTTGGCAAAGTATCTCGGCGAATTCCTATCTGAGCGACCTCTCGGGACCGCTAGAGCTGCACCACGACGTGGGAGATTCAGAAGTGCCGTCGAAATTTTCGCAAGACCTGTACCAGGAAATCATGGCAGTGGGAAAGCCCGTGGAGAATTACGAATATCCTGGCGATGACCATAACCTGGCTAATTATTTCAACCTGACGATGCAGCGCACGATCGAGTTTTTTGATAAGTATCTAAAAGAAGGGGAATGATGAGGACTGTGCCGGGGCGAAGCGTAGCTCGCTCTTATCAGGCGCTTCTTAGTTCAGACAATAAATTTAGGTTTTACAAAAACTCCACGACGCAACTTACACAACTACTTCTGTAAACCAGAAGTTAGCAAGGAGATGACAGTACACATTGGTGAATGCTATGCCATTCCCCCTGCCACCAGCAGCATAAACCTCTATCTTTTTGGGGAGTGAGTCCTTCCTCCCCATAGAATAAAAAAAATAGGGCACAGCGAGCCTGTGCCTTATTTTTTTATTCTAAAAATGTGATTCCTTATTTTTCTTCTCGACCGTTACCAAGGCGTGGGCCGAGAATTTTTTCCAGCACATTTTGATCTATCGTCTCCTCCTTGCACAACACTTCGACGAGGGCGTCCAGTTTATCATGTTCGCGCTCCAATAATTTCTTAACCTCGTCGTGAGATTGGCTAAGGATGGTCTGGACGTCCTTATCAATCTGGGCAGCGGTTTGTTCACTATAATCACGCGCCTGGGTAAGCTCATAACCCAGGAAGGGCTGCTGCTCATCGGCTGCGAAAGCCTGAAGACCAAGGCTGCCCATGCCCCAACGGGTAACCATACGGCGAGTGAGGCGGGTGGCTTCCACGAGGTCACTTTCGGCACCCGTGGTGATATCTCCACAGGCAACCTCTTCGGAAACTCGACCACCGAGCATGACACGGATGCGAGCCAAAAGTTCCTCTTTGCTATAGTTATAACGGTCTTCCTCCGGCATCTGCTGCGTTACTCCCAATGCACGTCCATGTGGGATAATGGTCACCTTGTGGACGGGATCGGTGTTCGGCGTCAGCCAGGCAACCAGAGCATGGCCGGATTCATGATAGGCCACGACGGTGCGATCCTTCTCATTCATCAACAATGGGCGGGCTTCACCGAGAATGATACGATCAATAGCATCCTCGAAGTCAGCCATAAAGACCTGTTCATGGTCCTTGCTGGCTGCCACCAGAGCGGCTTCATTGCACAAATTTGCCAGGTCTGCACCACTCAAACCGGTGGTGGTTTGAGCCAACAAACCCAGGTCCACATCGTTAGCAACATTGAGCGGTTTACTGTGGATCTTCAGGATGCCCTCACGTCCTTTACGGTCGGGCAAAGCGACGTTAATTTGCCGGTCAAAGCGACCCGGGCGTAGCAGAGCCGGATCGAGTACGTCTGGACGGTTGGTAGCAGCCAGGACGATGATCTCATGGGTGATATCAAATCCATCCATTTCTACCAACAGCTGATTAAGAGTCTGCTCGCGTTCATCGTTGACCGTGCCGATGCCAGCACCACGCCGTCTACCGACCGCGTCCAATTCATCAATAAAAACGATGGCAGGAGCTGTCTGTTTGGCCTGCTCGAACAAGGTGCGCACACGGCTGGCTCCTACACCGACGAACATCTCCACAAATTCTGAAGCGCTGATGTTATAGAAGGGAACATCCGCTTCGCCGGCTACAGCACGACCGAGCAGTGTTTTACCCGTGCCAGGCGGGCCAACCAGTAAAACTCCGCGTGGAATGCGCGCCCCCAGCTTGTGATATTTTTGCGGGTTACGTAAGAAATCCACCACTTCCTGCATCTCGTTCTTGGCTTCATCAGCACCAGCGACGTCCTTGAAGGTGATCCGATTGACATCAGCCACAAAGCGACGAGCTTTACTGCGTCCGAAGGAGAAGATCGATTCTTGCCCGCGGGTGGCTTGCCTGCCGATGAGCACCAGGAAACCCACCATCAGCAGGACGGGGAGACCATAGGTTAACAGAATGGTGAGCCAGGGGCTGGCAGGAGGCGAAACAATCACCTCGACATTATGTTGATTCAACAATGGCATCAGAGAGGTATCGCCCACCACATCAGGGAAATTGGTGGTGAAATTGGTGTAGGTAACCGTTTCGGTGGCGACCGGAGTGGCCCCGGGCAGAGGGGTCGGTACGGGTACCAGTTCTATCAAGGGTAAGGGCTGGGTAAAATCGCCGGTAATCGAACTTTCATTGATCTGAACCGATTGAACATGATCGGCTCTAACCTGATCAACAAAACTGCTATAGGGCAGGTTAATCTCCGATGGAGTACGCGGCCAGAAAGCATAGATATTCCAGGCAATCAGAGCCAACATCACTAGCCACCAGATGGGATTAATGCCTGGTTTTTGCGGTGGTTTTTGAGATTCCATCCCTTTCACTCTCCTTAGATTTATAGATAATTGTAACCTATTGGGAGGAGATGTAAAGGTAAATTGACAAGAAGGTCAGATAAGTGTGTGATCAACCAAGAACTAATGGCGGATAAATAAGTGATAGGGTATTGTAATTTGGGATCAACCGTATATGCGGCAGGTCGCGCGATGCAATTGTACGGATTCCATATCGATTAGAATGCTCTAATATTTGGTAACACCCTGTCAATTAATTTCGCTCATTGCAGAGCCAGGCGGGATTACTGGTTATAATTGAAATCATTGTATGAATATGGCGTAATTGCGTGTGTGGGAT
>JBAQFX010000298.1:0-1736 GCA_049287485.1 Anaerolineales bacterium
TGGGAACATGAACCTCCATTTATTGGAACACCCGCGCCACCTCTGATATTTACACGTTGTAGAGTAATAATAAATGCTCAAACTGGAGAATCGATGGGACTTACAGATTGAAAGTAAATAATGAATGACACATCAAATTCGAACATTCAAAAAATTTCACTCTTAGCAGAATGGCTATTAGTAATTTTTAGCGTGATTGTATGCATGGGAGTAGCAGCTGTAATTGGAAGCCAACAATCCCCCTTATGGCCTGTTCCAGGCCTTTATCTAATCGAGTTTATCCTTATATCGATAATTGGAGTAGGTAATCAATTGGTAAAGACAAGTAATGTCGCCTTTTCGAAAGCATTTCCTTGGCTATCTTCAAAAGCAATCACATGGATAATTGTTGGAATATTGTTACCATTTGTTATTTTTGGAGGCTTTTCAATTGGTCTGTTCTTATTACCTGCCTTGCTTGCCTTCCTTCTTGCGGGAATAATATCGGATTGGCGTTCAACCACTAAAATTATTAGTCACATAGGTATCGCGGTGATGTCAGCTGTAATACAGGGATCATTGATTTTAATCTTCAATATCATTTCATTTCCTCGATTATATTGATAATAAAATTGAACCGTTCGGTCACTCGATCTCGATAGCTAGATTCATATGCTCATTATATCCCGACCGTGCAGGATCAACCAGATCAATTGATGGACGATATTACCCCGATCCCTATTGAGTTTGATCCGATAAGGTTTTAATGATTTGGGTAACGCCGGGTTTTGAATGTGAAGTCACCAGCTTTAATCTAATCTACTTACATATTCAAAGTGCGCAAATCAGCCATACAAACGATATAATTCTTTTCATCATTGTTCCAAGGTAAGCTGATCAAATTTAATAAGATTAGAAATAAGAATTGCAACAGGCAATGTGTTACTTTTCTTCAACTCTCGCGATATGTTAAGTGAGAATGGAAATACCTCCGGTGGACAAAATGAGTTCCCATGATGCTGGGTTCTCTGAACAATCAATCAGGTGTAGCACAAAAAATTTTGATGGAAACAGTGAAGTTAGCGAGCAGCGATATAGTTTCAAATAGTGAGGATGAACGAGCACTGGTAGAAGCCGCCAGGTGCGATCCGGCGGCTTTCAGCCGGCTTTACCACCGCTACGTTTCCCGTGTGTATCGCTACCTGTACAAGTTGGCAGAAAACCAGATCGAAGCAGAAGATCTGACCTCACAGGTCTTTACTGAAGCAATGGAAGGGCTTGCACATTACCAGGAAAGAGGGAATTTTACAGCCTGGTTGTTCACCATCGCGCGGCGCAAAGCCATCGCTGCCAGGCGCCATCAGCGGCCAACCCTTCAACTGGATGATGTGGATGAGCTGCCAGGACCCGCAGAAGATCCACTGCAGCAGTTGATTCAGAGTGAGCAAATTGAGCAAATGGCGACGCTATTCGCCAGGTTGAACGATGACCAGCGCGAGCTGCTGCGTCTGCGTTTCACCGCAGGCTTGAGCTTTGCTGATATTGGCGCCATATTGGGGCGCAGCCAGGCAGCGACTAAGATGGCGGTCTACCGCTTGCTCCACAAGATGAACAAGAATTGGAAAGAGTAACCATGGACGAGCCAATCCTCTCCGAATTTTCCAAGGGGTTCACAGATAACCTCCTATACTTTTGCCAGGCACCTGAGCCAGAGTCGGCTTTCGTTTCTGGATTGGAGAGCAAATTAATGGAACGCC
>JBAQFX010000299.1:0-3457 GCA_049287485.1 Anaerolineales bacterium
TGAAAGGGTGACCATATAAGTGGTCTGGCCCTTGGTCTCTCCGCTGATGCCGATCGTATCCCCATAAATATTGACTACCATTCCCGGGATTTCTGTAGTGACACGTAGCATCTCCTGGGTAAAAGCGCTCGAGTCAAGTGGATTATTAAACCGGATATAAAATGGGGTGAGCGGAGGGCATGGGCTTCCACCCCAGTTACACCCATGATCCACAATTTTCAAGGGCGCATATGTTGAGAATCCAAAAGATTGTGCGGAGGTTGTGACCAGCGGACCTTCAGCAGAAGGCGTGCCCGGGCCGACGGTGATCGAAATGGATGTATCTGCGGGGAAAGTTTGCGTGGCTCTAAAAACCAGCCAGCGACCGTCTTTTGCATTCTTGGTAAGTTGACTGACCCGTTCGTTTTTCTCGATCTCAGCTTGGGTAGCAAGGGTTAGCTCAACTTGATCATTGCCTGCATAGAGCTGGATCGTTTTCAATACTGCGTCGGGATCAATCCGCTGGTCGAAGGCGATGAAGATGAGCGGTTCCAGTGGCTGCGGTATGTTTTGTGGGTACATCGTTTCCACTTTTGGCGGAGGTGTACCAAATGTCCAGGTGACAGATTCCGCAAGCACCCCTCCTGCAACGGATTTCGTACCCGCGGGGATGGTGACGGTGTAGGATGTCGCTTTGGGTAAACGGTCGATTAGATCAGAGTCATATTCGAAGGTGAGCGTCTTCGTTCCTAGCCAGCGCCAGGTGCCTGGTAAAGGTGGATCGATTCGGGCCGGAACTGATTCGGATGCCAGATCGCCCAGCGTTCCAAGTGGCACCATCGGTTGACTAAAGGTGACGGAGACAAACGGCGCAATGGGGATTTCTCCCTCTGGAGCGAAGCGCAACACTTTCAGCGGCTCAGAAGGAACAACCACGGGTGTAGGAGCCAACTCGAAAAATGGGAACTTCTCCTGTATAGTTGTCCCGGGAAGGGGAGGTGGCAGCAATTCAACCGGATATTTAAATTCGGTTTGCTCGTCAGGGAAGACAGGAAGTACTGGAAGGCGCGCAAAGATCGCTTCGATCTCTTGCGGAGTGAGTGGTTCATAAGTTGCGACAGGCATAGGCACAGGTGTTTGAGGCTCCACTTGACCCTCACTGAGACTAACTAGGATGTTGTAATCATCAGCAGCATTTAAAGCATTACTTTCACCGGGTCCTGCGGACCCCGGATCAATGGTGAAGGGCATGGGCGTTTTCTCTCCTTTACCGGGGAGATTGGGTGCGATAATTTTGAAGATGATCCATATGGCTGCGGGAATGATAACAACCAGCGCAATGAGGCGTTTGTAGGTAAACCAAGGCTTACGATCTACGCTCATAAGTGCATCCTCCTTTTAGAAGACGTAGTAACCAGAAGCTAGGTTCCCTGATTGTATACGGATTCACCATAATTTCGATAGTGTGACTACTCCCCACGCCTTTAGGCGTGGGGAGTGGTCACTATACCAGCCTCCATCGCGTTATAATGGGGCTATGGACCTCTTCACCCACGCCTATGAGCAACGCATGCGTAATGAAGCGCCCCTAGCAGTGCGCATGCGCCCGCGCACCCTGGAGGAAATCGTTGGGCAGGAGGATATCCTTGGGCTAGGCAAGCTCCTGCGCCGCGCAATCGAGGCTGACCGCTCGTTCTCCTCCATCATCTTGTGGGGTTCACCAGGCTACGGCAAGACTACCCTGGCTATGGTTATCGCCAACCTGGCCAATTCACACTTTGACACCCTCTCAGCCGTGTTGGCAGGCAAGGCAGAGCTCAAAGAAGTGCTTGAGGTCGCCACCCAGCGGCGCAAGCTGTATCAAAAGAAGACCATCCTGTTCGTAAAGTATGTTCTTCAAACACTTAATTGAAGGATGAGCTGTGGCAAATAAAAAGAAAGATAAACGAAAACCCCGTAAACCAAAAGTTAATCTGATGGTGGGTAGGCCCAGACCCAGGCCAATTAACTTTCAAGGCTCAACTCAGATCTTAGAAAAGGCTCGTGATTATCCCCTCCTGGGCTGCTGGATCATGGAAGGTTGGCAAGAGCGAGGAATTACTCCGGTTGTTGTTGCTCGAAAGGTCACCGATGACAGGGTTGTTTATGGGGCATTTTTGGTGGATATTTACTGTCTAGGTGTTAAGAACGCGCTGTGGAAGGCTGATGTCTCTCTTAAACAGTTTGAGCGAGAGATTCCCCGATTATGCTCTGACATGCCTGAGGTATGCGAAAGCAGCCTGGCTCATGAAATCATCTATGGCGCGGTGGAATATGCTCGCCGGTATGGTTTTGAGCCGCACCATGATTTTGGCAAAGCCAGCCTTGTGCTTGACCCGCCTACCACTTATGCACACAACCATAACGTTGAATTTGGCTATGAAGGTACACCGTTGTTTGTGTCCGGGCCTCGTGATGATGCTCGAGCGATTGTGAATCAGTTAATCCGCGCTGCAGGAGAAGGCAATTTTCATTACCTCGTTGCACGTGATGAGCCAGACGATTCATAATCCAACTTTACTTCGGTAGATGATAACATTATCCAGCTTGCCAACTCGCAAAGGAGTTTGAGATGCCCCCGAAAACGAAAACCCTATCTGTTCCTGCTACCATGCAGGCGCGCTACGCTGAAATCACTGAACTGACAGATGCATTGTGTCGTGAAAAGCTGAACGAAGAATATGCCCAGGTTTGCCGCGAGATGACCGCCACCCTGGCCCGTAAGCGACCATCCCCCTTGATGGGCGGGTATGCCAAAAGCTGGGCCTGCGCCATTGCCTACACGGTCGGTTCGGTTAATTTCCTTTTCGATAAAAGCCAAACCCCGTATCTGCGCGCAGATGAGCTGTGTGCCTGGTTCGGAATATCCAAATCCACCGGCGGTAACAAATCCAGCCAGATCAAACAGATGCTCAAGATTGGCCTGATGGATTCTCATTGGACGCTGCCCAGCCTCATGGACGATAACCCAATGGCATGGATGGTCATGGTCAACGGCCTGATCGTGGATGCCAGATATCTGCCGCGTCCACTGCAAGAAGAAGCTTATCGCAAAGGGCTGATTCCTTATCTGCCAGGAGAAAAAGATACCGAATGAAGATTAGGTGTCGCCGCGCAGCCCGCGGGTAGATACATATTTACCCGGTATTCATTTCATCACGCCCATTGTTATTCACGCAAATACGTGCTATACTGAATTACGTGAAGCTCTGATGATGGAGGCTGAGATGGAAAAAATACAGAATGTCACCCTGGCAATCCCCAAGGATGTTTTGCGCAAAGCCAAAATCCTGGCCGTGCAAAAGAATATTTCACTGTCCGGCTTGTTGACCCAAACGCTGGCCGACCTGGTGGCGCACCAGGAAGCCTACGAACAGGCGCGGCGGCATAATTTAGCTCTCTTAAAGAGAGGCTTTGACCTGGGCACACAGGGCCAGGT
>JBAQFX010000300.1:0-4218 GCA_049287485.1 Anaerolineales bacterium
GTATAAGTTATTATTGTAGAATTGATAAACGGATTGCCTGCGGAAAGAACTAATCCTTTCGTTTTATCAGTATAAATCTTGATACCTGATCCGGGTGTTCTAACAAGGAAATAGTAAGGAGTAATCCCACCTGTAAAATTCTCCGTCATATTTATTGTTCCGGATGTACTGTCAAGCGCGACCACGTACAGGGAATGAAATCCGATTACGAAAGAATCAATCGCTGTCGCTGCCCAACCTACATTTGACGTTCCTCCGCCCGATGTAACCGTTGCTTCTTCCCACTGCCCCTGCGTTGTTTCAAATTGGTAAAGAACCTTCATAATATTGGAATTGTTTGGAGTTCGCGAATTAACGGCAGTTCCCGTAAGTGAAGGTTTCCTATTTGCCGTTTCATTATCGGTCAATGGAGTAATGGATGACGCAAGTGGAGAAGGATATATTGCAACCTCGTCTATTACGGTAACGTTACCACTGTTATAATTCGTCACATATATCTTGTTTGTGTTGGGATTTACGCAGATCGCCTGAGACGTAGACCCAGCGGAAACAGTAACCGTCGAATTGGTCGCTCCGTCTATTACCGTTACATCGCCACCACCTAAATTCGCCACATATATCTTGTTCGAATTTGGATTTACGCAAACCGCATAAGGAAGATTGCCAACGGAAACAGTAACAGTTGAATTATCTGTTCCATCTATTACCGTAACATTGTCACTATTCGAATTTGCTACATATATTTTGTTAGTTTTGAGATTTATGCTTATAGCCAAAGGCCTCTCTCCTACATCTACGGTGGTGGTTGAATTACTCAGCCCCTCTATTACCGTTACAGCGTCACTATTTGAATTTGCCACATATATCTTGTTCGTATTAGGATTTACGCAGATAGCATAAGGTTCAATTCCAACGGCAATAGTGGTGGTCGAGTTGTCCGCTCCGTCTATTACCGTTACACTGCTATCTCTATTGTTCGCCACATATATCTTGTTCGTCTGGGGGTTTAGGCTAATCGCGTCAGGGAAATACCCGACTTCAACAGTTTCAGTTGAATTGTCTGTTCCGTCTATTATCGTTACATTATCACTGTCACGATTTGCCACATATATCTTGTTTGTGTTGGGGTTTACGCAAATAGCATAGGGAAATTCTCCGGTGGAAACATTGGAAGTTGAATTGTCTATTCCATCTATTACCGTTACATTGTCACTGTCACGATTTGCCACATATATCTTGTTTGTGTTGGGGTTTACGCTTATCGCGAAAGGTCCATCTCCAACGGAAACAGCTTCAGTTGAATTGTCCTCTCCGTCTATTACCGTCACAGAATCACTGTAATTATTAGCTACATATATCTTATCTGTGATGGGATTCACGCAGATCGCATAAGGTTGAATCCCCGTATCAACATTGGTTGTAACATTCGACGCCCCATCTATTACCGTTACATTGTCACTGCCATAATTTGCCGCATATATTTTATTCGTAATGGGGTTTACGCAAACCGCCGCAACCCCTTCTCCCGTCGCAACAGTATCAGTTGAATTGTCCTCTCCGTCTATTACCGTTACGTCGCCACTGCTCTGATTCCCTACATATATCTTGTTTGTGTTGGGGTTTACGCTTATTGCACGAGGCCAAACTCCGGCGGAAACAGTGGTGGTTGAATTGTCCTCTTCGTCTATTACCGTTACATTGCCACTGAGATAATTTGCCACATATATCTTATTCGTATTTGGGTTCACGCTTATTAAAAAAGGATAATCTCCAACTTCAACAGCTTCAGTTGAATTGTCCTCTCCGTCTATTACCGTAACATTGTCACTATTCGAATTCCCTACATATATCTTGTTTGTGTTGGGGTTTACGCTTATCGCCCCAGGACTGTCTCCTACATCAACGGTAGTGGTTGAGTTGTTTACTCCGTCTATTATCGTTACATTATTACTATCACGATTTGCCACATATATCTTGTTCGTGTTGGGGTTTACGCAAATAGCTCCGGGTTTACCTCCAGTGGATACAGTTTCAGTTGAATTGTCCTCTCCGTCTATTACCGTAACATTGTCACTATTCGAATTTGCAACATATATCTTGTTTGTCTGGGAGTTTACGCTTATCGCATAAGGCAGACCCCCGGTAGAAACAGTGCTTGTCGAATTGTTTTTTTCATCTATCACAGTTACATTGTCGCTGTTCGAATTTGCCACATATATCTTGTTTGTACTGGGATTAAAACCAATTGCCTGAGGTCCGTCGCCAACCTCAATATTGGTTGCAAGATGAGACATTCCGTCTATCACCGTTACATAGTTGCTATCTCGGTTCGCTACATATATCTTGTTTGTTTGAGGGTTTACGCAAAGCGCGTAAGGTCCGGCTCCAGTGGAAATAGTATCAATTATCCAGTCGGCATAGAGAGAAGGAACAAATAAACAGATTAAAAAGAAAATTACTATTAACAAAACTTTTTCGATATTCTTATATATCATTTAAAACCTCCTTAATATTTAAAAGTATATGAAAAAGAAGGACTTTTGTCAAGAAGGCTTTGCCACGAAGGCACCAAGATACAAAGAACAAAAAATTAAATCATTTAACCACGAAACACACAAAATACACGAAATCCAACCACATCTATTAAATTTGTATTTTTAACTATGAAACACACGAAAATTTTTGTTGTTTTAACTAAGACAACGAACTACGAACTAGGAACCCAAGAACTAACTTGTAAATCCCAAATTCTACAATTACTCTTTAACGACTCAACTTAGATTCGAAGAAGTTATAGACTGAAAATTATATAGTTGACTTTTAGCCATTTTACAAATAGAATAAATACAAATTTAACAATTATAATTAAGAGGTGATCGTATTATGGAAAAGAAACAGGAAAAAAGTGTTTTATGTCAAATCTGCAAAGAAAAAAAGAAATTAACAGAGGTTACTCCGGCACAATTAGTCCGCAAACCAATTGTAGAGGTGATTCTAAAAAAGCATCCTGATTGGTCATCCGAAGGTTATATATGTAATACCGACCTTAATAATTTCAGAGAAGAATATATTACAAATATCCTTGAAACGGAGAAAGGTGAACTTTCCTTTTTAGAAAAAGAAGTTATGAAAAGCCTGAAAGAACAAGAACTCCTGTCTAAAAACGTCAATATCGAATTTGAACGTCAGTTAACAGTCGGAGAACGCATATCTGATAGACTGACTACCTTTGCCGGAAGCTGGAAATTTATTTCCATCTTTATGGTTATTGTCTTCATCTGGATGGGTGTAAACTCTATAGTACTTATTTTGAAGCCATTTGACCCATACCCGTTCATTCTTCTTAACCTGGTTCTTTCATGCCTAGCAGCAATCCAGGCTCCGGTAATACTTATGAGCCAAAACCGTCAGGCATCAAGAGACCGCTTACAAGCAGAATACGATTATAGAGTCAATCTTAAAGCTGAGTTAGAGGTTCGGCAATTGCATGAAAAAATGGACCATCTCCTTATGTATCAATGGCAAAGACTACTGGAAATCCAGGAAATCCAGATGGATATGCTGGAAGAAATCGCCCACAAAGCCCAATAAATTAGTCATCAGTCACCAGTCTCGAGTCACAAGTCAAGACAAAACTCAACCCACAACCCAAAAGATATTTAGACAGGATTAACACAGATTAACAGGATATTTTTTGTTGTTTTCAACTCGAAACACGAAACGCAAAACTCGAAACTATAATTCACACAGAAAACACAGAGCCCCACCACCCCCTATCTTTTTATTTTTTTATTTTAACCATCCAACGACCTAACGAACCCACGAACCAACAAAAGATTTACTCGCAATGCTATTTGATATTTTTTGTTTCTCCTAGTACCTGGTACCCGGTATCTGGTATCCGGTAAAAAGACTTGACTTATTTCTAAGTCTTTTTACCTTATACTATGAGTATAAAAACACTATATTATATAAGTAAAAAACAGACTTCAAAAACCGATTCCGTTTTCTTCTTTTGGAAAATATGTTGGTAAATAAATCATTATGAACAACACTGTAGCAATTTGTGACATTTTAGGATTCTCTGACCTCATAGCTAAAAATCCTCTTGATTCAATAGTAAAAATCCATCTGGACTGGCTTAGAAAAGTTATTTGGTGGTCCATCCATAAAAAAGAACCTCCTGAAATCACCCCTTCACTAAAGAAAATTCTAAAT
>JBAQFX010000301.1:0-22383 GCA_049287485.1 Anaerolineales bacterium
CAACCGTGATGTACGCCCATGGGATTGTTGGCGGTGATGGGACCGTCGATGAATGACCATTTAGGCTGCCCCTTGTGGATCTCCACCATCTTCTCGAAGGAACGGTTTTTCCTCCAGAACTTGAGCATTTCCAGCTCCTGTGCCCGAAAATCGACGGTGTTGGACACTTCTTGAAATGGCATTGTAACTCCAATCTTTTCTTGTGTTTTCATTGCGAGGGTTGTGATTTTCCAACCCGAAGCAATCTCCAAGCCTATGAAGAAGATTGCTTTATCTGCTAAAAATCGACCTTCTCTCAATGACAGTTTTAACCAAAAACTCTCATCCCAAGTCAGGGACGAGAGTCGAATTCAAATACTCCCGCGGTACCACCCTGGTTCCCACCTTTGACGTGAGCACCTCCGCTACGTGGGCGGTCATCCCGTCAAGGATCACGATCCACGTGCCCTGGATAACGTCTGGCAAATCCGGCTTTCCTAATTGCAGTGGATACCGCTTTCAGATTGCAGCTCCGGAAGGATTTTCAGCCTGTCGCTCTGCCCCGGCTCGCACCACTCCCGGGGTCGCTGTCAGGGAACCAGACTTACTCGTTTCCATCATGGCTTTTATAGAACAGATTAGCAGGAATTATGCCATAAATTGTCGGATTGGTCAATTGAAGGTGAGCAGACGGCGAAAATCTGACAGTATAAATACCACTCCATACCTGTAGCGTGTAACAGTGAAAAAAAGAAACCGGCTTTAGCACCGGTTCCTTTTCTTGTTGTCTATATTTTGTCTGGATATTTTATCCAGAAGGGTGACCACATTAGGTCAATTAGTGAGTGACTCCATTGTATATTTATCAGACGACCTCTTGGTTAAATTAACTTAGTAGGTGCCTCCTTTCGTTGGGTAGAGGAGGAAATGAATAGGTTGAATAAATTTCAGATAAAATCCTCCTCTAAGTATTGTGTTGTCCTTAAATTGACGATATTCCTGTATCATCGTAAATGATTTTACTCACATATCCCATGTAAAATTATTATAGCGAATTCCGTAAAAAAGTAAATAACAGAATTGTAAGGATGATTAGGGGTGACTACCTGGCGTAGCTTTGAAGAAAATAATTCACCACGGAGAACACAAAGATTATGAAAAACTCTGTGTTCTCGCTGATCTCCGTGGTGAAAAAATATGATTACAACAAAATGATATTATGTGCCCGGCACTGCTCCACCATCTCCCTTGGCCACAGGCTGGATTGGATCTCGCCGATGTGCGCTTTCCTCAAATAGAACATACACAGGCGTGATTGCCCGATGCCCCCACCGATGGAGAGGGGCAGCTCTCCATTCAGCAGGCGGCGGTGGAATAGCAGGTCCTTGCGCTCCTGGGCGCCGCATAACTCTAATTGGTGCAAAAGGGCTGCTTGGTCCACCCGAATGCCCATTGACGAGAGCTCGTAAGCACAATCCAGTAGCGGGTAATACAATAGGATGTCACCGTTCAAACCTATATGCCCGTTACCCGTGGGAGTGGTCCAGTCGTCATAATCGGGGGCTCGGCCATCGTGGGGCATGCCATCTGGCAGGTCTGCCCCGATACCGATCACGAAGACTGCCCCAAGCTCCTGGCAAATGCGTTTCTCGCGCTCCTTGGGGGAGAGGCCGGAGTAACGTCGTTGCAAATCCTCACTATGTATAAAAGTGATCTGTTCAGGCAGTGTTGGCTGGATACCTGGATACAGATGGCTGACATAGCGTTCTGTACGGCGGATGATGTCATATATTTTCGCTACCACCCAACGCAGGAAATCAAGGTTGCGTTCCTCCCGGTGCATCACTCGCTCCCAGTCCCATTGGTCAACGTAGATCGAATGCAGGTTATCCAGCACCTCATCCGGGCGTATGGCGTTCATATCGGTATACAATCCTTCGCCGGGTTGCAAACCAAAATCCGCCAGCTGCAGGCGCTTCCACTTGGCCAGTGATTGCACGATCTCTGCCTGGCTTTCTTTCAAGCCTCTCACTGGGAAGATTACCGGTCGCTCGATGCCGTTAAGGTCATCATTGATCCCAGTGCCCGAGAGCACGAACAGCGGGGCGGTCACCCGCATAAGGTTCAGCTCGAAAGCCAGGTTGGTTTGGAAGAATTCCTTGATCTGGCGGATGGCCTGCTCCGTCTGGCGGATATCCAATAGTGGGTGGTAATCTGGAGGGCAAATAAAGGTTGCTTCCATGTTTTATCTCCTCGATCCAATTGGGTAAATGAGTGTGACTATCCCGTTAATTTGGTGGATTATATCACTTGCAAGGAAGCTGATTGCTGAAGACCAAATAGGAAGCAGATCATCTTTAAACAACCTTCACTCCAGATAAATCTTCAGCGTTCTCTGCACCAGCTCCCCAGTGTAATTGGAGGAGGATTTCTGCAGTGATCATTATTAAAAAATTATTGTCTGGCTGGGGTTAATGAAGTTTCACCCAGAAAAGATTAGTGATATGATGTAAGCACCTTTTCGGGTTCGGTTTTAAGCGGGGTTAGATAAAATGATGGATTTCAAGACGAAGTTTTTTGCATCTCCAAGGAAAAAATATTCTACCGATGCGATCCCGATGCTATCCGCCATGGGTGATCGACCGCGCAAAGTGCTGCTCACCGGACCGGTCATATTATTCCTTTTGTTAACCTCGAATACGTTGCTCCTGGCGTATTACATCTATCAACCAGAGATATCTTCTTTCTTACCAAAGCCATCACCTAACCAAAACCTTAGCATAGTTTCCCAATCTTTAGCAGCCACTGTTGCCAGTACGCCAGAGCCAACACCGCTTTGTAAAGGCCTTACCCTCCAGGTTGGTAGTCATAGCTTCCATATCGCCTCGCTCGGGCGTGCATCCGACGGTTCCGTCAGTATTCCCGATAACACCGCCGATATCGCTTACTGGATCAGGGATTCGGGTACGGTTTATGTTTTTGCATTAAGCCGCATGCAAAACAACCTGGATTTATTTGCTTCTTTACAAGGTGGAGAAGAAGCGGTTCTCACCTCTGAAGATTGCGATACGCTGGAATATATTCTCTCCGCTCCTCAGTCAGGTGAGCCAGGCCAGGAGAGTTTGGCGGGCCAGTTAGCTTCTGGCATTACCGTTTACATACCCAGCAGCTCCGCCTCGCTCAAATACTATTAATCGCCCCAAAAAGCTTAGACACCAGATAAGGCAGGAGCATGCACAGTAGAAACATGAAGATGGCTTGTTGGATCGTTACCCCCATATTATGGCTGCGATAAGTCATCACCAGTGAAAGAAGATATGGCACTCCCGCCAGATTTACCAGGCCTGTCTCCAGCTGCAGGATGAACCGCAGCCTGGGAAAGATTAACGAGATCATGCCATACACCATGATCAATCCGGCGGATTGGAACATCACCTCCGCCAGCTTGAACCATATCCCTGCCTGGGTCAGGATTTGCGGAAATGGGATCTGGAATTCAGCTTGCAGGTCGGGCAGTTCTCCCTGTACCAGAAAGATGATCAAAACTACATCCAACAGGGCAATCAGCAAGGCGATCAGCGGGCTGTTGGCGTGTCTTTTTCGTTCCATGGGAACCTCTATACGCAGAAAGGAAGGATTATATTCTATGATATTGCATTTCTCATACCGACTGGAGTTATCCCATACGAGGCTGGTGTAAAATTAGGAAGAAACAACCGAGACCGGATCCTTTGTTACGGGGAGTAGGACATGGCTTTTATTTCATACTTGCTGGCTCAACTCATGGCTGCTTACACGGTGCTGGTTGAACCTTTCCTGCGGACCAACTTCTATCGTATGCTTAAAAAACAACTGAATGTAGAATCAGGTGCCCGTATCCTGTTCTACCGCACCCAGGTGTTGTGGGAGTGGAGCTGGGTGGTAGTGCTGGGGGTGATCGCCATCTCCATTCCGCAGCCACTCCAATGGATGGGCCTCACCCTGCCTAACTTGTGGGGTTGGGTTATCCTGGCTGCCCTGTTGTTGGGGATCGGTTTATCCACCTTCCTGCTGCAGCGTAATCCGCGTGCCATGGCAGCCATGCAACACAGCCTGGAAGCCTCATCCACCTTACTACCCACCTCCCCGCGCGAGCGTAAATGGTTCGCTGCGACAGCTATCACCGCTGGCATTTGTGAGGAGCTGCTCTACCGCGGTTTCCTGATGCACTACCTGCCTTCCACCTTCCCCACCCTAGACTGGCTGACCGTATCCATCCTTTCTGGTATCATTTATGGACTCAGCCGGGCTTACCAGGGTTTAAAAGGCATGGCACAGACTGCTCTTACCGGCTTCAGCTTTGCCATCGTCTTTATCATCAGCGGTAGCCTGCTGCCAGCCATGGTTTTCCACGCCCTGGCTGAGCTACGCACCCTGTTCCTGTGGCACCCGGAAGAGAAAACCAGGAAAAGTAAATGATTATTCCAACGATTTTTTCATCGTTTTGCCTTTTTTGTAGATGGATTTGTTTGTTCGATCCTTAGTAGGGACACGATATATCGTACCCCTACCTTTTTGACAACATTATCAATTGATAGTTTTCTCGTTACTTATAATTAGGAGTCCCATGTTACAGATTACCGAACCCATCCCTATCGAATACCTGGAAGAGTATCAGATTCTCAGCGCCGAGTTGGACACCAGCTTGCCAGATAAAGCCCTGGATAAGAACCTGCTGATTGCCACATGGAACCTGCGTAGTTTCGGTGACCTCTTTGATAGCTGGGTGGCGGGTGCGAATGACACCCCAAAGCGCGATAAACAATCCTTGTTATGCATTGCTGAGATTGTCTCGCGCTTTGATGTGATCGCCATCCAGGAGGTGAAGGGTAACCTTCTCTCCCGCCATCACCGGTCAGTTTTTAACCATCCCTGGCCTGCTTGGGGCACCTTTCATCATCGCCGGGGGTATGAAAATCATCTATGATCTACTGATATGGAGAGGCTTTCGCCGCGTTAGACCACCGGAGGAAAAATGAACCTGACCTTCCGCTGGTTGGGTGTGGCAGGCCTGGAGCTGAAAGTTGGCGGGCAGGTGCTGGCGATCGATCCATTCTTTACCCGTCCCTCGTTGCTCAGCATGTTACGACCGGTTAGCCCGGATGACTCACTGGTGACAGAAAAGCTGCCTGAGTGCGACTATGTGCTGGTCACCCATGCTCATTATGACCACCTGATGGATGTTCCACTGGTGCTACAGCAGACCGGGGCGGTAGCTTACGGCTCGGCCAACACCTGCCGGTTGCTGCGATTGCTGGGTGTTCCTGGTACCCAGGTGCATGAGATACATATTGTTGATAGATTAAGACTCGGGGCATTCAAGGTGGAGGTGATTGCTGGCCAGCACAGTCAGATCCCACTCGGGAGCATATTCAATGGGCAATTGAAAGTTGGTCTGCATCCCCCGCTGCATGTGCAGGATTACCGCATGGACGTTTGCCTGGGATATGCGATTAAGGTGTTGGGAGAGACTTTGTTAGTGTGCGCCCGCGAGCCTCAACCTGCCGGGGTGCTCTTTGCCGTTGCCCAGGAACCACCAGGCTATTATCTGAGATTGTTCAAGGGGGTCAACCCACACACTTTCATCCCCATCCATTGGGATAATTTCACCCGCCCGCTCACCAGGCCATTACGCCGCTTAGCACGCCCTGGCAGGCTGCAATTGTGGCAGCTAACCCGGCTGGCGCGACAGTCACTTCCGCATGTAAAAGTAATCATACCGCAGATATTTCAGGAGTATACTTTGGGTGAAGAAGGATTCTCGCCTTCCGGCTCATCATAAACCTTCGAGAGTCGAACTGGGGACTATCGCATTGAGGAATCATCGGTGTTAAAGAAAATATCTCCGTCTGTCATCGTTTATTTGCTGATTTTCGTGGTCATCATCTTTCTCCGTTTATTGATCTCGCTTTTCCCTTCCGGGCAGACCGCCAGCCAGATCATCAACCTGACCGATAGCCTGTCTATTGCAGCCATCTGGTTGGTGGGCTGGGTGGGAGTCTACCTGGCACCTGGGACTGGTTTTACCGGTATGTGGCAGAAGGGTATCTCCAATCGTAAACGCTTCCTCGAGCCAGCCTTAATCGGGGTGGGTATCAGCTTGCTCTCCATCGTTGTAGATTTGATCCAGCCTCTCGCCAGCGAGGAGTTAATCAAGATACCCGCTTCTCTGGTCGCTTATCCCTTAGCGGGTATTCTGGAAGAGATTGTTTTTCGTCTATTCCTCACTACCACCCTGGTGTGGATTTTTTCGAATGTGTTACTACGAGGTAAATGGCAGGAAGGGGTTTTCTGGGTGGTGAATGTATTCCTGGGAGTGTTCTATACCCTGTCACAATTATCTCAGTATGAAAACTTGATCGCAACAGTCGATTTACTGGTCATGTTACATTTCTTTATCATGATTGCAGTGTATTTCATCCTGGCCGCCTATTATTATCGTAAACACGGCTTCCTGGCTGCCATATCGATGAGCATGGGGAATTATCTCATGTGGCACATTATTTGGGGTGGCATCATCCGTGGGTGATCTGAACAGGTTAGAATATACCAAAGTTTGCCTTGTTGTTCCCGCTAATTAGGTGGATCATTATATACTTGATTGAAACAATACCAGATCATAATCCATGTCTTCTAATCTCCAATCTAGAACTTCCTTACCTGCCTGCGAGCAAAGACGAAAAACTTTACCATTGAAGTTTGGGTATTCAATTTACTCAAATAATAATAATGCATGTGCTTGGTCACCAGGTGGTAGAATCGCCTTACAGTAGTTGATATATCTATAAATTTAATATAGAAACCATAGTGATAATCATCGGGAGAGGAAAATTATGGCCGATCAGGAAAAAGAAGCTACAAAAAGTGATGAAACCGCCGTCTCTACTCCTAAAGACCATTTGGTAGAGACCAAACATAGCCTGCTGATTGGCGGTCAGGAGATTCGTTACACCGTCACCTGCGGCACAATTGTTTTAAAGGAGGAAGCCGAAAAGAAAGGTGAAAAGGAAGGTGAGTCTGAAGGGGAAAAACCGCGCGCCACGATCTTTTTTGTGGCTTATACGCGCGATGATGTGGATGAGCGGCAAAAACGCCCCCTCACTTTCTCGTTTAATGGAGGTCCAGGCTCTTCGTCCGTCTGGCTGCACCTGGGCTTGTTAGGTCCTCGCCGGGTTCTTTTGGATGACGAGGGTTTCGCCTACTCCCCACCTTATAAGCTGGTGGATAATGCTTACTCAATGCTAGACCAAACCGACCTGGTATTCATTGACCCTGTCAGCACTGGTTTCAGCCGGGCAGTGCCGGGGGAAAAACCCAAACAGTTCCATGGATTTAAAAAGGATATCGAATCGGTAGGGGATTTCATCCGGCTTTATACTACGCGTTATCAGCGTTGGACTTCCCCCAAATTCCTGATCGGCGAAAGTTACGGTACTACACGCGCTGCCGGGCTCTCGGGTTATTTACAGGAACGCCATGGGATGTACCTGAATGGCATCATGTTGATTTCATCCATTTTAAATTTTCAAACAGCTGACTTCAATATCGGTAATGACCTGCCTTATATCCTTTTCCTGCCCACCTACGCCGCCACTGCCTGGTATCACCGACGATTGAGTGAAGATTTGCAGCAGGATTTACACGCCACCCTGGCTGAAGTTGAAACCTTTGCCATGGGTGATTATACCAATGCCTTGATGCAGGGTGCTGCTCTCAAGGACGAGGATCGCTTACTGATCACTCGCAAGCTGGCCCGTTACACAGGCCTCTCGGAAGATTACATCGAACGAAGTAACCTACGCATCGAGATATTCCGGTTTACCAAAGAGCTCCTCCGTCACACCAAACGCACCGTGGGTAGGCTGGATAGCCGCTTCAAGGGCATCGATCGTGATTCTGTGGGTGAACATTTTGAGTTTGACCCCAGCATGAACAATATCACCGGTCCGTATACAGCCACCTTGAATGATTACCTGCGAAGTGAGCTTAAATTTGAATCTGACTTAGCCTATGAGATCCTGACCGAACGCGTACGCCCCTGGAGCTACGCCGAATTCGAAAATGAGTATGTAAACGTTGCCGAAACCCTGCGTAAAGCCATGACAAGCAATCCCTTCCTGAAAGTATATGTAGCCAATGGCTATTATGACCTGGCGACACCTTACCTTGCCACGCGTTACACCTTTTCACACCTGGGTTTGGATAAATCCTTGCTAGAAAATCTGCGTATGGGATATTTTGAAGCTGGTCATATGATGTATATCCACATTCCATCATTGGCCAAGCTGAAAGATGAGCTGGTTGATTTCACTAAGTGGGCTATCCCTGAATCGTAATTCCGCCCACAAAACAGGATTTATATAGTTACTCACTTGTCCTCTAATATCCCACCTCCACCGACTATATAGTTTTATGGGGCGTTCGCGGGGTGTTAGTCGATAAGAAACAATAATTTCCATGAATTCAATTGTGAAAATGGGAACCTATCTGGAGGATCGGACGTCTTTATCTTCGCGGTCACCTGATCTATTTATCCGCATTTAAAGGAGATTCTTATGTCACCGGTTAGGAAATATATTATCCCTTTTACGATCATCTTACTGTTTTCGGTTTCTTGTTCGTCAGCCAGCCCTACGTCTACCCCAACTGAGATAAACATTGCCCCTTCGCTGGAACCCACTCAGGAGATTCCCACAACTGCCTCGCTTCCCACTCGCCAACCGACTACCCTCCCCACTGAAGTCCCCCTGCCAACTAATACAACTTCAGCTCCTATCGCCGGTACGAACGTAATCGAGTTCGGCTCGAATCGGGATGGAGACTATGTCAATATTTACACCCTGGATACTTCTGATGGAATGGTTACTCGCCTGACCAAGGAAGATAGCAACACCTTCCCCGGTCCATTTTCTCCCGATGGTAAGCTGCTATTATTCACCGGTTTTGGTCTCACCAATAGCTTTGTAGGAGTGATGAATGCTGATGGCACTAATCCACTCGACCTATCCAATCGCCCGACAGTGGATGAAGGCTTCCCCACCTGGTCTCCCGATGGACAGCACATTGCCTTCACCTCCCGTATGGATGGCAACAATGAGATTTATATCATGGATGCAGATGGCATGGACATAAAGCGGGTTACGGAAAATCCTGCAGATGATTTTGCCCCCGCTTGGTCACCCGATGGCAGCCGGATCGCCTTCGTCTCCGATCGTGATAATCCGACTGGTGTAAACAACCTCTACCTGATGAATGTGGACGGTTCGGACCTTGTCCGCCTGACCAATGGGAACGAGATTGATTATGAGCCCGCCTGGTCTCCCGAAGGCAAACAGATTGCCTTCCGTGCCGATAATAACGGTAATGGAGATATTTATCTCATCAACGCGGATGGTAGTGGCCGGGTTGACCTGACCAATAATCCCGCCAGCGACTGGGCACCGGCCTGGTCACCTGATGGTAGCCTGATCGCTTTCCAAACCAATCGCGATGGGAATTGGGAAATCTATGTCATGCATTCCGATGGTACCAACCCGGTTAATCTGACCGAGAATCCAGCCGATGACCAGATGCCTTACTGGAAGCCAGTGGTAGCTGGAATTAAGTAAACAAACCTAGAGATCGCGAATAATTGCTTAACAATGTGTTGTTTGAATTGATACTTATGGAATTGTGCTAAATGAGTAAAAAAAGATTAATTTCAATACTTAGTTTAGAAATATTTATTGCTGTATGCGCTCTGGTGTTCATCCTGGTGGCCATGTGGCACAAGCCATTAGGCCCAAGCCTGAATTTGCCCACCACTCCCCCTGATCAGAGTGAGAGTTCCATATCCCTACCAGAGAAAAGCCAGGGTGAACCTGTCATAACGTCCGATCCCACCTCAACACCTCCGTCTCTGTTATCTCAGATAGTTGCCTTACTGCGACCGAAATCGGCCCTCAGCCAATCCCTGTGTGATGGCCCGGCAGTCATGACCATCCTGTTGATTGGATCGGATGAGCGAGAAGATGACTATTACTATGGATTGGCTGATTCCATCCATCTCATCCGTGTTGACTTTACTGCGCCTGCCGTAATGCTCCTGGATATCCCTCGCGACCTGTGGGTGGAGATTCCCGGTATTTCTGATCACTATAGCATCACGCACGGCAAGCTTAACCAAGCGTATTTCTTCGGAAATCCTGGCATGGGTTATTATGATGGTCCAGGCGAAGGACCAGGCTTGCTTGCCCGAACATTGGAGTTAAATTTCGGCGTGCAAGTGGATCACTACCTTGCCTTGGACATGAAAACCTTCGTAAACCTCATCGATACCGTGGATGGTATCGATATCCATGTGAATTCGCGTATCGATTTGAACGAAAATCAGGATGGTGCCAACCCAGACCTGGTTTATGAGCCGGGAGATTACCATCTGGATGGTGCCCAGGCATTACAGCTGGCGCGCAGCCGCAATCCTACCATCTTTCAACGTGCCAGATTTCAGGATATGGTCTTGCGGGCTCTGGAAAATAAGTTACTCAGTCCAGGGATGATCCCGTTGTGGCCACAAATCATCGTTCAATTTACCCACTCCGTTCAAACTGATCTGAGCCCAAGCGAGATCAGCCAGCTGGTTTGCCTTGGGCAATCCTTGACTAACGAAAACACCACCACGGTTGCCTTCCCCGATGACATGTTCGGCTCAGGAAGCATCTATGATCCATATCGCCAGGTCTATACCTACATCTTGGATGTCGATTTCAACCAGATCCGCACCTATCTGGCAGATTTCATGCGTGGTACCTGGCCGTAAGATTTTTCATTATTCCATCAAGAATCTCATCTTCATGTTTCCCATAAAAGAGGGTTATGGTTTATATGACCTATCAAAATTGTTGATATTATGCCGCAGGGATTGGAGTAAAATTCATCTGGTCACGTGAGGTATGCAAAAGCAAAATGTAGTACTGTGGATAATTATCATCATTGCCCTTGTCAGTATTTCCTTGGCAGTATTGATATTTTATAAGTGGAACCAGCCACTCGGTCCAAGCCTTGGCTTACCAACGCTAACACTCACTGAAACATCCAGTCCTTCTAGTCCAACTTCAATTGTTCAGGTCTCAACTTCCCATCCCCAATTAACCATCACCCCAGCTGCCAGCACCAATCAAACTGCTACGCCTGAACCCTCACCGACTGCCATCCGCCAGCCTTTGTGCAACGGTCCCCAAACCATGACCATCCTGGCGATTGGCTCGGATGAACGCAGCCCGGGATATCTCTACGGTCTGGCAGATTCAATTCACGTTATCCGTATCGATTTTAGCATCCCCAATATTATGGTGATCGATTTTCCACGCGACCTGTGGGTGGAAATTCCTGGCATTTCAGACCAGTATGGGATTACCCATGGTAAGCTGAACCAGGCATATTTGTATGGTAATCCGGGCATGGGTTACTACCATGGTCCTGGAGAAGGCCCTGGGCTGTTAGCGCGCACCCTCGACCTCAACTTTGGCTTGCGGGTGGATCACTATATTGCTATTGATACCCAGACCTTTGTGCATATGATCGATGCCTTGGGAGGAGTGGATGTCCGGGTAGAAACTCCCATTAATCTAAATTATAGTTGGCAGACTCCCGATCCAAGGCTTTACCTGTCGGTGGGAACGCATCATTTGGATGGTGAGCTGGCTTACATCCTGGCAACCAATCGTATCCCGTCCACATTTCAACGCATGCAATATCAGAAAATCATCCTGAGCGCTTTGCGGGAGAAGCTGCTCCGCCCCGAAATGTTTCCAAAAATTCCACAATTGGTAGCACGATTCATTAATTCCGTCCAGACTGATTTAAGCCTGAGTGACATCAATCGCCTGATTTGTATCGCCCAGGCTGTACCCAAGGAGAATATCAAAGCCGATTCATTCCCCCAGGAGATGTTCACCGCTAGTAGCATCTATGATCCCGTGCGAAATTTCACCGCTTTTATCTATGAGGTGGATTTTGATAAGCTCAGAGCCATGGTCGCCGAGTTTATGAATGGGATTTGGCCTATGCCATAAGCCTGGATTTTAGCAGTAGCTTGATTTATCAGCACCATTTCGTACAATCGAGGGTAATTAATTGGAGAAGAATATGGCTGACCCTTCCCCACAGCGATCCATTTTTCTTGCAACCAAACTGACCGAACAGCTTTACCAGGCCTGCCAACGCTTGATCCCCCAGCTGACCCAAAATAACACACCACCATCCCGTCAGGAGCTAGCCCTACTGCTTTCATCCGGGTCGTCGCTGCTTTACCTGGCGCGCCATCCTGATTTTGGCGATGACATCATCGGTTTAGCTACACTGATCCTGTATCGCGTACCTACTGGCTTACGCGCTTATATCGAGGACGTGGTGGTGGATGAGCGGGCGCGTGGCAAACACATTGGCGAAGCTCTCACCCGCACTTGCCTGGAGCGAGCCGAACAGGCGGGTGCCTCCCAGGTGATGCTGACTTCCAACCCAAAGCGGATAGCAGCTAATCGCTTGTACCAGCGTATGGGTTTTGAGGAACGGAAGACGAATGTGTATCGCTTTGTTTTTAACCGGAAAAGTAACTAGATTGATTGATGTTCCCTGGATAAAAGTTTTTTATTCATTAATGTTGATGACGATATCATCCAATGTAACATTTAATACCTTTGCAATCACCATCAATACTTCCATAGTCCCATTCCGTTTTTTGGTTTCTATTTGTGATAAATATGCTGCACTAATGCTACAATCTTCTGCCAATTGCTTTTGAGTTAACCCTCGATACTTTCGCCATACTTTAACCGGTGATTCACCCTCCATAATTGCAAAAGTGACCTGGCTTGGTATGAGTTCTTCATCGCCATGCTCTATAGCATCTTTCACTGCGTCATAATCACGAATATCTTGCAACATCTCTGCTTCTTCAGAAAGTTGAAGATATAGATCGTAAGGAATAATTGCCCATTCAGGTTTATCATCTCGTTTTATTATTTGTACCTGTGTGTTCATCGATTCACTCCTCCGCGGGTCGCTATTTTTAAAATCACTATTTTAGTTTCATCTTTGCTGAGCTCATATATGATTCGCCAATCTCCAATTCGTAGTCGATAACCTAAACGATTTTGTATTTTTTTAATATCCAGATTATTTTCAAAGGGTGCACGAGCTAATTCTTCCAATTTTTACCGAATTAATATGGAAGTGTTTTTTGGTAGGCGAAGTAACGTTTTTTGGACTTCTTTAATAAAATAAATCTTATACATAACGAATTATAGCATATTGTTAATATAATGTAAAATTAATAATTGCTAATCGCTAATAATTATTGGATGGCGAAACAATATTACTATACCAATAAGGAATTAGATAGTACGCATCTTGATTCAATCAACCATCGGTAATTCCACGTAGCTTGGGTGCTCACGATCATGATAAAGGGTCACATGCGCAGTACGCGCTTCCTTGCCCGACTCTTCCGCCACCACCCCGCCTGCATTGTAATTCTTCTCCAGATATATTGTATTCGGGCAGCTGAGGATCAAGCGCAGGCGACTGCCCTTGGAAATGCGCCGGGAGAAGAAGGTGAACCCGTCAAATGTGTACCGGTTGATCTCACCTGGCACCACCAGCTTCTCCTCCCGCTTCGATTCACGGTAACGTGCCCGTAACATGTCTTGCGTCAGCCTGATAAGTTCGCCATCTGCTAAGACCTCCGCCAGACTCACCCTGAAATCGGTATCCGGCACATCCATTGCTATCCAGGCGTAGAACTTGACCCAACCGGTAATTTCTGTCTCTTCGGCAAATGGAGCGGAATGGTACACCAGCCCATTTCCGAACAGGTTCAGGTCGTAGGTCTGGTCGGTGAGGTAATCCTCTACTTGCTTCCATTCCAGCTCGCCAGGGCGTTTATCCAATGGATCATATATGTAAATATCGCTGCCTGTTCCTTGGGTGGGTTCATCCTCCAGCGTACCCGAATGGAACACCTCCTTAGCCCCATCTGTAGAGCACAGGTACATCTTTTTCAGCTTTGCTCCAATAGCCTCCATGCTGTCGGCATATTTCCACTGTTCTTCCCCCATCACGTAATATGCAACGCGTTTCTCCAGGAATGCAGGCTTCTCCCCAGCCTTCATCGTCCAGTCATACCATTCCTGGTGGATTTTATTCATGTCCAGGACGGCTGCTTCCGCAAATTGTAAACCGCCAAATTTCACCTTGGGGTCACGCGTCCCGGCATGGTCCCATGGACCGATGATAATGTAATGAGACTCTTTAGCAGGCGAATTTGAGGCCATGTGATGACGGTAATACTCCATCGCCCCCGGTTGGTCGTCATCGTAATGCCCGGTGATGGTCAGGATGGGTATGCTGATCTTGTCGTATCCCTCTTGCGGGTAGGACATCTGGTCCCAATATTCATCGGGGTAGGGATGGCTGACCCAGGTCTGGAAAAAGGTAGATTTATTACCAATAATCTTATCCAGGTCTTTATACGGTATGTGATCCTGGTACATTTCCTGGAATTTTGCCATCCAAAACTGCGGGTCGTTCATGATGTTCAGATTCCGTGTCGCCCCGCTGGTATAAGTCAGCCACTGCATTTCAAATGGGGTAAAGATATTCTTCAGGAATGGAAAATCCACTCCTGCATGGGCGGAAGCGGTTGGGACGATCGTTTTCAGGTGGAGTGGTGCTTCCCTTAACGTCAGCCACTGGCCATAACCGCCATATGAACCGCCCCACATTGCCACCTGACCATCGCACCATGGCTGGCTCGCCAGCCACTCCACAATATCGTGCCCATCCCGCGCTTCATTGGCAAAGGGCTTAAAAACACCTTCCGAATTGCCACGTCCCCGTGAATCCACTGCCGCGAAGGCATATCCATGAGTCGCAAAATAAACCCCACGGTTGTGTGCTCCATCCGAGATATACGGGGTAAGTGTGAAGATGGCGGGTGTGGGCTGGCTGTCTTTGGGTCGATAAAGCGTGGCGTTGAGCTGCACTCCATCCCGCATGGGGATTTTTTCTCCCCAGGTAAAGTTAACCTGTTCGGGTAATTCTGCCTGATGATTTGTTCCGTCCATGCTCGAATCAAGGAATGAAATGCGCTTCATAAGCAGCTCTCCTTCTTCTTATGCAAAATCGCTGATTTTGTTTTAGTAAATTCTACTATTATCTATGGTGAATTTTTCCCTCTCAACCATAGGATGGTCGATTAATAAGGCCAGCGATCATTTCCCTGTAATAGGGCACGCAGGTGGTTGATCTCTCCCGCATGGTAATAATCATGTGCAATCATGATGCGGATGATATTGCGTGTCTTCAGCCATTCGCCCCAATTGGTGAGTCGCTCTCGTTCGAGCTCGTTGTCATCCGCTAAGGCGCGCACGGAAGCAAGCCACTTCTTATGCCCTTCCTTGAGCCAGGCTAGCAGCTCATCAAGTGGGCGCGAGCTGGCTCCCCCCGTTGGGATGAGCGGTGGTTGGTCACCGTGCAGGCTGGCGGTGCCGAAGGCATAATCTTCATACATCCATTTGCACCAGCCGACATGCTCGAGGATATCCGCAATCGATCGTCCTCCACCTGGTGGCAGTGCAATCCAATCTTGCTCCCGTATGTCAGCTAGGTTGCTTATCAGCGATTGTTCCGGATCACTCGAGAAGGCTTCTTCGATCAGCCAGCATAGCGTATCAATCATTTTTCGTTGGCTGTTTTCATCGTCAGTTTGCTTTTGTTGCTTCATATTTCTCCCTCTTCTCATCTTCAAACATCCATGGATAGGTCATCAAGTGCTTGATGTTGGGTTAATATGATTATATTCCCCATTGATATAATGAATCATCAGAAAGAAATCTGATTAACTCCGCGAAATTTTAGCACATTTCATCTCGTATAAGGAATGCCCCTATGGACCTGGAACATATCCTCCCCAAACCTGATTTATTCTCTGCCAGGGTGGTCCTGGCGATCCAACTCCATTACGATGATAATGACATCAACGCTGGTGGCAGCATTACCTCCCTGGTGGAGCAGGATGAAGCCGGAAAACTGATTGGTGTGAAGGGGCAATACTGGCTGGACTTCCCGAATGCCGGTCCATTTGACCATTTTGAAGTCCGTCGAGGAATCATCCAGCATATCCGCCTGTTGCATGGCGTTGGAGAGACCTGGAAATATTATACTTAAAGGACTGAGGATATGAGATCAGTTAAGAAGACACACGGTTAATTTTTTACCCCATGGCGTACCCACAGCGAATTATCTGGAAATGAATGGATTACTCTAAATAGAAATCTGGTTGAAGAATGAAATAGCACTTTTTGCTATAATCTACAGGTATGGAGAGCAAAAATGAAGGTCAACTTTAGCGGCAGCGTTCATTATGCTAACGGTGATCCCATCTCGAATGTGGTGGTCCGTATTTTTGATAAGGATGCCTCAGCTCTGCAGGATGATGATCTTACCATCATCCCTGGTCTTTCCGATGAACAGGGCCATTTCAGCCTCACTTATGAACCATTACGCTATTTGGATTATCACACACTCCACCTGTCAGGCACTTCTGGTTCATCTAGCGATACACCGGATGGGCATTCTGGACTGCGCCTGCCGGACGTGATGGATGTCTACCTCCCATACCTTAGGTTTCACTATACCTTGAATGGTCTTAATGATGAGCACACCGTCTCCCTCGGTATTTTCCAGACCAAATTCTATCTTCCAGAAAATCCTCCCCTGGATTTCTTGCCTTCTACGCATGGTTTTAAGTTCCAGAACAGCTTTTCGGGTTATTTTTTACCCTTCAGTACACCTGCTTTCATGCGTTCACGTAAGGTAAGCTCTCAATATGGACTGTGCGGGGGTATGTGCGCTGCGGCATATGATTTTGCCCTGGCAGGCAGACCCATCCCATCCAGCCTGGATGTGCCTAGAGCGGGCACCCGCCTGCAGCGCTATCTCTACCGTCGACAGATGGATTCACTGGGTGGTTTGGGACAGCAGGTGGTTAAGGTGGCTCAATGGACCACTTTACCCGATGATACGCCTATGGGAACCCAGAGACGTACCGCTGATGAATTCAGCCTATTACGTAGGAAATTAGACAATAAAAATCCGCTGGTCTTAGCACTCATCTATGAGCATGCCACTTCATTGGGAGAGCTCTCAAAGGTGATTTTCAACAACCACCAGGTGCTTGCCTATGCATACCAACAAGGTGCAGCAGGTGGATATACCATAAATGTCTATGATCCCAACCTGCCGCGTCGCGATGATGTGACCATTCTCGCTGAACCTGTCGTACTGGGTGAGGAGAACACGCCTTCAGGCTCTCCAGAGATTCAGGGTCTGACATGCAGCCAATGGTTAGGTGGCACATCTTATCGCCTTGTGCGCGGCTTCTTCGCCATGCCCTATACACCAGAGTTACCTCCTCAGGGGATATGACCAGCAGTGAGCATGTAAAAAATGCAACATACATTAGATGAGTTCCACCTTCGAGGGAATATTGATGATCCAGGCAACCTTGTGTTTTATCTTTCGTGATAATCCTCATCCTCAGATTCTTCTGGGTTACAAGAAGCGTGGTTTTGGCCAGGGTAAGTATGACGGCTTTGGTGGTAAGGTTCAGGAGGGCGAGGATATTTCCTTGGCAGCCTTACGCGAGCTCCATGAAGAAACAGGTCTTTCAGCGGATTTGTCTGATCTGACTTCTCTCGGTGTGCTCACCTTCATTTTTCCGTGTAAGCATGTCTGGGATCAGGCGGTGCATGTTTTTATAGCCGAGAAATGGCTTGGCACTCCCGCTGAGAGCGAAGAGATGCGTCCGCACTGGTTTCCACTTAATCGGGTTCCCCTGGACCGAATGTGGGATGACACGCACCTCTGGTTACCGTATATCCTCTCCCGTCAAATGATCCAGGTTACATTTATAATGGAAGGGGATAATGAAACCGTCAAGGAATATACGATCTAGCTTCTATTAACCTGGTTTTTACAGTATACTTTCTCCACTTGTAAATTTCTATCTCTCAATTACAGTTAGATTATTAAATTAGCTCAGGGTTATCGAAAACCGGTGTCGAAAAAATCACTTGTTGCTATTGAAATTTTCATTATTCTGTTATTAATGTCTGCTCTTTTAGATTTTCGCCAACCAATTCGATTATTATTCGGTAATTTTTTGATGATCCAGGACGATTTGTCACCAGTGGATGTGATCCACGTCATCGCTGGAGATGATTACCGCACGGAATATGCCATTCAATTATATAAGCAAGGTTATGCCAGGCAGCTTTTCTTCACTGGTGGCTGGTGCGTCTACCATGGTTATTATCATGGGCAGCATGGGCTAGAACTGGCGTTGGCTGCGGGTATCCCTCGTGAAGCCATTGCATATGATGATTCGCCGGTTTCAAGCACTTATGATGAAGCATTGCTCCTGCAGGAATACCTGGATCAGTACCAACCGGCATATAAGTCAGTCATGGTGGTGAGTGACCCTTTTCATATGCGTCGCTCACAATGGACTTATCAGCATATATTTGGGGATGGGTACAAAGTACTCATGGCTCCTGTACCTTTTGATCAGACACCCTTCAAACAGCAATGGTGGACAGACGCCTCATCCGAGAAGTATGTCATCGAGGAGTATAAAAAATTGGTCTATTATTTTTTCCGCTACCAGCTAAATATCCATTGGCTGGTTGTATTTGATAGAAATTAAAGAATATTCTCTAGAATTGAACCATGGTGCAGTAGGTTTTTAGTTCGTTGATTGCCAATTCTGCTTAATATCGAGCAATCACATCGACGAGGTACTTATGGAGTGGCAAAAAGGACCAGACAGCATTAATATCGATTAATCGAAACTTGAGCTGAGCATGATCCATCATTTCCTGTATACTACAGCGCATTGGGCTGTGGGTCGACCGACTTCCCTCCCACCGGGGCAACGGTTTGGGAAGATGGTTGGTGGAATGTATGATGGAGCACCCAGATATTATGGGATTATGCCGTATTTTGCTCATAACTTGCAAAGCTCATGACCTGTATAAGAAATGTGCTGGCTTCCGCACTTCACTTTCACCGGAATGTTGGCTTGAGTGCTCCAACGAGCCTCCCTTACGTAATGCTGGTCCGGTGGTACAAACCAGGTCGAAATCTCTTTCGGAATATACTCTACCGGTTTAGACCAAGAGATGTTAATATTTATAGATGGAGATGCGTGCATATATGGTGATAAATGTATATCAATTCATTTCTATGGTAGCTGATATTGTGTTAACTTATGGCTGGAAAATAGTTTGATCAGCCAGTGCTATAATCGAAAAAGTTGGTCATATTAACTTCAGGAGTAAACCATAATGAGTGAGAGAATCGAATTTACCCGCAATTATTCAGATCTAAGTACTGATCAGGGTTTTCAGTTTGAGTTCAAGTGTGATCGTTGCGGTACGGGTTATCGTACCCGCTTTCAAGGCTCGGCATTGGGTACCGCTGCCACAGCCCTGAACACCGCTAGCAATATCTTTGGCGGTTTGTTCAACAGCCTGTCCAATGCCGGTGAAAGCGTCCGCTCTGCAGCCTGGGAAAAGGCTCATGATGATGCCTTCCTGAAAGCCGTGGAGGAGATCAGGCCAGATTTTATCCAATGTCCCCGCTGTACCAGCTGGGTCTGTCGCAAGACTTGCTGGAATGAGAAACGCGGCTTATGCAAGGAGTGCGCCCCCGACCTGGGAGTGGAAATGGCTGCCGCTCAAGCCAGCCGCACTACCGAGGAAATCTGGGCTCACTCCAAGGTGGCTGAAGAGGACCTGGCCATGCTCAAGGAAAAGGAATGGCGTGAAGGGGTGCGTGCCACTTGCCCAAGCTGTGGGAAACCACTGGCTGCTAAGGTGAAGTTCTGCCCGGAGTGCGGGGCAAAGATCGAGAGCGAGTTGAAGTGTGCCAATTGCCATGCCAAGCTGGCTCCTGGCGCCAAATTCTGCCCCGAGTGCGGCCAAAAAGTTGAAGCATAATAGTATCAGGTGAGCAGACGGTGACCTGAGCACCGCATTTCTTATCCCTCGGTGTGCATTAATGAGGAGAATGATTAATGTTTCAATCCTTTGAACAGTCCAGACATTACCTGGATGAACAAAACATCCAGATGGTGGACTTAAAATTCACCGACTTGTGGGGGCGCTGGCACCATCTGACCGTGCCTGCCAGCCAGTTTTCACCCCAGCTGCTCGAAAATGGGATCGGCTTCGATGGCTCGGCCGTTGGCCTGAAAAGTGTCAAAGCCGGTGATATGGTATTGGTACCCGATCTTTCCACTGCTATGCGGGACCCTTTTTGGGAGGCTCCCACCATCAGCTTCATCTGCACCACCCTGGAAGCTGATACCCACGCCGTTTTTACCAATGATCCTCGCAATATCGCCATCCGTGCCGAAGAACACTTGCAGTCCACCGGTATTGCTGACCAAAGCCGCTGGGGTCCTGAGTTTGAGTTTTACATCTTTGATAGTGTCTCTTATGAATATGGGGTTAACCGTGCCAGTTACCGCGTGGATTGCCAGGAAGCTGATTGGACCAGTGTACAGAGTGGTCATGGTCATTACATCCCTGCTCATGGGGGTTACCATGCTATCCCTCCCAAAGACCAGTTCTTCAACCTGCGTACTGAGATGAGCCTGCACTTGCAGGCCATGGGTGTACCGGTCAAATATCATCACCATGAAGTGGGTGGTCCGGGTCAATCGGAGATCGAGACGCCCATGATGGGATTGCTTCAGGCGGGTGATGCCACCATGATCATCAAATATGTCACCAAGATGACTGCCCAAATCCATAATAAGACCGTCACCTTCATGCCCAAACCCTTATACGGCGAAGCCGGCTCAGGTATGCATTTCCACCAGCACCTGTTCAAGGATGGGGTGAATGTATTCTATGACCCACAGGGATACGGTTGCCTCAGCCAGACTGCCTTGTATTATATCGGTGGGTTATTGACCCATGGCCCAGCTCTGCTGGCGCTGACCAACCCCAGCACGAATTCGTATAGTCGACTGGTCCCCGGCTACGAGGCCCCTGTGAATACCTTCTTCTCAGTGGGTAACCGCAGTGCTGCTGTTCGCATTCCCAAGTATGCCACCCAACCCGAAACTGCTCGCATGGAGTTTCGCCCGCCAGATGCTTCCTGCAACATCTACCTTGCCTTATCTGCCCAGCTGCTGGCAGGCCTGGATGGTATCCAGCGCAAGATCGACCCCACCCAGGCTGGTTTTGGCCCTATCGATGCCAATATCTTCGCCTGGAGCCAGGAACAACTCCAGCAGATCAAGAGTCTGCCAGAATCACTCAATGCTGCCCTGATTGCCCTTGAGCAAGATCATGACTTCCTGCTGGCAGGGGAGGTATTTAGTGAGTTATTGATCCAACAATGGGTAGACTTCAAGCGCAACGAGGAATATTACCAGGTACGCAACCGCCCGCATCCCTATGAGATGAGTCTGTATTATGATGTGTAATTAGTATTACAGCGCAAAGTTGAAGGAAGATTGTTGAAATAGTTTATTAATAAGGAATGGCATGTGCATCTTAACTCCTGACACCACCGAGTGAGAAGGAGAAGATGCCATGCCAAGTGCAATTGTAACTGAAACTTGCCCTGCCCCAGGATGCAATTTGACGGATCGAGATATTGAGAATTTTGTAGAAGAAATGGCAGATTATATGGAAGAATTTAGGGCGGCGTTTAAGCGGATGGAGCAAATGGAATGGAGTAAGCACTATGTGAAAGGACTGTTGGGAGGAGCAGTGCGAAAGAACGTTGAGCAGATGGCACTTGAGCAGAATGAGACGGTCCGCACCATGCAGCACTTTATTGGACAAAGTCCATGGGAAAAAGAACCAGTGATCGCCATTCATCAACGCATGGTGGGCGAGAGCCTGGGAGAAGCGGAGGGGGTAACCCTGATCGACGAGTCGAGTGTGGTCAAGCAAGGAGACGGCTCGGTTGGAGTGGCGGCACAGTATTGTGGATCGGTCGGGAAGACAGCGAATGGTCAGGTGGGGGTATATCTGGGATATGCCAGTCATAAGGGATACAGTTTGGTGGATGGGCAGTTGTTCATGCCGAACGAGTGGTTTGATGAAGCACATGCTGACAAGCGTCGCGCCTGTGGTGTACCGGAAGAGCTGGTTTATCAAACCAAGCCAGAAATCGGCCTGAAATTGCTGCAAAAAGCGCATGAACGCGGCACTTTGCCCTTCCAATGGGTGGCAGCGGATGAGTTGTACGGGGATTCGCCTACTTTTCGGGATGGAGTAGCCGAGTTGGATAAGTGGTATTTCA
>JBAQFX010000302.1:0-3051 GCA_049287485.1 Anaerolineales bacterium
CGCAATGACAAAATAGCTATTCACAAATGAAAAAAAACTACCATTCTGTTTCTTCCATTTACCGAGTTCACAGTTCCTAGAGAATGCGAGGAGAGGAGAACTTTCAACCTCTTCCTATCATTCAACCGCATGAAATAGGAGTGGGTGAGTAATTACGAAAAATTCTAATTAAATAATCCCTTATGAAATTACATATCATAGTTATCTACAAGCATGGATTATGGATCCCAATTCCTTATAATGATAATATGACATGGCCAATAGTGTTTGAGCTTGATCTCGATGAGACATTTACGATTGAGTCTTCAGACGGGGTGAAGGTCATCAAGTTATTATCTTGCCGGGTCGAAAAAGAACCAGACTACTGGAACCCAGACAAAACTAATAAAGCTGTTTATACCCGCGCTTATATAGGAATAGATATATCTGGCATCCAAGCAACTCTCATACATCAACCATTTCAAATGCCGGTTGTTGTAAATGGCGTCAGAATTTATATCGAGACAGTCAAGGATTGGGCTCTGCATGCAGAAATAGATATACTAAATAAAGTGAAGAAAACAGTCCGTTTTTCTGCTTTACGCGCGGATAAAGAATGGGGACCAGAAAATTTTATTTTCCCAATAGCGCGATACCGATGGAGAGCGTCGACATTCAATAATACGTGGTCAGCGCTCGTTCCCTATGATTTAGTGTACTATCATCGGGGAGAGGATTATGCAGCCATTCCTGATAAATTGGATGTCCTCTCAGCTCTTGATGGCAAGGTAATTTTTTCGCCATTTGAAGATAGCAATGGATGGGGATCTAATACGATTGCTATCCTTCATCAAAATGATTACATAATAATTTATGGACATATGAATATTGGATCCATAAATACTAATCTAATCAAAGGGTATCATGTTAAGGCAGGAGAAAAAATTGGCCAGGTTGGTTGCTCTTGGCTTAATGAAGAGACTGGCCACCCACACATACACATAAGTCTACATCGATCTGAGAATTTGGAGAAATTTAATATCGATGATCTAGATACATTTAGTGTTTTTCCCATGTTAATTTCTTCATATTTTAGATCTTATCCCGATTCCATCTTGCCTATCGCAGGAGGTTATCGTTTCACTACACCTGGAAAGGAAATTGTTCTTGATGGGTTACTCTCGTTAGCTCGACCTGGGCGAAAAATAATCTCATATTCTTGGAAATTACATGATCAATCTACAATCAATAACAGTTCAACAAGGATAATTTATGATCAACCAGGGTTATATTCTGAAGAATTAGTCATTACAGCAGATGATGGCTCACAGGATCGCGATTTCGTTCAGGTGAGAGTATATGATCCTGCCCAAGGACGAAATATCGGTTATGGTGATTTATATTATTTCCCTAATCGAGAGATTGTTGTGAATCAACCTGTATTATTCTGGATTCGATTGGTAAATATCCAAGGTCATCCCACTATTGATTTTGGAGATGGGTCTTCATATGAAATTGTTGAAACTGAATGCACTCATATATATACCAGACCCGGATTTTTTACAATAACTTTGAGCGCAATCGGTCTATCAAATGATCCGGTAACTATTAAAACGAGAATTATCATAGAAGAAGAATAATTTGAGGATGTCCGCTAATAACAGGGCAATAAACAATCTTAAAAGTGTGGATTCAGTATTTCAACGGACTCGAACAAACTCATTATGCTTGCGCAGATTGCCAATAATACTTAAAAAATATTGGCTATTGTATTTATTGTTTTTACCTCCCCTTATCTATTTTTTAGTATTTCATTATTACCCAATGTATGGACTAGTTCTCTCATTTAAGGACTTTAACCTACTTAAAGGAATCATGGGTAGTCCATGGGCAGGCTTTAAACACTACGAGGCTTTATTCACAGGACCTTATTTTTTTAGGATTTTCCGAAACACGCTAATGATTAGCAGCTTAAAACTATTAATCGGATATCCATCGGCAGTCATCCTAGCTTTGATGATCTTTGAATTACGAATAACTTTGCTAAAGAAAACTGTACAGACCTTTTCCTACTTACCCCACTTTTTTTCTTGGGTGGTTATATATGCAATAGCTCTTTCTCTGCTCTCTCCTGGACGAGGGTTAATAAACGAACAACTCAAATCAATCGGTTTACAATCCATTCAATTCTTTGGCAGTAATTTTTGGTTTATATTAACGCTTATATTCACAGAAACCTGGAAAGAATCTGGGTTCATGGCTATCATATTTATTACTGCTTTATTATCCCTCGATCCTTTACTATTTGAAGCAGCGGTTGTGGATGGTGCGAATAAAGTGCAATTAATTAGGTATATAGCTCTTCCGGGGATATCCACCACTTTAGTACTAGTGTTCATACTTTGGATTGCTAGTATTATGAGCGCGGGCTTCGAACAAATATATATTTTTTATAATCCGCTAGTAATGGAATATGCCGACATAATTGATACATGGGTTTATCGAAATGGGATCGAAAGATTTCAATTCTCCTTGGCGACTGCTGCAGGGCTGTTTAAATCAGTCATCAGCTTGATTGTTATCCTCATAAGCAATACATTAGCAAAAAAATGGACCGATCAAGGTTTATGGTGAGTTAGAATTGAATATAAGACATATATTTACTGACCGTACAATCCCCAGGAAACTATTAAGAATTAGGCAATCAAAAGGTGACCTATTATTCGATGTCATCAATATTACCTTGTTGATCCTAATAACTTTAATTTTTGTTCTTCCATTAATCAATGTGATTTCTATTTCTCTTACTTCTACTGCAGCTCTTCATAAATGGGGGAAATTCCATCTAATCCCGATGGAAATATCAATTAATGCCTATAAGTGGATCCTTTCAAACGATTTAATTCCTCGTGCTTTTATAAATTCAGTCATCATTACGATTCTTGGAACAATTATTAACATGGGTTTAACTATATTAGGAGCATATCCACTTGCTCGTAAAGATTTACCAGGTCGAAAATTATTAATCACATTCGTAGTACTGCCATTAATATTTTCGGGTGGTCTTGTCCC
>JBAQFX010000303.1:0-2599 GCA_049287485.1 Anaerolineales bacterium
GATATCTTGCATGCCCATCGGGTTAATTCAGCTGGTTGGCTGGCAGCCGCCAGTGGCTTCCACCCCTATGTGGTCACACCATGGGGTAGTGATGTCCTTATCCAACCGCAGCGTTCCTGGATAGCACGAATCCTGGCCCGATATACATTACAACACGCAGATATGGTCACAACCAACTCTCGAGTGATGGGCGAACAAGTAATCCGGCTCGGGGCACGAGCTGAGACACTCCGTGCCGTCCAATTTGGGGTTAACCTGGATGTTTTTAATATGAATGAAACAATCAACCAGGAAGAGATGGACTTAAGGAAACAGCTGTTATTGCCTGAAAAGGCACGCATTGTCCTGAGCCCCAGGGCAGTTCACCCCATCTACAACCTGGATATCATCATACAAGCTATTTCTCTTGTAAGAGAGCGTATTCAAGATGCTTATTTTATCTTTATCGACTATAACAGCGATCCTGATTATAAAATGGCATTAGATAGAAGGATTAAGCAGCTCGGAGTGGTTAATCATGTTCGTTGGCTTCCAGCTACCCGTAATCGGAATGAACTATCAAATTGGTATCACCATAGTGATGTAGTAGTTTCTGTCCCTAGTTCAGATGGTACCCCTGTCACGGTGTTGGAAGCTATGGCTTGTGGAAAACCAGTGATTTGCACTGACCTACCATCATTGCGAGAGTTCATCACGAGCGGTGAAAATGGATATCTTGTACCAGTACGGCAAGTTTCTCCGCTGGCTGAAGCAATTATCCAGCTAATATCACAACCTGATCAGGCCAAGGAATTTAGTCGGAAAGCCCATCAATTGGTTGCAGAAAAGGCAGATTTTGAAGTAGAAATGAAACGGATGGAAACCATATACTATCAGTTGGCCGCAGAACATCGAAGGTAAGAATCATGCAAAACATCGTTATGTTGCTCTCCAATGCTTTCCGACCCGATCCACGCGTCGTCAAGGAAGCCAATAGCCTTGCGGAGGCTGGATATGATTTAAGTATCATCTGTTGGGATCGCAAGGGTGAATTTCCTGCTGAAGAAACCTTGCCCAATGGAGTGCGAGTTTTACGCATTCAAAACATACACACCGTGTACGGTGCAGGTGTAAAACAAATTTTGTATACCCCACGTTTTTGGAAAGCCGCTATGCGAAAGGCAATACCCCTTACACCCGATTTAGTACATTGCCATGATCTGGATACATTATACGCAGGCGTGCAGATCAAAAAACAGGTGGGATGCAAATTAATTTTTGATGCTCACGAAGATTATCCTACCCAAATGTCACTCTATCTGCCAGTTTTTTTTGTACCGCTGCTAAACCAATTGGAGCGCTGGTTGTTGCGTCAGGTTGATGCAACTATTGCAGCCAGCTCGCTCTTTGCGGATAAATTGACTAGGATTGGTTTTTCGCCAATTATTTATCTCCCGAATGTACAGGAATTGGTGCTTTTTGAGCGCGTTACCGGGGAGCAAGTGGCACATGCTCGCCAGGAGCTCGGTTTACAACCAGAGGATTATGTTGTTGGTTATATTGGTGGTTTTAGCCGTAACCGAGTGCTCCTACCTCTCATAGAAGCCATGCGCAGTCTACCCAGTACCACCTTGCTTTTATGGGGCGATGGTCACCAGCGCCAAGCAGTAGAGCAGGCTATATCTGGATTGGCAAATGTACGTTACCTTGGTTGGCTGTCGGCCGATCAAGTACCCCTGTATACATGCATGAGTGATGTTGTGTATTACTGCTTAAAACCTGATTATCCGGGTGCGAAATACAATGCACCCAATACCCTCTCCAATGCCATTGCGGCTGGGAGACCGGTGATTGCCAATAACCTCGGAGATTTAGGTCGAATTGTTCGAGAAAATAGCTGTGGCATCCTGCTTGATGAGGTCACACCTGAATCCATTGGCAAAGCCATCGTAGAATTAAGTGATCCCACATTAAGAAACAAGCTGGGCGAAGCAGGACGCAGAGCGGCTCACCAATCGTATAACTGGCAGGTGGCAGAGCAACGTTTGTTGAGGCTCTATCATTCACTACTTTTAGCTTCCTGATTACTACCACATCATCCTAAGATTTTCTAAGTTCAGCAGATTGAATTGCTGGGATAATTCCCTTTGTACACTTATATTTTAATATCAAGAAAGTAAGTCAAAACATGTTCATTACATTGTTGCCAAACGACCTATCGAAACGAGGGGAGACAGCCGAGTTTGCTGCAGCGATCACCAAGGCAGCCAGCAAGCAGACCTATTACACCATCCGCTTCCTGGTGGATCGAGAGCGAGTTAAAGATGCCTATCGGGCATATGCATACTTCCGTTGGGTTGACGACCAATTAGATTGCGGTTCTGGCTCGCCAGTAGAAAAGAAGCTCTTTCTTCAACATCAACAAATCCTATTGGATGGATGTTACCGAAAAGAACCTCCCGCCATTTTGGCACCAGAAGAGCAAATATTGGTGGATTTGGTGAGGAATGATCAGGAAAAAGATAGTGGTTTACAGATTTACCTGCGAAAAATGAAGGGCTCTACCCATGGATTATCACACAACCTGACCCAGCTTGCTTATTTTCGTCCAGCTAACAGG
>JBAQFX010000304.1:0-2535 GCA_049287485.1 Anaerolineales bacterium
A
Source organism: Anaerolineales bacterium (assembly GCA_049287485.1). GTDB lineage: Bacteria > Chloroflexota > Anaerolineae > Anaerolineales > UBA4823 > FEB-25. The sequence goes on from JBAQFX010000304.1 coordinate 2, forward strand.
ATTTGTATTGTGAATATTTTCACGATATTAATTCTGCTGTTATAAGCTGTATAACAGATAAAATGTTAACTAATGTTAACCACTGTTAACACAAGTTCTGGCTAGAATTGAGGCTCTACGCATCCCAAAGACATGTAGGGACTTATTCATCGTTCTTCTTTTTAACCTAGGTCAGGTAAAACACTCTATCCGACACCAATCACTATCTGAATAGCGGACAGGATCATATTGAGCCTATCAGTTTTCAGGACTCCGGTTTTGTGGATGAATCGTTCCTTTGATACGGAGCGGATCTGAAAAGCATCTGCAGCAGATTTTTTATCCAGCCCATTTTTTGTGTCTGGAAGAATAGGAACCATCCAGGCCGCTTGTGAATATTGATCTTTCCAGTCAGTGATCGGAACAATGACTCGCAGTGGCAGGATCCCGATCTCATCGACACTAACAATTACAGCGGGGCGCGATTTCCGGATTTCTGCACCGATGGTGGGATCGAGGTTGATCAACCAGATTTCCCCTTTATGCATTGAATTCCTCTCCATCCAATGTTGCAAAGGCTGTCAGTTCAGGATCTGTCTGGTAGTCTTCCAGGAGCTCCCGGGCAGCAGCAACAAGCGTCATGCGCTGGCGTTCAGCGATTTGTCTGCTTAGCATTTCACGAATGAGATCGGAAAGGCTGCGCTTTTCCTGTTGTGCCATTCGTTTGAGCTTTTCATGCAGTTCAGGGTCCAGCATGATCTGGGTGCGGTCCATATCCACTACTCCATATATTTATGCATCGGTTACACAATAATAATACACCATTATATTACATTATTGTATTACACATAACGCCAGTTTTACTGTAGTTATCTGATTCCCCCCCGTTAAGGGACAATTATCACCAGAAAACCTTTCAGGGATGAATCTAATCTTCCCCTCCCCTGCCGCCGAACCGTTTTGGAATATGTGTCGCTGAGGCTGGATGATCATGGTTAGCCTTTCCGCGAGCGACACCTCTTGCATTCATTTTACATAGCTACTACTCAGGTCTATCTTGGTACTGAACTGGACTTGAAGAACGGTCCGGGAGATTTTCTGGCGATCAATATCCTCTGAAATAAAAATCATTCCAATCTATTCTGATGAAGAGGGCAGAAATATTGGTATATTCAGCGGACCAGTTGAATTTCAACCCCAAGTTTCAATTCTTTCCAAATCTGGTCTGCAGTTAAAGCAGTCTTGTGTGTGGTGAGAGCCAGAGATAAGCAGGCTCGATCTCCAAGTGAGAGTCCCAGTGGTTGGGTAAGTTTGGATATAATCCCTGCCTGAAAGGCTTGTTCTTCGTTAAAAGTGATGATCTCCAGTCCTAGAATGTCCAGGATCTCATGTATTTCGTTTTCCGGCATATCCAGCAATGACAACCGGGTGACCACCTCTGCCAGATTTACACTTGAAATGACCGTGCGAGGTAAAAGGTTTTGGACCACATCAGCACCTTTTTCAGCATTGAGAAGCGTCAGGAGTGCAGAAGCATCCAGAACATAATCATTCACTGCTCGCCTCCTGGCGTCGTGCAAAAATCAAATCATCCACCAGGGAGACATCCTTAGGTACATAGCATCTGACAACTTTTTGAGCAAAATTAACAGCTTGCTGCAAGGGGATTAGACGGATCGAATCATCTTCAAGTCGCATGACGATTTCATCTCCAGCTTTGATATTCAAAGCCTTGCGTAATTTGGCCGGAACCACTAATCTGCCACTCTTTCCTATATGTATCTTCATTTCCATAATATGTCACTTTTTATATATATGCCAATTTACACTATTATACCACTTAAAGATGTCCTAAAATCAAGTTCCCTTGTTGCCAATAGCTTATTGATCCTGGCTTGTGCCATCACCCTGGAGACCCTCAGCCAGGCAAGTCGGCTAACTTCACAAGTGGTCATGCTATTTGCCATGCTAACATCAACTCAATCTCATCCCTCTCATCAAGTGGCTGGTCGACTCCCCTTACAAGTTTAATGCCATTTATCGACGGATAGTAGATAAAAATGTCAGATTCGGCAGCTCCAGATACACGCTGAAATTTGCCTGGTTATTACCCGGGTTTGTGTCTGAAACCCCAATTGGCTCAACCTGAACATACAGGGTATGCTCAGTCAGTGGTTGTACCCCCACCCAGTAGGCAGTTAGTCTTCCGTTACCATAATCAGCTTCTACCATACTTGCGGGTAGTGGCCCGGTAATCAGAATCCCCCCATCATTCGGGTCACCATCGTACACCCACACCTGTGCGCACGTTGCATCCTCGAACAGGTTATTACCAATCGAGATATCCAGCCGGTAATTCACCAGCGTCCGGTCCGCGTTATACGATTTTGGTGAAATCGATAGGCTCAGCGGGTAGAGGTCAGGCTGCACCAGATGCTCAGCTTGGTAGGTAATGAAATTCTCTCCTACAAGGGTGATAAATTCCCCATATTCCGGATAATCAGGATTATAGAGGGATCCTCCGAAGCGATAGCGGTGGTCGTTCAGGCTATACC
>JBAQFX010000305.1:0-34797 GCA_049287485.1 Anaerolineales bacterium
AGGTTAGGCAGGCGTGTGGATCAGATTAATAGTATTTACCCTTTAAATTATTTAAACCTATGCGGGTTTTCCATATAATTGATCGGTCTTAGCAGCCATGATGAAGTCATTCAGGTGCAAGCCTCCAATTTTATGTGTCCACCAGGTAACAGTCACCCTTCCCCATTCGGTCAGGATGGCAGGGTGGTGATCTTCTTCATTGGCGATTAACGCTACACGGTTGGTGAAATTTATTGCCTGTAAGAAATCCTTAAATTGAAACACTTTTTCCAACCGTAGTTCACCTTCTTTTTTATAAATTTCCCAATCAGGCAGTAATGCCAGGTATTGACCTAATTCACGGTCATTCATTCTTGATGCGGTTGCTGAAACCACACTGCAATGCATTTGCACTAGATCAGTCATAAGATATCCTTTTTTAATGATATTTATTCGGGTAGGTAAGGAGCTTGATCATCAATATTCCCAACAAATACCGGTAATTTCGTATGGCCTAGCATTCGCCTGATAGCTAGGTTTTCACCTGTGTGATACCAGTAATGATAGATTATGCGGAGCAACAGCGAGCCAAAAATCCTATTCGTTGGATGACCATCTTTCCTCAAGAAATGCTCCTGCAGCCTGTCACTGGTCAGGCTTTCCAACCAGGGATCAGCTAATTTCGTTATCTTTTGCCAATATGCCAATACCTCGCCTAACGAGGGTGTGCTGGCAGGTGCGCCATAGGCAAAGGTCTTCTGTACTCCAGGGTATGGCATTAATCCCTGCGCATAAAACAGGAAATATCGTTGCTTTTGCCAGGCTAGGTGTCCGATATTCCAGCTAATGCAGTTCATGGGTAGAAAGCGCTTCCCTGCTTCCTCCTCAGATAAACCTCTCAATGCTCGTTTAAATTCACTTCGGGTGAATTTCAATTGTAAAACGAGTGAATGAATAGTAGCCATCTTCCCTCCCATAAAAATCCCCAAAAACCATAGTTACTATATTATTATAGGCAATTATAGTCTCTATTGTCGTGTTATTGCTTAAAGGATGATATAGAATGATGTATTCACGTCCTATTGGGTCGAGTGCGTGGGATATGATGCGTATACAGGTTTATATAGGTTTAGATATTAATGTGTAAGAATCTTGGTACATAGATAGTAAAGACCTGGATTGCGTGTTAAACTCAATAACCACAGTTAGGGGTAAGACACACAAATTACGATTCGTTTGATAGAATGTGAGATTATGTATTATTGGACTCGCACAGGTAGTTGGGCCGATATCGCCAGTTTTGTTCTGCTATGTGCCCTCTGGGCACTTGGTGGTGTGCTGATCATTAACAGAGGCTTCCACCTCAAATCACGTGAGAAACTGATCGCGGGTGGAGCGGCTGGTTTTCTTTTATTTATCGTATTGAGTAATTTGCTGGCTCAAATCCTTCCCCTGCCGGTAGCATACTGGTCAAGTTCTGTCATATTGTTTTTAAGTGGATTGGTTTTATCACTACCAATGATAAAACATCGTTCATTCACGTTAGATTTCCTAAGAGCATGGCCCCAGGTAGTAGTCTTTTTTATTATTGTTCTTGGTTTTACCATGATCTTACGCGGGCTGGCAATTTTCGATGATTACTACCACCTGCCAATGATCTCCGTGATGGCCACAGGCGATATCCCTCCTCATTTTTATATTGACCCAACCCTGCACATGCCGTATCACTATGGACTGCAGGTTTTTGCTGCTGGGATGGTCAGGTTAGGCAGTTTTTTCCCCTGGAGCGCCTGGGATATCAGCAGGGCAATCGTATTAGGCTTCACGGCATTATTAGCCTGGCTATGGGTCTGGAGAGTTACAAAAACTAGAATAGCGGCTTATCTGGGTGCTGGCTTACTTATCTTTGGAGGGGGTTCACGTTGGTTGCTCTTGATTCTTCCCCAATCTATACTCACACGGATAGGTGCCAATCTCCACATGGAAATTTCAGGAATAACTGCGGGGGGAAACCTGGTGGCAGATTTGATCAATCGTTGGCCAATGGATGGTGGTGGGCCATTTCCATTCCCCTATGCATTTGCCAGTGGCATATTTGAGCCTCTAAACATGCAATTAGGAGCTACCGGAGCCATGTGGGAGATGACCATACTGCTCCTATTGTTACTATGGAAGCCGAGTAAAGTTACCCTCATATCCACCTTGACCATTGGCTTGCTCCTAGCTAGCCTGGCACTAAGCGCAGAGCATGTCTACGCGGCTCTTTTCGCTGGTCTGGTGATCGTATTCATTGGAACTGCCATTCATGCTGCATTACGACATCGTCGCCTTAAACTGGACTCATACGCTGTTTGGGGGTATCCACTCATTTTTAGCGCAGTCATTGCTATCTTCCAAGGTGGGTACATCACTGGCACGTTCATGAGCCTGCTCGCAAAATTAACCGGACATAATTACCCCATGTTGACAACTGACTTCCTCAGTTTCGGTTTGCGCTGGCCTCCTGCAGTTCCTTCCGGTCATTTTGGACTCCTTTCCTTGTTTGATCCAGGGCAGATAGTGATCATGCTGGCTGAAGCTGGCCCTGCTCTCATATTGTTACCTTTGGTTGTCATCTATTGGTTGAGAAATCTGCACAAAATCCCGCGACTCCCACAGGCATTGGCTGCTGGAGCAGTGGTAAGCTTGGCTTTCCCGATATTCTTTGGCTCTGGTAAAGATTTTGATATCACCCGCATGATTGGGGCAGCTCTATGGTTGAGCTATACCCTGGCATTCCCGATTATCTGGCTTTGGCTCAAAAATGCCCGCGACGGCTTTCTTCCACTGGCAGGTGCCGTGTACGGCGTGGCTGTCTATGCGGGATTAGTGATGCTATCAGTCGAACTTATCGCTATTAAGCTCCCACAAACGACTTATTATCTAAAATATTTTGAAAGCGATATCTCTCGAACCTATTGGAATCGTCTCGAACCCTCCGCTCAAATCCTGGATTCCACTCCTGAACGGGCGGTGCTTCTTTTTGGTCGGGCTTCTTTTGCTGCAACGGATGTTTATAAACGTTCCCCTGATTGGGAAAAATTGATAGCTAACCCTGACCCAATTACAGTAGCAGCGGAAGGCTATACTTATATCTATATGGATGAAAAATGGTGGCAAGGATTATCTCCACAAACACAGGCAGCCTTTAAAGCACCGTGTGTTGAATTAATCGCCCAATATAATTTTACCGGGAATCAGTTCCGTAACTTATATCGTGTGGCTGGATGCCATCCATAAGCAAGCACGAAGATTGATGGCGTCTGGTATGAATCTTGTGATTCAGCTAAAATCGCAAGTCTCTGGTAACCTTACTTCGGGCAACAGAATGAGCAGTTATGAGCATCGAATTCATTAAGACAAAAGACGATATCTAAACCTGCTTATGATTCAACGACACTTCTAGACCACTGAAACGACATTTATGACCAGCCCCGAATTGCCCCACAAGTTGGCTTTGTTGTGTAACCGGTTGTTGGGGTTATCAAGCGTCATTTCCAAAAAATTTTCGACCAGCAGAATATCATCAGGTATTAAGCACTGTCATTCGATAGGGTAAATTGGAAATTAATATCTACGAACATGTTAAAAACCTGGCAGCTACACATATGCTCGAGACCGATGATTTCGTTTTGATAATTCCAGTAAATGAAACTCTACTCGGCGAGAAATAAGTCGGATTGGTAATAGACTGCCTGCGCACAGGTTTGATTCCACCACTGGTAAATATCTGGAGGATTTTTGAATAGCCTGGCCAAGCTATTGTAGAATGCGGTGTGGCATCGCAGTCGGTACTGTTACTACTGCTCTCCAGGTAGTAGTTGCTTGTTTAAACTCGCAACCTGGTACAGAGTTTATATTGCCAACATTCTCCATCATCTCTTGAGCTCATACAATTACATGTAATGGAGATATCCCGGTCATGATGAATAGTAAGCCTCGTATCTGATGCATGGATGTCATCCAAGTGGCAGAGAAGATCACCTCACGAACGCGAGCCACGATGGCTGTTTATATCTTTGGGTATCCTGGATGATGATCCCGGCTTTATCCTCATGCGCCGTATCGTGCTTGATTCAGTCTCCTTAACCCCCGCCGATTAGCTGCTTATTTTATTGAATTCATCTATGCCTGTTATAGCAAGGGTCTGAAAGTGGTCAAAATTCCATATGACTTTACAGAGCGGATAAAGGGAGTCTCCAGGTCTAACGTTAACCTGTCCCAGTTTGGTATTTTTGGTCTTGGATAGATTGCCAGGATCTTAAATACCCGCTTCACCCAACCTGATTGAATCTCGACATTTATTCAGGCATAGCTCTCTGCATTGCGGCTATTAACTTATCTTGCACCGCATTATTGTGAGGATCCACCCTCTGGCGTGAAGGGTCCTCATCATACCAGGCGATGATTTCGCGAGCGCCCTGCCAGAAGGGTATGGATGGTTGGAACTCGGGAACAAGTTGGCGTATTTTATGATTATCAAATATCACGCTGTGTGCCTTATCGCCCAGCATTGAGTCACCCCAATCAGGGTCATACCTAGCGATCAATTCCGACGGTACGTGCACTAATTTAGGCACAACCCCGGCAGCCTGGGCTACGATAGTATAGATTTGATTCCAGGTCAGGGATTCGTCTGAAGTGATGTGGAAACTTTGACTAATCGCATGGGGGTTTCCGAGTAAACCTACAAAACCAACGGCAAAATCCCGGTTATGGGTCATTGTCCATAATGATGTCCCATCGCCATGAACAACCACCGCTTTACCGGAGCGCATCCTGGCTACCGATGTATAGCCTCCATGAAAAGGGAGCAAAGTGCGGTCGTAAGTGTGGGAGGGGCGTACGATGGTATAAGGGAAACTCTGTTCACGCCCCACTTGTTCCAGGAGCGCTTCACAGGCTGCCTTATTGCGCGAATATTGCCAGTAAGGGTTGTGTAAGGGTGTACTTTCTGTGATAGGTAAAAAACTGGGAGGTTTCTGATAAGCTGAAGCAGAGCTGATAAAGATATATTGCCTGGTGCGGTTACGAAACAGCTCGATGTCTGTGTGTATGTGCTCAGGAGTAAATGCCATCCACTCTACGACTGCATCGAAGGTCAACTCGCCTAATATTGCCTGTATTGTGGCCGGCTGTCGGATATCCCCATGCAGTTGCACTGCTCTTTTGGCAGCAGGACGGAAACTCGTCCCACGGTTCAGTAAATATAGCTCAATGCCGCGTTGGAGTGCCAATTCCGAACAAGCCGAGCTGATGATTCCAGTTCCGCCAATAAATAATACGTTCATAAATCATCCTTTCAGAACTCAAACTCACCTTTGATATGCGACTCAATCCTGGGAAACGGAATCCAGGTTATTTCCCACATATATCCATCTGGATCTTGAAAATAAGCATCGTATCCACCCCTAAAAGTATCCTGCGGCTCTTTGGTGATCTTTACCCCGACCTTACTTAATTTTTCAATGATCTCATCAACTTCGCGCTTCGATTTCACATTATGGGCCAAGGTCACCCCTGAGAAACCACTCCCATCCTCAGGTACGCATGCATCTAGCGCTAATTTATCCTTCGGATAAAGAGCTAGCACAACATGATTTAGATTGAAAAATGCAATCTTCCCCTCAATACCTTTTTTAGATGAGAACCCAACAATTTTTGAGTAAAAATCATAGGATTTCTGGATATCGTTGACACCAAGCGTTATGATCGATAGTCGAGGTTCCATTTGCAATCTCCTTTGGTGGAATCCGAACTATACTGCACTTTCTTCAGATACATGCACCAGCATCACAGGTATGGGTGTCTTTGATAAAAGATTGGGGGTTAAGCTACTTACCCAACGAGCGTTCAAACCAACGTGGCTATGGGTTGCCATGACAATCAGGTCAATATTCTCTGTTGTAATCATCTCAACCAGTCTGGATGTGACATCGCCCCTTAAAACCATGCCCGAAACTGATATTTCCTTGGCCACAAGGTCCCGCGAAATCATGTGCAAATAATTATCAGCTTGTTGGGCTGAGATATCCAGAGATAATGAGGTCGCGTTAGGGATGTATCGACCTGTAATTGCCTCTTTAAATGGGAGTGTCTGTGGGGTGGGGACCACGGTTAATAAACGAAGTTTCGCCTTACTTTTCGCAGCCAGAAAAACCGCAATGGGTATAGCTGCCTCATGTGATTTTACTCCGTCCAATGGCAGTAGAATCTGCCGAATGGGTCTTACTTCTATATCCGACATCGAATCAGGACGAATAAAGAGAACTGGGATCGTGCCTTGTCGGATCACCTGTTCCGCAATGCTTCCAAAAAGCATACCCCGTAACCCACTTTTCCCATGTGCGCATAAAATGATCATATCCGCATTTAATTCCCTGGCATGGTCATGGATCGTTTGAGCTACACCATCGTCTTGCACGTTGTGGATATCTTGCAGTATAGATAGATCTGCAGAGGATAATTTTATAGCCAGTTGATCTAGATAAGCTTGAGCTTCCTCTACTCCTTGTAAATGGTGTTGGCCATGGATCTCGTTGGGAGCATCTTTTTCAACCACGTGGAATAAGATGAGCGTGGCCTGAAGCATTTTTGCCAGGTAACACGCTAATGGTAATACTTTCTCTGCTAGATTTGACCCATCCAGGGGGACCAATATCCGTTTGAACATAATTAGTCTCCTATTTTATCAGCCGCTTTTTTATAACACACTTCTTAACCAAGGATAACCTCGTTTTTCAACTACGCGTGGAAAATTGTTGTAATTAGCAGGTAGACATTGAGAACCGCGATAATTATTGCAATCACCCAGGCCAATACCTTCAACCATTTGGAGTTAACAAATTCACCCATCATATGCTTATTACTGGTGAACAGTACCAATGGTATGACCGCAAATGAGAGCTGTACTGACAGAATCACCTGCGACAAGACTAGCAATGAGGTAGCACTACCTTCACCGTAATACCAGATGACGATAATAGCTGGCACGATTGCCAATGCTCGCGTGATCAACCGCCTTAACCAGGGCTTGATGTGAATATTTAAAAACCCTTCCATCACGATTTGTCCGGCCAAAGTACCTGTTAATGTAGAATTCTGGCCGGAGGCTAACAACGCAATAGCAAACAAGATACTCGCCAAACCTGTACCAAGCAGGGGAGCCAACAATTTGTATGCATCCTGGATCTCAGCCACATCTTGATGACCAGTCGTGTGAAAGGTAGCACTGGAAAGGATCAGGATTGCTGCATTGATAAATAAGGCGCCCATCAATGCCATGGTTGAGTCTATCGTGCCATATCGGATGGCCTGACGCTTGCCTTTGGGGGTCAGGTCAAACTTGCGCGTCTGGATAATAGACGAGTGCAGGTACAAGTTGTGAGGCATCACCGTAGCTCCCAGAATGCCAATTGCAATATATAGCATGCTTGGATTGGTAACAATCTCAGCTCGCGGGATAAATCCAAGTAGAACTCCGCCCCATTCCGGTTTGGCATAGATTAGCTCAACAATAAAACACAGTGTGATGACTACAATGAGAGCACCAACTACAGCTTCGATATAACGGAACCCCTTTGTGTTCAGAAACAAGACTAGGAACACATCCAATGCTGTGATCAAGACGCCTACCATAAGAGGCAACCCAAACAGCAATTGTATGGCGACTGCTGAACCAACCACTTCAGCCAGGTCGGTAGCGCTAATGGCAATTTCAGCCAGGACCCACAACCCAAATCCTACCGGTTTACTAAATTGATCCCGGCAGGCTTGTGCCAGATCACGACCAGTCACCACACCAAGCTTTAGGGCGAGCGCCTGTAGAATAATCGCCATGATGTTCGAGATCATGATCACGACCAGCAGAATGTATCCAAACTGTGCGCCACCAGCCAGGTCCGTGGCCCAATTCCCGGGGTCCATATAACCCACTGCCACCAGGAGGCCTGGTCCTGTAAAGGCCAAAATCATGCGAAAAATCGAGCCACCTTGCGGAATGTTAATGGAGCGATGGACTTCTGAGAGACTGTATCCATGATGTTGGTTTGATTCTGTTTCCGGTACGACGGGAGGGTGATCATCATGGGCTGATTCATTTCTCATGGCGTTGACTACCTCACTGTTCTTCATTGATGAAATTGGTAGATATTTTCTACGGTCTCACTCTTAATCAGGCTTCTTCATTATTGTAATATCAACCATTATTATTTAGCAAACTGTAAAAACCAAGAGATTGTAGCTTAATTTTCGAGGAGTCATATATTTAAGTAGCATCGAGTTTTTTACAATGATCTGCTGGGTGCTTGTCTTGCCCAAGATATGGCTCTGATCGTTCGCCAGAATTTCAATCAGGCCATTAATAGGTTCGATAGCTACTATCATAATACGTACTGATGGATATAGGTGAATTTAGTCCAAGTAAGTTAACAGTCTTGGACAATGGTCATTTACTGCGATGATTTCAGCACGGTCTCCCACATATAGATCAGCCAGGTGAAGTCTTACCGGGTTTAAGATGTACCCGTCAAACGAAGGGATTGGCGACCCGTGCGGATCGGTCGTGGGATGTCCAAGATATTCATCGATGCAAACTTCTAAATATTCATAGAGGGCGTGCTCTAATATGTCCGCTTCCTCATGAACTCTCTCCCAAGGTACTTTTAATGCCCGGACTAAATAGGTTTCGATAATGGTGATGGCGGATCACTTCACGAGCGACAATACACGCACTCTTAGTATGGAGTAACTCCTTGATAAGGTTTGTAGACCACCCAATGCAGGTTCGCCAGCTTCTGGAGTTGTCCGGTGACGGCGGCTGGCGTGTAACTAAGACGATCTGCAAGCGTGGAGGTCGTGATGGGTGCAGGATCCAGCCCCAGTATATAGATTTCTTTTAGGTAATTTTCATCCGCGATCGTTCTCATCGACCATCTAAAATATCGTTTTTGGATATCCTAAATCATTATAATCAGCTGGATTTTATCTGTCTATCTTTTTTGTGATTATTATTTTATGACAAAGCTTCTGTGAATGACATTTGATAATACCGCAATTTATCTACCTCAACTCATTATTATTACTTTGATTATTTCCTACAAATTATCTCAAAATGCCACGCACATGTATATGTCGTGTATCTGCGAGTGGGAAGGGAATAATGGTTCCATCAATAGGTTTGCCATCTATGTTCAAGGTGATTTCATTACCATCGCCAGCCCTTTCAACGTTGATATGATAGCTCACACCACGGAAAATTCGATAAGCACTAAACCCATGCCACGATTCCGGTATGGCTGGGTTTATTTGCAACCCGGTGAAAGTAGGTCGGATGCCCAGGATCCACTGGGTGGCTGCCACATAAGCCCAGCTGGCTGTGCCGGAAAGCCAGGCGTTGCGCCCATAACCGAATTGGGGGTGTTCCGGACCGCAAATATTGCCACAATATACATATGGTTCAACTTTGAATACCTCACTATCATTACGCGCTAGAGGCATGATCTGCCGGTAGTACTGGTAAGCCAGGTCGTTCCAACCCAGACAGACGGCAGCGATGATCGCCCAGGGGTTCGCATGGCAGAAGATACCTCCATTCTCCTTGGCACCCGGAGGGTAGGTGGTTGTACCCCCTATGCGGGGATCATAATGAGCATAGGCGGGTGCCAATATTGCCAGACCAAAGGGTGAGTTTAGCCATGAATGTGCACTGTGCATGGCTTGCTTGGCGCGTTCCACCGGGGCGCATTCTCCTATGATCGCCCAGGTCTGTGTGTTTAAACCGATTTTGTGATAAGTCTCTGTTGAAGTGCCAATTGGTTTCCCTTCATCATCGAAAGCCCGAATGTACCACTCACCATCCCAAGCGATCTGATTGATAATTTCCGCCATCTCACCTTTGAGCGCTCTGAAATGTTCAGCGTCAACAAATTTACCTAAATGATCGCACAACTCTGCCAGGTCGAGCATTACCCGGCAAAATTGTTCGGCAGCCATCACGCTTTCAGCTTTCCCTGAGCCGCGATCGAGGTTCATCGTGTCGTCCCAATCCGAGAAGCCCAGGCGTGGTAAACCATGCGGTCCTCGATGAGTCAGGGTGAAATCCACAGCTCGCTGCATATGCACCCATACCACATCATCACCATGATCACTGTAAGGAAGGCGTTCCTCCAGATATGAAAAATCTCCTGTCTCACGTAAGTACGCACATACTGCCATCAGTAACCAAAGATGGTCATCACAAAACCATTGCGGCCAATCGGGATGTTCGGCGGCTAAACCAACCCCACCTTCGCCAGTTAACGGGTAAACCTGGTGCCAGGTATGACCATCTTTGAACTGTAATTTCCATAACATGGACAATGTCTGCCTGACCCTCTGCGGGGCATTCTGTACGGTTGCCAGGGTATCTTGGGCTGAATCACGCGTCCCCATTCCCCGACCCAGACCAGTCTCATATGCGGAGGCAAAGCGCGACCAAAATAAGGTAGCCCGGCATTGTACCTGGTTCAAGACATTAAGCATGGCGTTCATCTCAGCGTCCGGGGTTTCGACCCGGAAATTACTCAGGTAAACATCCCAGTCTGCTTTAAGAGAGGCGAAGGCTGTTCGCACTTCTTGTGCTGGTTTATATCGCTCAACGAGGGAGACAATCTGCTCAGGAGCATCGCTCACACCCAGGATATAGACGATTTCCTGCTGCTCTCCGGGATTCAAGCTGAACTCGTGGCACAACATACCGATATTATTACCCCGCGCCGCCAGTGAGTTTTTCGGTTGACCGTGCTCAACCACTACTGGGTTCGACAGGTCGCGATAAGCGCCAACGAAGACTTCACGGTCTGTGTCGAAGCCAAGTGGTGATAGATTGCTGGTAAAGAAAGTCGTTGTGGAGCGAGATTGAGTATCCATGTAGATAATCCCTTCCTCAAAGCGACTATGGAGAATATGCTGACCCCAATCCAAATTGTGCTGATCTATCTCGGCATTCCACATGCTGAATTCAGCGTAGCTGAAGCAGCGTAGTTGACGCGGTCGCCTGGAATCATTGCGCAGATGCAACACCCATATTTCACATACTGCGTCTCCATCCTTAATATTATTCTTTGCAGGAGGCACAAAATAAAGCAGCTCAGCCCAGATACCCCCATAACGGCTGGTAATGCGGGTATAGCCAGGTCCGTGACGGCATCCATAAGTGGTAAGCTTCCGCAGGGGAGTGGGTTGCCAGGTAGGGCTCCAGTACACTCCGCTTTCCTGGTCACGCAAGTAAACATAGCGTCCAGGCTGGTCAGTGGGGATGGCGTTGTAGCGATAACGGGTCACACGGCGGTATTTCGGGTCACGATCAAAAGAATATCCGCCTGCTGTGTTTGAGATGATCCCACCATAACCTCCTTCGCCCAGATAATTCATCCAGGGGGTGGGTGTATCTGGACGGGTGATGACATACTCACCCGTGACTTCATCGAAATAACCGTATCGACAGCGTATTTTTGCGTTTTTCATGGCTTACTCCAGGTTAGCTTCTGTGACTAATTTGATTACCATCTGCATGGAGAATGCTATCATCCAGGTTAAAAAGTCCTCTGGGAGCCCTCCATATAGAAATAAAAATAAATCTCCAATAGTCAGGCGGTGGATAAATTGAGGAAAAAGCAGAACCATTCAACCAATAATTATACATGTCGAATATCAGAAAAGCGATTAGCAACGATTTTATTATCTATAAATAGAAGTTATCGGGTTGGGCGAGAGCAATTCGGTGACAGTTGATGCGCAATTAATCGTAGTGGAGCGCTATTAAATCAAAGGGCTGCCTGAATTTGCTTTTCAGGCAGCCCTGATATGTTTCAGAATATCAAACAGTAATACTTATTTCAAGATGATGATTAACTGGGCCATATTGACGCCAGATTCTTTGGAATCGAACTTGAGTGTCGACGAACCAGGGGTTATGATGCCAAAGCTATATGTGCCTTCACCAGTAGTGTACTGAGTGACATCAAATGTAACCCGGCTTCCATAAGTAAATAAACCAGATGAACCAAGGAGATTACCCAGGGGAGGTGAAGTGTTGTAGTTTACAGTATTTTCACCCCAGCTATGATCTACCACTGTCAGGGCATTGATCCCAATATTTGATTTGGTTTCAGCATAGACATGCAGATAGGCATGAAGGATCGGGTAGCCTGCCAACCCTTGCACGGTGAATCGCAAGTACGCATACTGGTCAGGTGAGCCATCCACCCGCCAGACAGCGACCCTACCATAGTTAGAAGTTGAACTGCCTGAATTGACGTAAGTATCCGCTCCGACAGTAAAGGTCAGGCTGGAGGTCTGCACAAAGCCTGGGTCGCTGGATATGATACCCGAGTTCACGTAGTGTGAATTAATTTTCCAGGTAACCGTATTACCCGCATGGATACGCATAACCTAATGCTTCCCATGTTGAGCTGGCTATGGTTGTTACTCGGTATCTATTCTGAAATGGACTGCTGGTTTGAACAGGTTCAATACTTCCGGATATCGATACTCACCATTTGGAATACACAGAATTACTCGCTCTTATCGTTACATCTAAATGGATTTCGGGTGAATTTGAGCATGTATGGTGCAGCTTTGCAGGAAAGCCTTGAAATTTGATTAGCGTTAGGAGTACAGGGACATAGTCTTGTTGCTGATTCAATGAGTCATTTAGTTTAACAAAGCCTACTGGAAAGTAGAGCTTACCAGGACAAAATCTGCTTTAATGTGTAGATGTGAGGGATGTCAATAGCCAGAGAACACCCGTGGGATAACTATCAGTCGGTTAACTTTAGGGAGAATTGCGCCTCGCGATTGCAATGATTATATAACGGGGTCAATCTTTCCCCAATTAAACCCATAGCTGCGCCAAACAGTTAGCATCTTCTCCCCTTAACGTGGTTAGCTCAGATGAAGTGGGAAAAATTATGAGTGGAGAACACCATCCTCAGTCCCAGCGCCTGCGTAACGGGAAGCTGGGTAGAGACTCGACCTGGTGCTTGGAGAGATTTAGAAACACGGTATCTTCTCGCGTATCTTTCAATGCAGATATGGGGATAACCACTTCTTTTTGTCCCCACAAATGTCCTTCGCGCAACACCAGGTGAGTAATATGACACTTTTCCTGGTCGACTAAAAATTCATCCACCTTGCCAATATAACCATCCGTCGCCTCTATGCGTGTACCACGACGTATTGCCAGCTCTTCAGGTGGAATTGCGCGCTGTTCTACTTGTACTTCCACTTTTCGACTGGCAGTAACATAAGGCCAATAAAACGTACCCATTCCATAAGCCATATTACTCACCCTGGAATCCGTGTAGGGCACCTTATTCTCAATATATTCTTTATTGATAAACGGGTCCATCATTCTTAGCTGTGCTTTGCTGCAACGTAGGGTTACCTTATCATCACTGCTATCGGATACAAATTCGAGCGGGACAATGTACTCCGACGAGGAAGCGTTCTCTTTCACCACCAGATGGGTCAGCTCGTCGAAAACCGGGTTTATCAATACAAACACCGAGCGACCAAAGACACCATCGGTACATTCAACTTGAGCGTTTAGGGGAATTTCCATTTTTCACCTCAAAATATTATGCGGATTTTATCACTTATTGCCACTAGTAACCCTCTGAAGTTGAACAGGATTAATCTTAAAACCAACAAAGTCCAGAGTGGTCATCATAATATTCACCTGTCTACAGGATCTGGTGATCCGCTGACTGACTGCCGCCTGGCTGCTAAAACCTCTTTCAATGTGTAGACAAAGGCTGGAATAGCAATACCAATCATGAAAAGCCCAATCAAAACATACCCGACATCCACGGGCAAAAAACGTTCCCATCCAAAAAAGGTCGCGATCCCAAAAAGGGCAAACAGCAAGCCGCCGAAAAACAAAGTCCTTCCACCAGTTTGAGAACCAATCCGCTTTATCTCCTGCTCACTGAGCTTGTGTGACCAATGCATTGAAGCGCCAAACAGGTATCCGATTATAACCAAAACAATCATCGTTCCGAGACCATATAACAATCCTGGTAAGAACCCCAGCCATGGACTGCGCATGGCAGGGGCTGCAACCGTATTTATATATAGCGAAAATCCACCGAAACCAAATCCAGCGATAAATCCGTGTACAAGTGTCCACCTTACTGGCGGTCTCTCTACCGATCCTACAGATTCCACGTGCTGTCTTGTAAGTACTTGGCTGGTGGTTTCTATTTCCTTTGCTTCTTCGTGGTGGTGTCCGAGAAGATGAAAATGGGGGTATATGTTTCGTCTCAAAACCATTATGCCTGCAATTGTCATCACCACCCCAACAATAATGTATACAACCCCATTGATGGTAGGTGTGAGCAGGAATGGTGCTAAAGCCAGATAAGCCGCCTCTGAAAGGAGTGTGCGCTGTAGTGTGAATGCAGCTGAAAAGTACAAGCCTGCCTTTATTCCTTCCCAGCCACTTGCACCCCCTATGGCATAGCTAAACGTGATTGGCCAGGTATGCTCATCTGGTAGGACGCCGTGCAACAACCCGAAGAGGAATGAATATAACAATGCAGTCAGAGGTGTCATTCTGGCATTTCTAACTGTAAGCGTCTAGCCTCGCGCCATCGTAACCAGAGAATAAACAAACCCACGCCACCAATTACCGCCTGCCCAACAAATACATCCAAACCAGATCCAAGGAAAGAAGTGATAACAGCCGGTACACCATCCCACAAGCCATGTAGTACTGAGACGAGTAGATAGGCTCCGATCACCTTGATATTAATCCTAAAATGGCCTCCCCGACTTTCACGGAAAATAACGCTCGCCAGGATTGCAGTCCAGGTTCCATGCCCCACCGGTGATAAGATCCCGCGCAACAAAGTTACCGCTACGGTTTGATCTAAACTACCTCCACTGGCAAGAAACGACGTGAATGCGTATCCCATGCTTTCGAGAGCAGCAAAACCCATGCCAGCTGCGGCACCCAGAATCAAACCAATCATCTCTGAATCGTGACGGCGATGCCGGGCAATAATGATCACACCAAGGATTTTGGTGAATTCTTCGATCAACCCAATGGCAATTGTGCTAACAAAATCTATCTTTCGGATGAAAATTGGTTCAAGTAATGATGCTGCCAATACACCTAAGATACCACCGAAAACAAAGCATAACAACGTCGTAGAAAGTGTAAGATTGGAGGTTAAATGACCTCTCTCGTAAAAGAATGCGACATAGCTGATTGGCACGAGGAAACTTCCAATCATAACTACGGTAGGAAACAGGTTAGGATTTGCAGTCACGTACAATAGGACTACAGAGATAATATAAAAAAGGAAACCGATTAATAGTATTCGTAGCCAAGAGTTGGCTTTTGAGGGTTTTTTCTGAATAGACACGGCGGCTGGCGTCGGTTCCATCTTATCCTCTCCTTTTTTATTCAATGGATGATTGAGCCTATATATTTAGTGGATATCTTAAAATCAAATCTAATTGCCAAGTTCTCTTAAGTTTCGCAAGTAACTGATGATATCTTCTCTAGTCAGCATGCCTTCAATTTTGCTATCTGTCATCACGGGGAGTTGGTTAACTCCATCGCGATCCATTTCTTCCATTGCCTCCCATATCCCGGTATCCAGCCCGATTTGCTTCCATTGCGAAGTGGATATCATGACCTCTTCAACCATGGTGCTCGCCCACCTCTCTTTGGGGATGTCCTTTAATCGGTGTAAGGTCAGCAAACCCACCACCATGCCTGCCTTTTCAATGATAAAACTGCGCCTGCTACTTCCCAATATGTGGTCATCTACCAGAGATTGCAATGTTGTATCATATTGGATAATGGTGTATCCCTGGCTCATTATCTCGGAAACCTTGTGACCCGATAATAATCCTTTAGCTCGTTCCTGCATGGCTTGCCCCTGCGCTGCTGAGACCAGAAACCAGCCGATGAAGGCGATCCATAGCCCATTTAATAAATTACCGGTGAATATCTGAAATGCCCCGTAGATAATAAAAAGGTACGCAAAAAAGCTCCCAACGCCTGATGCAATGAGTAATGCACGATGACGGTTATGAGTCACCCCCCACACGATGGACATTAATACACCACCCCCATCCAGAGGATAACCGGGGAGTAGATTGAATAATCCCAGGATCACATTGATGTATGCCAGATATTTAATGATTGCCAGTAGTGGTGCAAACCCCGAGATCACCAACGACAATAGTGCCAGTATCCCTGCTAACACAAAGCTAACCATCGGACCAGCGATTGTGATCCAAAATTCAGATATCGCGCTTGTTGGTTCTGCACTTATTTGAGAAATCCCCCCAAAAAGGAACAAGGTAATATTACGTACTGGCAGTTTATACCGTAACGCTACCCAGGAATGTCCCAACTCATGCAATAGAACACTGACAAAGAGCAACAGGGCGGTTATCCCACCTACCACCCAATACTCAAAGGTTGACCAATTCGTAAATTCAGCTGGGTAATAACCGACCGCGAATGTCCATGTAAATAGGATCAATATAAGGAACCAGGAATAATCTACAGCCACTGGAATGCCAAATATTTTTCCTAAATTGATTGATTTATTGCTCATTTTCATCCTCCCTCGATCAACTCAATAGATGTGTGGCAAAAACGATTAAAAAAGTTGTATACGTATTTTAACCTAGATTACTCACAATTGCACCTAATTAAGATTTTCTATAGATTAATCTACCTGGTATATCGCTCGTTGATATTCGTTTAGCATATAGCTTCTTTATCGATTCTTATCTCATGTGATGGTTTAAAAAAAGCATCTTGAATGCCAAAAATTCCTGCTGATCCACACGGTAAAAGTTGTTCCCGGTCACCAAACTGTACTAAATCATGAATAGACAATACTAATGATGGGTTTATATAATTATTCCAAACCACCCCGTCAGGGTTTTGTTCAGGAGTATAATAATTGTCATATCATTTTGATGATCCTATCATCACAATCCCCAGAATACCTGAGGAGACGGGGGTTGGCGACATCCAATGATGCCTATTAGCTGGTGATTCCGGTAGGTTGATGTGCTGAAATCATCTATCCGAAAATCAGCTGTATGTTTTTTCTTTATAACAATTGTTTCTTATTGTATGGCTCAATAACGGTATAGATTATGGCGGCGTTTTTTTCCACACACATGAAGGGTGGTATAAAACCAGCAAACTCTCCAAAACCAAGAAACTTCACCGAATCATGTTCCGACGAGTTCAGCTAGTACTTCACCCTCACCTTCATCAGTGCAGTTGGTTAACCAATAAAGATTGGGGATAAGCATATGCGAATATTGACGATCAATAGTGGCTCTTCAAGTATAAAGGTAGGTCTGTATGAGATGGGGGAGACTGAAAGGTTAGTGCTTTCAGTATCATTACAGCGAATAGGCCTGGCCGCTGGGATCTTTCAGATCAGTGATACCAATAACGTGATCCTGTTTGATAAACACACCGATCTTCCCGACCATGAAAAAGCTTTGAAAATGCTGTTCGATTGGTTAGAAGAATACGAAACCAGTAAAAAACTGGATGCAGTGTGCCACAGGATCGTACATGGTGGTGACAAATACAACTCTCCGCAGCGCATCACCCCTGAATTATTATCCGAGCTCAGACAAATAATTGATCTTGCACCAGATCACTTACCCCATGAGATCAAAGCCATCCAGGCTACCACCCATTTCTATCCAGATTTGATCCAGCTGGCATGTTTTGATACAGCTTTCCATCAACATATGCCACATCTGGCAAAGATCGTTGCCATCCCCAGACACTACCAGCACTCAGGATTAATTCGTTATGGGTTCCACGGGTTGTCTTATGAATACATCCTGCAGGAGTTATGTAAGGAAGCCGGGGATGATGCAGCAGACGGGCGATTAATCATCGCACACCTTGGGAATGGGGCTAGCATGGCAGCTGTCTGGCATGGTAAGAGTATGGATACGACCATGGGATTCACGCCTGCAGGAGGATTGGTGATGAGCACACGCTCCGGAGATTTGGATCCGGGGGTTTTGCTTTATCTTTTAGAAGAAAAAGGATTGCGCCCGTCTGCATTGAATGAACTGATTAACCATCAAGCCGGTTTATTAGGCGTATCGGGGATAAGCTCAGATATGCGAGATCTGCTGGACAAAGAGAATAGTGAAGCGTATGCCCGTGAGGCGGTTGATCTATTTTGCTATCAGGCAAGCAAATATCTAGGGGCTCTCACCGCTGTTTTGGGTGGATTAGACACTCTGATTTTCACGGCAGGTATAGGGGAAAACTCCCCCATAGTACGCCAACGTATTTGCCAGAATTTAGCATTCTTGGGCGTTCTTGTCGATGATCAGCAGAATAATTCAAATGCGCCGATCATCTCTCCTGCGGGAGCTCCTGTCACCGTCCGCGTAATGAGGACTGATGAAGACCTGATGATGGCGCGACACACGTACAACTTGCTTCAAAGAAAACAAATATATACTTAAAGAAAAAGGGAGGTTTTTTATGGCTAAAAAATCAGTTATAAAATCCGAGATATCAAAAGGTCCGTTGAACATAGAGGAACTTCGCAAGATTGATGCATATTGGCGAGCAGCCCTGTACCTTTGCGTAGGCATGCTCTACCTGAAGGACAATCCACTTTTGAAAGAACATCTTGAGTTTGAGCACCTCAAGAAGCGCCTCTTGGGACACTGGGGGTCAGACCCAGGTCAATGTTTTGCCTGGGTGCATCTGAACCGTATGATCAAAAAACACAACTTGAATATGATCTTCATATCTGGCCCAGGGCATGGTGCACCTGCGGTGCTGGCTAATGGCTACCTGGAAGGGACTTTTTCGGAAATTTATCCTGAGATCAGTCAAGACGAGGATGGAATGCGAAACTTCTTCCGGGAATTTTCCTTCCCCGGAGGCCTCGGCAGTCACTGTACACCCCAGGTCCCTGGCTCAATCCATGAAGGTGGCGAGTTGGGTTACAGTATTTCGCATGCTTTTGGAGCTGCTTATGATAACCCGGATTTAATCGCAACTGTGATGGTGGGCGACGGCGAGGCCGAGACCGGTCCCCTGGCAACCGCTTGGCATTCCAACAAATTTCTCAACCCAGTCAGTGATGGGGCTGTCTTACCCATCCTGCACCTGAATGGGTACAAAATAGCCAATCCTACCATATTAGCCAGGATCAGCCATGAAGAGCTGGTAAATCTTTTCTACGGTTACGGATATAAGCCATACTTTGTGGAGGGATCTGATCCCGGGGAAATGCACCAGCTGATGGCCCGCACGGTGGAGACAATCATTCATGAGATTCGAGAGATACAGCACAAAGCACGCACAAAAGGAATCACGGAGTATCCTCGCTGGCCCATGATCGTGTTGCGCACGCCTAAAGGCTGGACTTGCCCCAAGGAAGTAGATGGGCATTTTTTGGAAGGATTCTGGAGGTCTCACCAGGTCCCCTTTGAGGTGGATCACAACCAGGATCACCTGGACTTATTGGAAAAATGGATGCGCAGTTACAAACCAGGAGAATTATTCGACCAGGATGGTCGATTGATTGCAGAATTAAAGGAGCTCGCTCCAAGCGGCTCACACCGCATGAGCGCCAACCCAGTTACAAATGGTGGGCTATTGCGTAAACCCCTGGAAATGCCAGATTTTCGCGATTACGCCGTTCCAGTTCCTGAACATGGCAAAGCTACAGCCCAAAACACGCGTGTATTAGGCGGCTTTTTGCGCGATGTAATGCGCAATAATATGACCAATTTTCGCGTGTTTGGGCCCGATGAAACTGCCTCCAATCGGCTCAGTGCAATCTATGAAGTGACCAAAAAGATCTGGATGGAACCGGTTCTCCCCGAAGACGCGGATGGAAGCGAACTTTCACGAGAAGGTCGGGTGATGGAGATGCTCAGCGAGCACACCCTGGAGGGTTGGTTGGAAGGTTACCTGCTAACCGGACGACATGGCTTATTTGCATCTTATGAGGCTTTCATCCATGTCATAGACTCGATGTTTAATCAGCACGCCAAGTGGTTGGAGCGGTGCCAGACCATTCCCTGGCGAGTCCCGATATCTTCACTGAACTTGTTGATCACTTCGGTTGTCTGGCGTCAGGACTATAACGGTTTCAGCCATCAAGATCCTGGATTTTTGGATATCGTCAGCAATAAAAGCGCCAAGGTCACGCGGATATATCTACCTCCCGATGCCAATTGCCTGCTGTCAGTAGCAGACCATTGCTTGCGTAGTAAAGGCTATGTAAACGTGATCGTATCGGACAAACAGGAGCATCTACAATATCTATCCATGGAAGAAGCCATCCTGCATTGCACCAAAGGGATCGGTATTTGGGATTGGGCCAGCACTGACCAGGGAGCTGAACCGGATGTAGTACTTGCCTGCGCGGGAGATGTTCCCACCATGGAAGCCCTGGCTGCCGCGGCAATGTTGCGCGAATATTTCCCAGACCTTAAACTACGCTTTATCAATGTGGTCGATTTGTTCAAACTGGAACCACAAAGCGAGCATGGTCATGGGCTATCAGAACGCGATTTCGATAGCCTCTTTACAACCAATTGTCCAATCATCTTCAACTTCCATGGCTACCCGTGGCTGATCCACCGGCTTTCTTACAAGCGCACAAACCACAAGAACATGCATGTGCGTGGATATAAAGAACACGGCGATATCAACACGCCATTGGATCTGGCCATGCGCAACCAGATCGATCGTTTCGACCTGGTTATCGATGTGATTGACCGGGTGCCCAGGTTGCAGGTTATTGGTGCGCACATAAAAGAACAGATGAGGGATCAGATCATTGAAAATTCGACTTATGCTCGTGAGGAAGGGATCGATAAGTCCGAAATCGTAAATTGGAAATGGCCAGGGAGTTGAGTTCTTGCCTGCATCGCAGGTTAAATAGGTCATTTTTCGCTAGATATGTGATTTTTGTTGTAGGCAAACCTGAAGTGATGGTTTATTAATTTGTTTCCTCAGGGATGATGCCTTCTATAAATGTCGCGAATCGTGCTGCTGGAAGTATTATGAACAAGGTGGACGCAGCTTGCTTGAGTTTAAATAACTGAATTATGACAATAATTCGGCTCATATCTTCATCTATGATTTTAACCAGTGTGTTAAAGATCATCCATAAATGATACTGATATGTATATAAGGTGAAGCCGATAAATTTTCCACACTACCTATTCGGACCTATAAATTGATTAACTGCTGCCAGGTATACAGGATGAAATATAAACGTTTTTAATATTCCTTCATTATTGACCATCATCGACATCATGACGATCACTGATATTGGCGCGACCCCGACCGTGATAGTATAATTAATCAGACAATCTATAAATCCTGTCCAACAGCATATCTCTCGATAATAATCATAAACATATGACCTTGCGACACAGCATACTGCGTATTCTTTTAATTGCCTTGCTATTTACTGTTCCATCCCTGGCTGCGGTCCCGTCAGATGATCCGGGTTGGGAGCTTGTCGCGCCAGGTATCGAATTCCAACAATTCGTGTTACCCGACCCCAATAACGTCTTTGTAGCTCGCATGGACCGAAGTAACCTCGATGTGACACTGGATAGCAGCATCGCCCAAGGAAAATTATCTGCGGGGAGAGAGACAGTCAGCAGCATGTATGCTCGTTATGACCAGGCGCTCAATTTCTGGGGAGGTCGTGCTAATCCAACTAACTGGGGGATGCGTAACCAGGTAGTAGTGGCAATCAATGGCTCGTATTTTGATTGGTACACTGGCATTCCCCAGGGCGGACAGGTGCAATCCGGTTGGTATGCCAAGCGTTTTGATGACCTGGGTGGCTGGAGCGGTTTTGCCTGGAAGCTGGACCGGAGCGCCTTCATTGGTGAGTGTGTTAACCATATTCCCGACAAACAACGCATCACATTTCCTGCTACGGGTAATTACCAACAGATCAATGGTGTAAATGACCAACGCGAGGCGAATGAGCTGGTAGTATATACACCACAATACAATAGCCAGACGGGGACGGACAACTCAGGTGTGGAAGTGTTGGTTGAGATGGCACGCCCCACCTTGATCATCCCTGAGCCCAATTATGCTATTGGGACTGTTCGCCAGATACGAGACAATCAGGGAAATAGTCTGATTCCCTTCAACTATATCGTGCTATCTGCTAACGGGACTGCCGCGCAGACATTATTGGCTAATGTTCAGGTCGGGAGTGAGATTCATGTTTCACAAGAAATCACTTCCTATGAGGATGACTGCTCAACACCTAATGGACTCGACTGGACAAAGACATATAGCAGCATCCAGGGAGCGTTCTTTTTCTTAAAAAATAGCCAAATCCGGGATTTTGACGACCCTGGTGCTACCGAGCGCAATCCGCGTACCGCCATTGCATATAACGACCAGTATATATTTTTCATTGTCGTGGATGGCAGGGATATTAAATATAGCATCGGCATGACCATTCACGAGCTGGCCTTGTTTGCCCGAGATACCCTGGGAGCAACCTCTGGTGTAGCCCAGGATGGTGGTGGTTCCTCAACCATGGTGATCAATAGTGAGGTGATGAATAACACGTTCTGCAATGAATACTACTGCAACAATTACGCGTATCTGCCATTAGTCACGCGGAAAAACCCTGCAGAACAGGCTGTATCTCCCACCGCGAGTGATTCCATCAGTTCACCCTCAGTGCACGAGCGGGCAGTGGCGAATGGGATGTTAATGGTGATCGCCCTGCCTGGAGAATACTCATCTACTTTTTCGCCGGGTGATGCGGTGACAACTGTAGCTAATACCGGATTACGTTTGGGACCTGGGACGAATTACGCTTCCTTTGCCACGATACCGACGGGAACGCATGGTACCATTCTGGAACAGATGAATGATCTGAATGGTGTGCTGGCAAAGGGGTCATTTTGGTGGTATGTCAACTTTAGTGGTGTTGCCGGTTGGGTGCGTGAAGGAGCCATAACAGGCCGCTGAATGGAAAACGGAGAATAGAAAACTGGGCATAGGGTTTACCGGCACTTCTTCGCCTTCCTGATGCTAGATTCTTCGATGTACGATAGTGATGCTTTCAATCAGGGATATATAGCAGATAGGGTGGGATGCGAACCTCCACACCCCTTGCGGGGACGATCCGATGTGTCGCCAAGAATAATCAGAATCCGCACTCCGGCTTTGACAAACTCATCGTTCATTCGCCCCAATTGGGCGACATGCGAGCGGCACTGCATTCACAGGTACTCGCGCAAGAAGAATAAGACGGTTTTTTTACAGCGATAATCAGAAAGCGCAATCTCGCCACCCGTATTTGCTGGGAGTTTGAAATCGGGCATAGCAGCCGATTTCCAATTCAGTGCTTGACATAATATTCCTTTCTAGACCTTGTATTAATTAACAGTCCAATAGTGGCTGAACAGTAGCCTTGGTTGGCTTAAAGACATATCGTCAGGTACAGCTCAGTATATTGTTCATAGTTGCCTAAACTTGGTGAGGCCTAAGAAATCTAACTCTTCGATTTCACTTAACCATTATTTATATTTGTGATTATCTTCTTTAACAGAGCAATATATTGTGCTCTTTCAGCATTCGTTAAAATTGAGAAGATATTATCTAGCATTTTTGTTATCGATGCTTTGACAATCTCTGCGGCTTTTTTACCTTCCTCTGTAAGATACACCTTATACTTTCTGGTACCTTCAGTTGGTGGATCGGTATAGATGTAACCTTTCGATTTCAAAACTCTGACGACCCTGGTCGTATTGGCCTTGTCCATCCCCACGTCTTCAGTCAGCTCCTTCAAGGTGATACCGTCATTTTCAGCTAACACCATCATGTACATGGCATGCGCGCTACTGAGATCGCAGGATTTCAGCTCTGCACCGAATATCTTCTGCATTTGTTTATTTAATCTTCCGATCGACTTCGGAAAGAAATCCAAATCGTCCATTATCTGGCCTCCTCGATCACTGGCGATTTCTGTTCTGTCCATTACTAAGTAATCTCTCCCTTGGTAACAAATGTTTAATCATTACAGTTGCAGGTCTTTTCTTCTGAATACGATCATCCCTACGGCATATAAAACTATGCCAATCACCGCAAGGACAGCAAGTTGCCACACGTATCCACTTCCAGATAAGATTTTATCGGTGTCATACAGGGTCTGCAGCGTAATATATTTAAATCCCTGCAAATTCGTTCCTAATTTCGCCAGTAGATTGCTCACAAAAAATGTGAGTGGCAGACCTGCTCCAACCGCCAGTGAATTCTTTGAGAGATTAAAAATACACGACGCGGCAAAAGTGATCCCGCTGATCGCGAACGCCAGCAGGAATGCACCTAGGTCAAGTAATAGGAAACTTTTTACCCCGAGATCACCCGGCTGGAAGATAGCAGCGGCAATCAAACCCGCGATGGCAAATACGGCAAACATCACCACCAGTGAGCCGATCAAATAAAGCGCTTGTGTCAATGTCACTTTATTTCGTTTGGTCGGAGTGGAAAGGATATAAGCCATATCGCCCCGATCGATCCGGTCGGCGATCAGCTTGTTTCCCACAATGATCACGTAAATCATGGGGAACAGGATGGCCAGCATCTGAAAAAACTGGGTTGCCAGCATGCCGTTCAGGGTCAAATTGCTAAGCTGGCTGCCTATCATCTGCATCATCGCTGGTGGAAGTGCATTCGAGCTAAGGATCGCTTTCATTGCGTCCGCGGTTTGAGTCGTGTAAATCATCAGGGTTAGCGAGAGAAATATACTCGGGACCACTGTAAAGATTAAAAACAAAACCCGGTTGGATTTTATTGTTTGCTTTAATAAGGGGATGCTAATCATCGCTGATGCCTCCATCATAATATTTCATAAAGTAATCTTCAAGCGTGTGCTTGTCTTCCGACATGTACTTCACAGCATAATGGGTCAAGATCTTAATAAACCGGTTGATGTCTTCGTCACAGACATTAACCCTCACCTGTCTTTTCTCAGGTTCTTTCAGAATAAATACCAGGTCCTCCTGGAGTATCTTTTGATAATCTTCTTCGGTATTAAATTCAATTTTAAATATTTTGTCATCCGCGTGGCGGATATCTTCAGGGTCGACAATGGTGACCAGTCTACCTTCCTTGATAATCCCGATCCTGTCACAGGTGTCCTCGACCTCTTCGAACATATGTGATGAGAGCAGAACAGTTTTTCCAGCTTTCTTTTCATCCATGATCAGGTCGATAAAAATGGATTGCATCAGTGGGTCGAGGCCATTGGTGGGTTCGTCCAGCACCAATACTTCCGGGTCATGCATGAATGCGCATACGATGCCGTTTTTTTGCTTCATACCTTTTGACATCCGTTTTAAACTTCCAGATGGATCGAGCTCGAACCTTTTTATGAGCATATCAGCCTTCGACATATCCTTTATGCCCCTCAGCTCGGCTACCTGCTTGATCAGCTGTGTGCCGGTCATATCATTCGGAAAGGCGATCTCGCCCGGCAGATAACCCAGCTGCTTCTGGATTTTTTCCTGCTCGGTCCAGCTGTTCATCCCCAGTACCGTCGTGCTTCCGATTTGTGGTTTAGAGAATCCCACGATATGACGGATAGTGGTTGTCTTTCCTGCTCCATTCGGTCCCAAAAAGCCAAATACCTCACCGGCTTCGATTTCAAATGAGACGTCAAATACTCCTTTATTAGGGCCGTAATCCTTTGTCAGGTGTTCCACTTTGAGGATGCTCATAGGGTTACTCCCGTATTATTTCCATTGCCATTATTCTTTTTATAATATTTCATAAAATAATCCCTCAATGTGGTTTTGATTTCTGCCATATATTTCATGTCATATCTGGTCAGGATCATAAAGAACTCATTGATGTTTTCATCCTTGACCGAAACCCTAACCTGGTTTTTCTTCGGATTGATCTCAAGGAAGTTGAGCGGTTCATGGCTCATGCGCAGGTAGTCATCCCCAGTTTTAAATTCAATCTTATAAGTTTTATTGTCAGCAAACTTTATATCCTTGGGAGCAACCGTCGTGAGGATCCTGCCTTGCTTGATCAAGGCAATCCGGTCGCAGGTATCTTCCACTTCTTCGAACGTATGCGACGAAAGCAGGATGGTCTTTCCGGCGGCTTTTTCTTCCATGATCAGGTCGATAAATACATCCTGCATCAATGGATCAAGCCCAGTGGATGGCTCATCGAGCACCAGGATTTTCGGGTTGCTCATGAAGGCAGCTACGAGAGCGGTTTTTTGTTTCATGCCTTTGGACATTTTCTTCACCAATCCGCTCGGGTCAAGCTGGAATTTATGGATTAGATAATCAGCCTTCCCCAAATCTTTCATGCTCCGCAGCTCTGCCATCATCTTGAACAGGTCCATGCCGGTCACACCTTCTGGGAATGCAATTTCACCCGGCAGGTAACCCAAGTCTTTTTGGATCACCTCCGGCTTTTCCCAGCTGTTCAGATCGCTCACCCAGGTGCTGCCTTTTTGAGGTTTGGAGAAACCCAAAATATGCCGGATGGTGGTTGTTTTCCCTGCGCCGTTCGGTCCAAGGAATCCAAAAGTCTCCCCACTATCGACATCAAAAGACACATCAAATACGCCTTTGTTGTTGCCGTAATCCTTGGTAAGATGGTCAACTTTTATAACTGCCATGTAACTTTCCCTTTCAATGGTTATGCTGATAGCTCAACATAAGAGTAGCAGTATAAGTCTATTATGTTGATATGTCAACTTAAATCAACATTAAGCTATTCGTTTTTATGTTAGCTGCGTTTATGTTCGTTGATATATTTGGATGATTAAGCGGCAAAACATATTCATACGTTGCAAAAAAACCGTGCAGGTTAACACCAATAGATTCTAGAGGAAGAGTTGGAGGGATTCGCGTCTGGCGGGACACTTCCATCTTCTCATCCGATAAGGTAGAAGGCAATCAGTTCTGACATGTCACTCTCGGTCGAAACAAACCTGGTGTTTTATAGCCTGGAACGCCTGGATTTCAGGGTCCATGCGTCATTGCCCGCGTAAACAATCCGTAAAATACCTGGCTATACAGCCGGAAATTGGGGTGGATGTCGCTCTGAACCAAGCCGATCTTCTTGCTCACCTGATTATCGAGGAGATTTCGTTGGGAGATATGATGACGTTGTTAAGGTTGCGCAAATGATTATATTCCCTGGTGGAAAAAAGGTCGCACTAAATTCAATGGCAATTGGTAAAGCCGTGCGAGATCTGAATTTCCTTCCACGTTGCGTCTTGACAGCTATCATTCGAAAGGCGAGTTGCTCGTGCCGCATGGCGACACAATTTTTCAAACCGCAGACAAGGTCTTGGCGGTGGTACATTCTGCTGAAATCCCACAACTAGCCACTATTCTAGGCTCTGCGATTCCTTCAGTATCTATGTCGTGACGATCTTTTCCATTAATCATTTCACGAATGATATTCTGACGAAAGCTGTGGCTACCAATGTCCATATTATACATATGTGATTGAGATGTCCAATACGTCCCATATCGGGGGATATATTTATCTAGCATGTCTTCTTAATTCACTGTTAAACAATCCGTCTGAACCACAATTGGTCCGTTGTGGGAGAAATTTAAAAATGACAGCTAGCTAATAAGCCAGCAATTGGGGGAAAATGCATGAAAATATGTGGATTTGGCGGGATTCGTACCCTCGACCTCTTCAATATCTATGAAGCGAATGCCCATTCAGGAAGTAATCAGACAGGCCTGGTAAAGTATATCCTGGTCAATGACCTTCCACTCTCATTGGTATTTATGATCTTAATCAGTTCTATGAAGATAGAATACTAAAATCTATAAATGTACGGGACATTTGTCCCTGTTCACGCGGGACATCTGCCCATCGACTTTCGCTAAAAAATGAAATACAATCTTTTTAAATAACAAAAGATAGAGTAATGAAAAACCCCTCTCCACATGGAGAAGGGCTGGTTAAGTTTACAGTCTGCGGAGAGGAGCCTGTACCCCAGCGCAGCGAGGGTATGGGTGCCCTCTCAGCGGAGCGTAAAGTCTTGTGATCCTTCTGGCTCTCGACCTGTTGAAAAACGAATTTCAAAGAACAGTATTTCCCACCTTGTTGTAATCCACACCTAAAACTACTTTTTAAAATATATAAGGTTTTGACTTTCAGTCTGATCTTCATTTTACATACTCTCTGGCTATTGTCAAGGATTTGTGGGACATCGTAAGCAAGATTTCGACGCGGGTGCCTATCTGTCCCGTATCTGCCTCTATGTCACAGTTATTCTCTTATGCCTCCAAACGCTCTATCCATAACCGTGTGCTGGTATCTTGACGTGACCCATCCAGGATAGAAAACAGTGATTCGTAACCCGGGATCTGCAGGAAACCGTGCATCCGTACGTTAAAATTCTTTTCGAGCACCAATGGTGCACCCAGCTTGCCCTTGGGCACCCGGATGGTGACGAAATCGGCCGCATCTTGGACTTCGTTGAGCGGCTTCTTCGGCAGGTCTGGGTTACGATAGCAGGCTAGGTGGAAGAGCAGGACGTCGGCGTATTTCCAGGTCCAGACGACAATCCCTTTGAGAACAAACTCGTTGATTATGGCAGCCTCCACTAATGAGTGGTAAAAGTAAATTGGCCGGAATACTTCTCCAGCAGGAGTTTCCCAGCCAACTTGTGTGTGACGTTTGGTTACGCCTTGCGAATCGTGAGTGTGATGCAAGAGCCCGGTAGAGACCATGTTTCGTTGCTCAGGCTATGGTTATCATACAAGATTATGGCTTCAAAGGCAGTAGGCAAGTGTCCCATCCTAGAAAGGACATTTGTCCCGCATTAGCATTTTAATCACCCGGATTTCCTTACAAGCAGCTTACCCAAGTATAAAGTTTCCAAAATTATGCATTGTTAAAAATAAGCTATAACAAAATAATGATAACCCAAGTGATTGGTAGCCATGGATCTACCAGCAATCGTAAGCGACTGCGTGACTGTGTTCTGATAGTGTATCGACCCAAGCGAATTAATTTGTTAGGACGGTTAGGTGGACCTGGAGGAATTCGAACCCGCGGCTTCTTCAATGCGTTGGATAAAAATGCAGGGGAAAATGGGAAAATTGCCGTCTTTTACATCTACTATCGCCCATAATCACCATATAGTCATAGCATATCTGTACCTGAATTGTACCCGAAGGGTACAGCAGTATGAAGCAAGGAAGGGCGACCCGTTGCCCTGTCCAGGGGAGATTAAAGTGATCAAGGGGTAATTCGAGATTAGTTATTTCCGCGCTTAAACAAAACATCCCTAAAACAGAGTATCTCACCAAAATCTGCCCAGCCGTTGTCTCCAAGCCTCCCTGCAATGGTACCTGACGTTATGGAGCCATGACTTGGTCTGGTACCTGGGCTGTGAATTCCAATCTTTCCTTTCCGCGTTCCACGCAGATGGTTTCGCCTTCATGGAACTCGCCACTCAGGATCTTGACTGCCAGTGGGTCTTGCAGTTCGCGCTGGATGGCTCGTTTGAGGGGACGGGCACCGTAATCGGCATCATAGCCAACCTCAGCCAGGTAGGCGCGCGCTTCCGGGCTGATGTCCAGCTGATAGCCACGCTCCGCCAGCAGTGCGGAAACATGTCGGAGCTGGATGTCCACGACCTGGATCAGATCGTCGCGGCTGAGAGAATGGAAGATGATGATCTCGTCGATGCGGTTCAGGAACTCGGGCCGGAAATACTCCCGCAAGGCATGCGTGATGGTGTCGCGCGTTACACTGGTTGCCTTTCCGCCCAGCCATAGCTCACTGCCAAGGTTGGAGGTCATGATGACCAATGTGTTGCGAAAATCCACTGTACGACCCTGACCATCCGTCAGGCGACCATCATCCAGTAATTGCAGCAGCACATTGAATACATCCGGGTGAGCTTTCTCGATTTCATCGAACAGGACCACGCTGTACGGGCGACGGCGAACCGATTCGGTTAACTGGCCGCCTTCCTCGTAGCCGACATACCCCGGCGGCGCTCCAATCAACCGGCTGACGGTATGTTTCTCCTGGTATTC
The DNA here is from genome assembly GCA_049287485.1 of Anaerolineales bacterium. GTDB lineage: Bacteria > Chloroflexota > Anaerolineae > Anaerolineales > UBA4823 > FEB-25. The sequence goes on from JBAQFX010000305.1 coordinate 30,136, forward strand.
GCTCATATCGATCCGGATCATGGCCCGTTCATCATCAAACATGAATTCGGCCAGGGCACGTGCCAGTTCGGTCTTACCCACACCGGTTGGCCCCAGGAAGATGAATGAGCCAAGCGGCCGGTTCGAGTCTTGTAGACCAGCCCGAGCCCGGCGTAAGGCGTTCGAGACGGACTGCAGGGCATCCTCCTGTCCGACTACCCTTGCGCGCAGTCGATCTTCCATGTGCAGGAGTTTCTGGGTCTCGCCTTCCAGGAGCCTCGATACTGGGATGTGGGTCCAGCGAGAAACGATCTGGGCGATCTCCTCGGCATCCACTTCCTCTTTTAGCAAAGTGCCTCCCTGGGCTTGCAGTTCCTTCATGTGTCGTTCTCCATCAGCTAGGGTCTTTTCCAGCTCTCGCAGGGTCCCATAGCGCAATCGAGCGACCTTTTCCAGCTCATTCTGCCGTTCAGCGCGTTCGATTTCCTGGCGGGTCTGTTCGATCTTTTCTTTGGTCGTGCGCAGCTCAGCAATCGCTTCTTTCTCGGTCTGCCAACGCGCCTGGAGTTCATGCGATTTCTCCTTCAAGTTAGCTAACTCCTTTTCGATGTTCTCAAGCCGCTCCTTTGAGGCTTTGTCGCTCTCCCTTTTAAGAGCCTGGCGTTCGATCTCAAGCTGCATGACCTGGCGGTCGGCTTCGTCCAATACTTGCGGTTTGGAATCTATCTCAGCGCGCAGCCGCGCCCCAGCCTCGTCGATCAGGTCGATGGCTTTATCTGGTAGGTAGCGGTCAGTGATGTAGCGCTGTGAGAGCGTGGCAGCAGCGATGACCGCAGCATCGGTGATGCGCACCCCATGATGGACTTCGTAGCGCTCCTTGAGGCCGCGCAGGATACTTATCGTGTCCTCCACGGAAGGCTCTTCCACTAGGATTGGCTGGAAACGACGCTCCAGAGCGGGGTCCTTCTCGACGTACTTGCGGTACTCATCTATGGTGGTTGCGCCGATCATATGCAGCTCGCCACGCGCCAGCATGGGTTTCAGCATGTTACCTGCATCCATTGCCCCTTCGGCTGCACCTGCCCCGACCGCCGTGTGCATTTCGTCCAGGAATAGGATAACTGCACCTTCGGATTCGGTGATTTCTTTGAGGACCGCCTTAAGGCGTTCTTCGAACTCACCGCGGTACTTGGCTCCTGCCACCAGAGCACCCATATCCAGCTGGACCAGGCGCTTGTGCTTGATCCCTTCGGGTACATCCCCATTGACAATACGCTGGGCTAACCCCTCGACTATGGCAGTCTTGCCGACCCCCGGTTCACCGATCAAGGCCGGGTTGTTCTTGGTACGGCGGGATAGGACTTGGATAGCGCGGCGAATCTCCTCATCGCGCCCTATAACCGGGTCGAGTTTACCCTGGCGAGCCATGGCAGTCAGATCGCGTCCATATTTTTCCAAGGACTGGTAGGTGCCCTCAGGATTCTGTGATGTAGCGCGCTGTGCACCACGCACCTGTTTCAAAGCAGCCAGGATAGCTTCTTTGGTTAAACCGAACTGAACCAGGCGTTTACCTTCTATGCTTTCCGCCAGACCCAGCAGCATATGCTCAGTGGAGACATAATCGTCCTGCATACCCTTGGCGTAGCGTTCGGCGGCAGCCAAGACATCCGCGGTCTGGCGCGACAAGCCAACTTCCAGGTTTTCACCCTGAATCTTAGGCCGTTTTTCAAGTTCATTGTTCAGTTCTTCTTGGATCGCTTGTGTTCCGCCAGAAACTTTCGTGACGATGGCGGGGACAATGCCGTCTGGCTGTTGGATGAGTGCCAGCAGAAGATGGAGAGGTTCAATCGTCTGGTGCTGGTACTTCTGTGCCAATCCCTGCGCAGCAAGCAGAGCTTCTTGGGATTTTTGAGTATACTTTTCGAGATTCATTGAACCCTCCGTGAAATATAGGATTGTAAGCCATTGGCTCCCACCATTTAAAATTAATCCAGTCGCAAGCTGGTGTATACGGATTGATGCAAGGGTTTTTCCTTATAAATGTCGATAGGCTGTTATCATTCCTGAATTTCCAATTCGATCCAGGTGGCCTCGTAATAGACTTCTCGGTAACGAGACAGACGCATATGCTGGCTGGCATACTGAGCGGTCAACTCGGCTTCCAACTGGCGAATCTGAGACTGTAATTCAATGACCTGACGGCGCAGCCGAAGGATTGCCTCGGCGGCAGCCTCGTCTACACCCAGATCGTCCTGTAATCGGCGCTTACTGCGCGACTCATAGTCCTCGTAGGGATCATACCAATACCGTTTTGGGGATGAATTTTCAGGAATCATTCGATTACCTCATTTGGGATGCAGTTAAGAACGATTTGAGCGGGAGGAGGCCAACTCGCGGATACTTTTGACCTCCTCGTCGGTCAGCGTGTCGGGCAACACTAACCTGACCAAGGCAAACAGGTCGCCATGGGTTTTGGGATCACCCAGGTGGGGCATGCCCTTACCGCGCAGGCGGAAACTCCGCCTGGCATTGGTTCGGGGTGGAATCTTTAATATCAACGGCCGCTCCAGAGTGGGGATGCGGGTTTCACCACCGGCAATGGCAGTGAAGATATCGACCGGTACGTCAATGTGTAAGTCATCTCCTTCACGCTCGAAAGTTTCATTGGGTAAGATGTGCACGATCAAATACAGATCTCCAGCCCGTCCATTGTTATGACCCGGCTCTCCCTGACCAGCCAGGCGAACTCGCGAACCGGTGCGCACACCAGGTGGAATAACGGCTTGGATGCGATGGCCATCAATTTCCAACAAGCGATCTGTACCATGATAAGCCTCTTCCAGGGTGAGATCGACTTCGTACTCGACATCGCGTCCGCGGCGTGGGCTGGAGGTGGTGCCACGTCCACTGCTTCTGCCACGCCCACGCACCTGGCCAAAGATATTGTTGAAGAAGTCGGAATACGGTGATGCGCTCCCAAAAAGGTCTTCCAGGTCTTCCGGGCTGGCGTACTGTACGTACACACCCTGACCAGGTTGGGCTGACCAGTTTTGCCAGTTGAACACCTGTTGGCGACCACCCGCCTGCTGCCAACGCTTGTATTGAGCCCGCAACTCATCATACTTCGTTCGCTTTTCCGCATCCGATAGAACCTGGTAAGCCTCATTAATTGTCTTGAATTTCTCTTCTGCTTCTTTATTACCCGGGTTTACATCTGGGTGATACTTGCGGGCCAATTGACGGTAGGTCTGCTTTATAACCTTCTTTTCAGCGTCGGGCGGTACACCTAATACTTCATAATAATCCCTAAAGTCCATTGATCACCGTCTCATTCGTCTTCGTGTTCATCATCTAGCTCTTCAGCCTTCCTGGACTTCCAACGTTTATATGCTGTCTCAATTTCCACTGCTGTGTGGGTATCGCAGGCGACCAGTGGTCGTAGTTCATCCGGCACGCAATGTCCGCCGGGGCTGGTCACGGTACAATCAACCAGCTTGCCATCCGGGGTATATATGGCAAGGATGTTGAATATTCTGGCGCATACGATGCAGCCATGCATCTCGACTACAGTTTTATTTTCAGACATCGAACCTCCAGGAATGCCCAGGATTTAGAGCCGCTGGGTTTGATCATTTGATCTATGCAAAAACATCGCACTTATGCAAATGGCTGTCATGAACAATTGATCATAATTGGCGCGGAGATATCGATCCGGGCATTGGTAATGGTTATTTATCTCCCGTTGGGAGCCAATGCCGCTGCTGCCAGGAATTAAAATATCTGGGTTCCGGCCAGTATTTCCCTGGTATGAAGTCTGAACATTCCGCGGGAAATATGCGCCCACCACGGTTAGGCTGTGACCAGCCAAATTCAATCTCCCGATCACAGTTTGCGCAATTAACATAAAACTCGTCACTCTCCGGGTTGTTCTCCGGCTCGAATATTTCATACTCTTCCGGTTCAGAAGCAGAGTCATCTTCTGAAAATTCACCGAAATCCCCTCGCTCAACTTCTTTGTATGGTTTTTCCTCCACCCTTTCTTTAAATTCGTAATGCCAGTGATGATCGGCTTCAAGCGGTCCCCATTCCTGCCAACGTTCACTGACCGGACCAGCGAGGATGGTCCAAATGCGAGTGACGATCAATTTATGATCGCCACATGTTTTACAGGTGAACTCCCAGAGTTGTTTATCATTCATGGCATACTCCTTCAGTAAATCATCATAACCAGGTTGCATTCATCCATTGATGCGATGTTACCAGGCAAATTCGCAAGATATTAAATCCCACCTGGTTTTAACTTTTTCATCTATCCAAGGCAGGGTGCCAAACCAACCCCACTTATCAGGACCAATGCCTTTGTAACGGGAATGTTGGCAGAGACTCGATCTGATGCTTATTGATCGTGAGGAACACGGTATCCTCGCGAGGTTCACTTATCGCCGAAAGAGGAATGATCACATCCTTCTCTCCCCACAGATGTCCTTCGCGCATCACCAAATGGGTAATGTGCCCGTTCTCCGGGTTGACCACAAATTCGTCGACTTTACCAACATAACCATCCGTCGCCTCTATGCGGGTCCCCCGGCGCACAGCCAACTCCCCCGGTGGGATCTGTCGATGTTCCACGGGCACTTGCACTGTCATTCCAGGGGTAACATAGGGCATATAGTAGTACGATCC
>JBAQFX010000306.1:0-7558 GCA_049287485.1 Anaerolineales bacterium
ATTCCACATAGGTGTATATATCCAGCGGGGGAGGGGTTAGGGGTGGGGGCGTGAGTAATTACAAATTCAGACAAGGTCTAAATATCGAGACATCGCTGTGGTAGGCCTCGAATGCAATCAAAATGATTAATAAAGCTTTGCTCTCCGTACGAATCCCACCATTTGGATTTTGATGGAGGCGGGCAAGAGATTAGATTTCCTTGCCTGTCCTCTTTTTTATTAACCAAGAGAGTGGAGTATTTTTTATATCAGTTGTTAATCACCGGCAGCCAGATTTCGAATGGTGGATAAATATACACGAATTTAATTACCCACAGTGGACCACTGCATGGATTTTCAGCAGCAAGCTCCACCATCCACGGACCATAACTTTCAAAGGTGTAGGTAACCTGCTCGCCCTCCCCAATGATAAGGACACCAAGGCTCCAGGTGTAAGTGATGGGCAGTGTCCCGCTGGCATTGGCGGTGAAGGTGAGCACTTCGCCTACCCGGAACGTCCCGGTAATGTCCATGCTCAGATCGGTGATAGGCTGGCAAGCAGCGGTGACCATCAGGCTGACCGGCAGGATGGTGAAAGGCGCCTGCGGATCATTGGATTCGATGGCAATCCCACCCGTATATGTGCCGGGTTGCATATCCTCCGCGGTGAAGATCACATCGACCTGCATGCTGTTTCCTGGCGCCAACTCAGCAGATAGCGGCCCGGCAATCAGCCATGGAAGGTCATATTGGCTTCCCAGGGTGGCTGAGACCGCTTCGAACACATCGAGGCGACCATGGCCGTAGGTATTATTGGCACCCGGACAGACCTCACCTCCGCAATACAAGGTAGTATCCAGGCACACGGCGGTGTCGAACAGGGTCTCTTCCAGCTGGTCTATCCCCAGCTGCGGGTTGGCCGAGAAGAGCAATGCCGCCGCCCCGGCCAGGTGGGCGGTGGAGAAGGAAGAGCCCGTCCAAACCTGGTAGCCGCCATCATTGGTGCTCGAGCGGATCTCCACCCCTGGGGCAACCACATCTGGTTTAATGCTGCCATCATAACAGGAAGGACCGTTGGCAGAGAATGGAGCAATCACATCATTGCTGTCGGTCGCTCCAGCTGTGAGGGCATCGGGGTCTGATGCTGGCGAAGCCACCGAACCGCATTCAGGACCTTCTGAACCCGGAGCAAAGACCGGCAGAATATTGGCGGCTCTAATGGCATCCAGGTCTGCATCAAAGGAATGATCACAGCCACTGATCCTCCACATATTCAGCACCACCTGGGGCGCCATCGTCGGGTCGGGATGCTCTCCGTTCAGGTCGGTGGGTGCCAGCATCCATTCAAGGCTTGCGTGAAGTTGCTCAAATGTGGCTCCTCCATAATTATCTAGAGCTTTGACAGCGATCCAGGTTGCCCCAGGCGCCACACCAATCTGGTTAGCGCCGCCATCATAACCCATTACGATGCCTGCACCGAATGTGCCGTGACCATGGTCGTCATATGGGGCAGCTTGACCATTGATCAGGTCATACCAGTTGTAATTATGGTTATAGTTGCCATCCCCCAGGTTGCCACGGTATTGGGCATTCAGTGCCGGGTGATCGAGCATCACGCCGGTATCGACGATGCCAACGGAAGCACCCTGACCTGTAATGCCAAAAGTGGACCAGGTTTCACTGGCGCGGATCTTGGCGATGTTCCATTCTACCGCCTGAGGTGAGCTTAACATGGATGACAGCTGGTTGCCAGTTACCTCATCATCAAGCAGGAGGCGAGCATAGTTGTTCATCCCCACCCTTCCCACCTGAGGGAAGCTGAGTACTGTTTCGAGCTGAGTCGCATCCAGCGTGGCCGCGATGGCATTGGCAGTTAGCAGGCGGTGCGGTTGGGTATCCTGGGTGAGCAGCCAATCATACAGGTCATCACTCTGGCTGGCCAGCCTGAGCAGCTGGTCATAGACATACTGTCCACGTTCAGACCGATCCAATGTGCGATAGGCCGAAGAGTAATCAACCTGGCCGCGCAGATACAGAATCAGTCGGGCCTGCCCCAGGAAAAGCAGCTGCGTCCGCACACCGGCATCCACCTGGACGGATGTACCTGCAGGGTAAGGCTCTGGGAGGCTGAGCTCAACGGGAGGAGTGGTTAAATGCCCTGAAGTAGAGATTTCATACAAAGTGAAGCTTAGCACGGCATCACCCTGGTTGCTGATGGTAAGGGTATCCGTCTGAATTTCACCCATATTAAGTGTAGCCACAAAGGAAGTTGGATCGATGGTGATGATCGGAACTGGAGGATTGAGCACCTGCAAGGTCGCCAGCACGGAGGTGAAGGGCTGGTCAGGGTCAGAGCTGATAATGCCCAGCGCCCCTGTATAGGTGCCCGGTTCCAACCCATTTGAGTCGAAGGTGACGGTAATCGCCACCCCCTCACCAGCAGGCAGTGTGGCGCTGATAGGCTCTTCGCTAAGCCAGGGCAGCTCTACTTGTGGTGGGTTGCTCATAGCCTTATAAACCGCCTGGTAGACATCGATGCGTCCATGACCGTACACATTATTGGGTTCAGGGCAGGTACCGCCACCGCATTGATCATCATCAATACATAGAGCTGTTGTATAAAGAATGTCGGGCACCTCATCCACGCCTAACGAGGGGTTCGCCGAGATGACCATGGCTGCGGCACCGGCAGCATGGGCAGCAGACCAGGATGTGCCACTGGTGATTGTATAACCGCCATCGTTGGTACTGGTGCGAATATTTACCCCTGGAGCAGACAGGTCGGGCTTGATGGTGCCATAACAGGTGGGACCACGCGATGAAAATATGGCAATCAGGTCATCCTGATCGGTAGCACCGGCGGCAACCACACTGCCTGAATCGGCCGGGCTGCCGATGGTGTTGCAGGCAGGTCCACCACCACCAGGAGAAAAGACCGGAAGGATCCCAGCCGCGCGTAATGTCATCAATATAGGTTCAAAGAAATCATCACAGCCTGCTCCACCCCACATACCCAGCACCACGTCGGGTGCTTTAGCAGGGTCGGGATTTTGCCCGTTCAGATCTGTCGGTGCCAGCATCCAATCCAACGAAGTTATTAACTCAACATCATTACAATAACCATCACCCGTGCAACCTTTGGCAGCGATCCATTTAGCCCCTGGGGCAACACCGATCTGGTTCCCAGCACCATCATCCCCGCTGACGATGCCCGCACCCATCGTGCCATGACCATTGTCATCGTAAGGCGTTGGAGAATGGTTGACAAAGTCGATCCAGCTGTAATTATGGTCGAAGTTCCCATCACCCAGGTTACCCCGGTAGGAATTGACCAGTGCCAGATGGTCATACATCACCCCGGTATCCACCAGCCCCACCACGGCACCCTGACCGGTGATGCCCAGGTTATTCCAGGCTTCGTCAGCCCGGATTTTGAGGATGTTCCACTCGATGGTATCCGGTTGGAAGGATGGAGGAGTTGGTTGCTGAGGCCCCATGGGAGCAGTAGGTTCATCAGAGATGATCGAATATTGGCTGCTGAGGCTGATCCCTCTCACAAGTGGGTTTTCCGCCAGGCTGTCGAGCTGGGCCGCATCCACTTGGGCTGCAATCGCATTGGCAATTGGCAGGCTTTTGGGTTCCGCACCTTGGGCAACCAGCCAATCAAATAAGCTCTGGCTGTGAGAGGCAGACTCTTGAAGGCGCTGATAAACATATTCGCGGCGGGCTAGCTTATCGGTAATCAGGTACGCTGCAGCCAGGTCTGGTTGTTCTCGCAGGGAGATGATCACCGTAGCTACGCCCTGTTCGGTCAGCTCTGCCTTGATGGCAGGCTCAACCAGCGGGCTGGCAGTAGGTGCCTGTGTATACCCCGCCAGCTGTAATGGTGAGGTCATCTCGTAGATAGTAAAGGTGATGGGAACAACGGTGGTGTTGGTGATCCACAGTGCTTGGCTGAGCAATTCACCCGGGTACAGGCTGGCTTGCAACTCAGTGGGGGTGATGATGATGGTGGGTTGATAATTCAGGGGTGAGTCCTGTTCTCCCCGGCTGGCATCAGCAGACGAGGCATCCAGGATGGCGAAGATCCCCATCAATCCCGCCACTGCCAACAACAAGCTCAGCAGGACCAGCCTGCTTCTCGGGTTGGAAGTCATGTTGCACCTCCTCGGAATAGGCTCATTATAGATATATTTTTAGTGAAATGCAATGAGAGAAGGGCAGCAAAGCTCTGTGAGACTGATCCTACATCACCTTATATATTGTGTCACCTTCCCGCACGTAACCATCCACTTTCAAAGCCACTTCCGCCCCAGGAGCCGCTGATTCGATTTTGCTGTGCTCGATTTCCAATGATTCGACTTTCATCACCAGGTCGGTGATACGGCCCTTGATGTGAATTTCATCGCCAAGGTGGATTTCATCGCTAAGATCTAATACAGCAACGCTCAATCGGGAATAATAATGTGTGACTGTGCCAATCCGCTCTTCCATTGACCACTTCTCCTAACTTGTAAACACTGACCACGATGAGTAATTTATATTTTACCTCTAGAAGTCAATGTATTGACGGTCATTTACTATAACCTGGAAGATTTTTCTTGGCTGCTTCCCCCCATTGCCTGCCAGCCCAATTCAGGCTATGATTGGGGCATGGACGACAACACTTATGAGTGCCCACAGTGTGGAGGCACCATATACCCCGAGATGACCCGCTGCCCATCTTGTGGTCATAATATGTATCCCGAAGATGAAGAATCCCTCCCGGCGGTTAGCGAAATTGAAAAATCCACCAGCGGCTCCGCCCTGGGGGCAATTCTGATCGGCTTGATCATCGCCTCAGGGACCGCCCTAGTGCTGCATTTCATTATGGCCAGCTTTGTCACACCAGCAAACCTGGGAGTAGCGGGCATCGTGATCTTATTCCTGGCAGGTCCGTTTGGGGCACTTGCAGGTGGCTTTGTGGGTGGGGGGGTAAAACGTGACCATCCCATTCTTCTGGGAGGCACCATTGGCACCCTGGCTTTGCCCGTCCTGGTGTTATTCGCCACTCATTGGGTGGAAGTCACACCCAGTTTCCTGCTTAGCCCATTAGCATGGCTGGCGGCGCTTAGCGCTATCATGGCGGGAGCAGCGGGGGGATGGCTGCAGCTCGGGTTCTCACAAAATACGGATTGGAAGGAAAAATGGCAGGTGCGCGGCTGGGAGGACCTGTTGTATCAGGACCTGTTGCGTAAAGTGCGCTTCAACGGCTCGGCGGCTAACCGGTTGATCGATTATGAGCGTAACCACAACCCGGAGGCCAGCCGGCTCACGTTGATCCAGAGTGCCATCGAGCGGTGGGAACACGATAATCGCTAACTTAGCGCTTTAAAATCACCAGGTCGGATGGTTTTCTTAGGTTACGCACCAGCCAGTAAACACAGGCTAAGGCGATTGCCACAGCAATGAGAATGATGGTGACAGGATGGATCACATCGATGAATCCCTGCACACTGGCCAGGATGGCTTGAGGCGTACCTGATTCGAAGCCAGGCAGGCTGCTGAGCAGGGGCACGCCACCTAACAATGCAGCGGCCAGGACAGCCACCAGGATCAGTATCGCCAGCGGAGAAAGGATTTTATCATCCATGCTGACGGTGCGATGTGATTGTTTAAAGCCAGCACCCAACCTTAATTTTAAGGCGTTCAAGACTTCATCGCGTACCTGTGGGCTGGAAAAAATGAGCTCACGGGTAGCAGGTTTTTCGTCCAGCGTGAAGTCGATGATCAACTTTGACGACTTAGGGTCAGCTGATACTCGGTCAATACTCTCCAGCTTGATCATGCGGGCCTGGTCACCCAGTAGATCGCGGATCATCCTGTTTTCGTTGAATAAACCCAGGATGTGAGGCATGTCTGATTCGGCTGGGTTGGCGTAGATGAGAGAATGATGCCCGAGAATGACCAGACGATCGGTTTTGGCGTTTGGGTTATTCCACAACAATGAATTGAGCTCAGCAGATGCATCGGAAGGTTCGTCATCTGTGGCAAAAGCTGCCAATCCCCATTCGGGCTCGCTGCTTACCGAGAAATCAGTTGGATTCTCCACCGGTGGTGCCTGGACCTCTTCCGCGTCCGACCCAACCAGCTCCTTCAGCCAGGGATCTTCGATTTCCTGGTGACCATTGGTTGTGCCCTCCATTTCATCCTTAGGACGGAGGTCATCCAACCAATTCTTTTCTTTAGCAGGTGGTGGTTCGGAAGCCAGCTCGGGTTTACTGACCGCGTCGAATATCTTTTCGATGGTTTTATCGGGCTCGGGAGAGTCGTTAGCCCAATCGAAAGTAGGCAGGGTTTCAGGCAGTTGCTGCTCTTCTTCAGCAGGTAAATCAGGGAAGGTCAAGTCACCCAGGGCTAAAAATTGTTCGGGTTCACCACTCCAGGTGAAGGGTGGGGTAAATGGTGGCGTTTTTTCGAATTTAGGGGTGTCGATGGGTTTTTCTCTTTCACCCCGCACCACAGGCCCCAGTGGGGAGGTATTCAACTTCGTCATGGCGAGGTTGGCAGCTTCATTATTTGGGTTGATGGCCAACACCCTCTCCAGACAATTACGGCGCAATTTAACATCATCCATTAAGTCCGCCATTAACATCCAGGATTCTTCATCGTGTGGGTTTTTTACGATTGCCTGAGATAATAACTGTTTGGCCAGGTCTATATCCCCACGTTGTTTGGCAGTCATCGCTTGGATCAGTAAATCAGACATACCATCTCTCCTCTTATCTCCATAATTATTATAATCCATGTGGTAAAAACCTCCCTACCTGCTTTAGAACCAATCCCTGACAACCAATCTAGGAATGATCTCCCCTCGGGTATAATAAATTGCCTTTAGGTGGAAAATGATGAGCCAGTCAATGAATATCCGTTTTACCCCTGACCAGAAAGATTATGCCAGGGTTCTACGACTGTTCCTGTGGCAGCGCATGCTCACGCGGGTCAGCCTGGTGGTCTTGGCGGTTGCTTTCGGGCTGATCTGTTACGGGGTCATTTCGCGCGGTTCTGCCCCCACCTTCTTTGAGCTGGTATGGCTGTTACTACCCCCATTGTTCATCGCCTATATCTTCTACCTGCAACCCAACCGCATGGCAAGCCAGGCGGTCCTGAACGAACAGCTTATCACCGAAGCTACCTGGCAGGTGAGTGATAGTGGCGTGGAGATCTCCAGCCGCTTCGGCTTATCTCAAATGGAATGGGAGACCCTGAGCAAATTGGTGATCACCCAAGAGTATTACCTGCTGCTCAGCAAGGTCAATAAGAATGCATTTCGCTTCTTACCTTTGAGAGCTTTCAGTTCACCGCAAGAACAAGCTGAATTTCTCAACCTGGTAGGGAAATACATCCCGGTTCGTTAAGTTCTCCCAACCCCTTACGCTCCATCCTCCATGGAACTCTCTAACCCACCTGGACAATTGTATTTACTCACCTGTTCTTTCACATCTCGTCTTCCTTTTAGCGATAAGGTGGAATGAACTCAAAAAATGGGGTGCACAGGGGCTACGCACCCTGTGCACCTCATTTTTTGATAAATTTCCCC
>JBAQFX010000307.1:0-4396 GCA_049287485.1 Anaerolineales bacterium
GTGGATGGCAGTCATTCTTTATTCATTAATGAGAAAAAAGCCATTGATCTCTGTAACCAACGTATTAAAGAATATAACATCCATGGGCGAGAATCCACCAATGTAGAAATGCTTTCTGGTGGAAACCAGCAACGCGCAATATTGGCACTGTTAAAAGATTCACTAACGCTTATGTTGCTAGAACATCCTACCCGCGGGCTGGATGTAGAGTCAAGCATTGACATCTGGAGAAAGCTAAAATTAAGGTGTGTAGAAGGAACCGCTATTATTTTTATATCTTCTGACTTAGAAGAAATATTAACGTACAGTAATCGTATCCTGGTTTTCTTTAGTGGTGAGATTTCTAAACCTTTGGATGTGGTTTCAACGACCGTTGAAGAGCTTGGCGAATTAATTGGTGGGAATAATTGGGATTCGCATAATGCAAATTAGGATTTCATAATGCAATCAAAAGAGCCTTCACGTTGGGTCAATATTGTCTTCCAATTGATCGGCATCATCGCTGCCCTTGGTTTCACCACGATCATACTCGTGTTAACTGGAGCTCCGCCGCTTCAAGCATACCAGCAGATGATCATCGGTATTGCTGGCTCAGCCAACAACTTCTCAAATGTGCTTGTTTCGTGGATACCATTGATGATCACCACGGCAGGCCTTCTGGTGACCTTTGCAGCGGGCTTATGGAATATTGGGATTGAAGGTCAGATTATTTTAGGAGCTATATTATCCACCTGGGTATTACGGGCTCTAGAGCAAAGTACCTGGTCGGCAGGGATTATCATTTTACTTGCTATTATTGCCGGTATATTGGGGGGAGCTATATGGGCGTTACTGGTGGGATTGCTAAAAACATTTGGTGGTGTGAATGAAATCTTTGGTGGATTGGGAATGGATTTCATCGCCAATGTGATGATCTTATGGCTGATCTATGGCCCATGGAGAAGACCTGGCGTAGCATCCTTAAGTGGGACCGAAATTTTCCCAAGCCGGCTTTCATTACCTACATTCCCAGGAGTACAAATTAGCCCGTGGACGCTCGTGCTTGGCATTATTAGCATCGTTATTATCTATTTTTTGTTAAGAGGCACGTACATCGGATTGAAGTTAAAAGCCATCGGGAAAAATATTCGCGCTGCTTATATTCTGGGTGTGCCCACCTGGCAGTATATGCTGCTATCATTTGTTGTCTGTGGATTATTTGCAGGTTTAACAGGAGCCCTACAAGTGGTGGGAGTTTATCACCGGCTGCTTCCGACTATTACCAATGGCTATGGTTGGCTCGGATTGTTGGTGGCTATGCTGATCAACTATCGGGCGATCTGGGTGGCGCCTATTGCCTTATTCTACGCGGCCCTCAACGTGGGTAGCATTCAGCTTCCGATCACTCTGAAGTTGGATTCAAATTTATCCGGTGTCATCCAGGGCACGTTGGTATTTTTTGTTTTATTGGCTGACGGCTTTCGACAGCGATTCATAAAGAAAACATAGAGGCAATCCGAGATGGAAAATAATTTTCTCCTTATTGGTCTTGCAGGAGTGTTGGTAACCGCTGCACCGATTGTATTTGCCGCCATTGGAGAGACTTTTGCTGAACGCTCTGGCGTAATCAATCTTTCGGTGAACGGAACGATTGTATTAACCGCCATGACAGGATTTGCGGTGGCTGTAAGCACGAACAGCCTGGTCTTAGGGTATCTTTCCGGGATCGTTGTGGGAGCGTTCGTCGCACTATTAATTGCATTTTCAAGCATTACATTACACCAATCCCAGGTAGCAGTCGGATATGTATTAACTTATACTACCCTCAGCCTGGCATATTTTTTAGGAAATCCATATACCGCTGTTCAAGGACCGATCTTGCCGACATTGCCCATCCCATTGCTTTCCAAGATCCCAATCTTAGGGCCATTATTATTCAACTCAGATATAATGACTTATCTCAGCTACCTACTCATTATTGTAGCCTGGTTATGGGTATTTAGAACTCGACCAGGTCTGATTTTGCGGGGAATCGGTGAGCGCCCAGCGGCAGCTTTTGTTCGCGGTGCTGATGTTAATAAACTGCGATATCTTTATACTGTATTAGGAGGCGCCCTGGTGGGCCTGGCTGGACCAATCTATTCACTGGGCGTGAAGGCGGGTTGGAAAGGTACCATTTCAGGCATCGATGGATTCGGGTGGATTGCTCTAGCCATCACTATTTTCGGGGGATGGAATCCCTTCCGGGCTGCATTTGGGGCTTATCTTTTTTCTTTTTTGCAATGGCTTAGCCTGGTAATTCAACCTGTTTTGCCAAGCATTCCTGCTCAGGTACTACAGGTAGCACCTTTCCCACTCATGATCCTGACCCTCTTGCTAGTCAATATTAGTGATGCAGAGTGGGTGGATCGTACTTTAGCGAAGTTGCCTGAAAGATCCCGCAAGATAGTCGCCCGCATCCTACGGGTTTTGCATGCCTCTCCACCTGGTGCATTGGGTACCCCGTTTACGAATGAGTAGAAGATATACGATCATGGGTAAATTTACCGGCTATCGATGTTCCCTTTGCCATACAGATTATGGTCCAGATGAATTAACTTATACCTGTCCGAAAGACGGGGGTAACCTGGATGTCATATTGGATATATCTGGTATTCAGAAAAAATATACTCGGGGTATTTGGGTGAATAACAACGAACCTTCCTTATGGCGTTACATGCCGCTTCTTCCAGTAAACGACCCAGGAGGGAGTGAGACGCCCATTCATGCAGCTGGATGGACACCTGTATTCAAGCCCTCTGCGCTAGCCGAGAAATTAGGGCTTCAAGATTTGTGGGTAAAGGATGAAAGTCGTAATCCGACCGCCTCATTTAAAGACCGGGCAAGCGCAGTTGTGGTGGCTAGAGCGCGTGAGATACAGGCTGAGGTGGTGGTGACAGCCTCTACGGGTAATGCTGGTGCTGCTCTGGCTGGAATGGCAGCGACCATCGGTCAAAAAGCCATTATCTTTACCCCGCGTAATGCCCCACCGGCAAAAGTGGCTCAGTTGTTAATTTATGGTGCAACCGTTTATCTCGTAGATGGAAGCTATGATGATGCATTTGATTTGAGTATTCAAGCATCCAATGAATTTGGCTGGTACTGCCGAAATACTGGCTACAATCCGTTTACTGCGGAGGGGAAGAAGACAGCAGCATATGAAATATGGGAGTGGATGGGCAAAGGAAAAATAACAAGTAAGGTGCCCTTATCCATTTTTGTACCCGTCGGTGATGGAAATATCATCTCTGGTATTCATAAAGGCTTTAAAGATCTGGATAAACTTGGATGGCTGGATGTTATGCCACGCATATTTGGCGTTCAGTCGGAAGGTTCTGCCGCCATTGCCAAGGCATATCTATCTGGTACAGAAAGAATTGCACCAGTGAGTGCGCATACCATTGCGGATAGCATTTCCGTTGATTTACCTCGGGATGGTGTGCGAGCTATCAGAGCAGCACGCGAGACGGGTGGAAGCTATGTAATTGTTAGTGATGCGGATATCCTCTCTGCAATCGCAGATTTAGGGACCGTGGGTATATTTGCTGAACCTGCGGGAGCGGCTTCCTATGCTGGACTGGTAAAAGCCGTAAAAAACGGAATGATAAAATCAGATGACCAAGTGCTAGTGATTAATACTGGTAGCGGTTTGAAAGATGTACATGCAGCAATGCAAGCGGTAAGAGAGCCAATTGTCATTGAGCCTAATCTAGAAGCATTAAAGAAAGTAATTCGCTGAATTGGCGAGTCATAATCACATAGACAGTTCGTTATAATAGGAAATCAAATTCAGGATGTGTGAAAATGAATGCTGACATTGAATATTCTGTAATAGCACCAATTTATAATGAAATTGGTAATATTGCTGAGCTGTACCGCAGGGTAAAGGAAACCCTGGATAAAACTGGGGAAACCTGGGAATTATTAATGGTCGACGATGGTTCCACTGATGGAACGACTGATGAAATCCATAAATTAGCTACTCAGGATGAACGGATTAAGCCCATTATATTTGCACGTAATTTTGGCCACCAGATTGCTGTGACTGCTGGTTTGGATTATGCACGAGGGCGAGCGGTAATCATTATCGATGCAGATTTGCAGGATCCACC
The DNA here is from genome assembly GCA_049287485.1 of Anaerolineales bacterium. Classification (GTDB taxonomy): domain Bacteria; phylum Chloroflexota; class Anaerolineae; order Anaerolineales; family UBA4823; genus FEB-25. The sequence continues at coordinate 4,131 of JBAQFX010000307.1, forward strand.
TGAGGTGATTCTAGATTTGATAGCCAAATGGAAGGAAGGTTATGAGGTAGTTTTTGCTCAACGCTTAGAACGGGAAGGCGAAACATGGTTCAAACTTCTTACTGCTTCCATTTTTTACCGTTTGATATACCGAATCACTGATGTAAATATTCCCATGGATACTGGTGATTTTCGTTTATTGGATCGAAAAGTCGTGGATGTTATGAAACAAATGCGAGAACGGCATCGATTTTTACGAGGAATGAGTGTTTGGGTTGGTTTTAAAC
>JBAQFX010000308.1:0-1893 GCA_049287485.1 Anaerolineales bacterium
CCTTAATTAGATGTCGTTTTTTCGACCATGGATAATATCAGGCTTACCTTCACAAGAAATCATAAGTTGTTTTACAGGATTGTTCTGTGGATATCACTATTAATCAGTATATTCGCGTTAATACGACTTTCACCCGTGCTTTCCAAACCTGAGTATCTCCCAAGTGACGACTTTGTACCATACTGGTCAAGTGGAAGATTAAACCTCCAAGGCGATAATCCATTTGACCCTCAAAAAACTGAGCAGCTACAACTTACCGCAGGCGGTATAGAATCTGGCAGCTATACCATTTCTATCGTATTAAACCCTCCTTGGGCCATAACTCTTTTAATGCCATTTGGATTCTTTGCCTATCCATCAGGAAGAATCATATGGCTTATTATTTCGATATTGATATTAATAATATCTTCTAATTTATTATGGCAGCTATATTCTGCGAATCCAAAGCAGCGTTGGCTGTCCATTCTAGCGGTATTTATCTTTGCACCAACGATATCCATGCTCGAGGTCGGCCAAATTGGATATCTGATCCTGATTGGCCTGACTGGATTTCTATATTACGCGATCTACCGGAAAAAAGATTGGCTCGCAGGTATTTTCCTGGCAATTGCTTCCATAAAACCACAGGTTGCATTGTTGTTCTGGATCATTCTTCTCTTATGGATCATACAACAACATCGTTGGGTAATACTGCTCAGCACCTCTATCTACGTTCTTTTATTTACATTCATCGCATTTGTTTTTAACCCGCACATCTTACAACAATATCTGGGCATGCTTCACACCTACCACATCTCAGAATGGGCGAACCCAACCATTGGGGCTTATTTACGCTTTTTCTTATTCGGTACAGATAAGTTTTGGCTTCAATTCCTGCCTTCCATATTAGGAGGAGTTGGGATAGTTTTTTATTGGTACGTTCATAGAAATTCGTGGAATTGGTTGGATCAATTCCCCTTACTAGTCTTTCTTTCTCTGATTACTTCGCCATATTCATGGACTTATGACCAGGTGATTTTAATACCGGCAGTTATCCAGGTTGTTGCCTGGATAGCTGCTGATTGGAAACGGTGGCTGACATTTTTCTTAGAGTTTTTATATTTAGGCATCAACATTCTAGACCTAATTTTGCATAAAGAGTTAAGTGATTTCTGGTTTATTTGGCTCGCGCCAGCACTTCTAGTTTGTTATCTATTAGTTCGTTGGCAATATTCATATCCAAAAACTCATCTGATCAAGAAAACCATATAATTGGCTAATCATATGCTAGATAATAAAGTCCTTCCGAAAAAAAAGTCAAAAAACAATGGAATTAGCCTTGAAATTCTTTGGTTTCTGGTAGTACTATCAGGTTTTCTTTTCTTCACTTCGTTGATTCCACTTCCTCCTAATGATTTTTGGTGGCACTTAAAGATAGGTGAATATATATATATCAACCATTCAATACCCACGACAAATATGTATGCATGGACCTTGCCATCCGGTCAGCCTTTTTATTATGCTGCCTGGCTTGCAGAACTCCTGTTTTACCTTCTATATCGAACAGGTGGTCTGCCACTCTTAATTTTTACACGAACGCTATTAATTGGCTTTACTATATATTTGGTTGCAAACGAAGTTCATCGACATAGTCATTCTTGGCGGATCACTTCCTTTGTCATGGCTCTATTATGTTTAATGATTACCAATAATTTACCAGTTCGTACCCAGATGTGGTCGTGGCTCCCATTTATGCTCACTTACATACTGCAAAGTAGATACGTAGAAGGAAAAGGCAGCAGGTACTGGCTTTTTCTCTGCCCGGTTTGCATGGTCTTTTGGGTTAACGTCCATGGAAGCTTCATCCTGGGATTAATCATGATTGGAGCCTTCTTTGTTGGTGAGATTTTAAGA
>JBAQFX010000309.1:0-3189 GCA_049287485.1 Anaerolineales bacterium
CAAGTGATTACTTCTCCGGTGTCAGCCCACACCTGAAACATGATTTGCGTAATAAAGCCCGGATACATCTTGTCAAGAGGCAAAATAACCAGCCAGTAAGGATACAACATCAACGGTTCTCTGGGCTGGGTGAGCAACGCAGCTCCGATTTTGTCTTCTACTATGGTGAAATCCGTTACTTTTGTTCCGTCTGGAACCTCCCACGATAAATCCTTAGCGTAACGCAATGCAAGGTCAACAGCGTCTTCTTCAGAAAGATTTACGTCGGTGCCACCTATCTGGAAGTAGCTCCGATCCTGTAAGAACGCAGCAAAAGTCCCATTTCTGAAACCGATGCTTAAACTTGTGTAGTCTGCACCATTAAAGGTGTCCTTCCAACTTAGTGAGGTGAGGGATGGGTCGACTGTCACCTCAAGCTTTAAGTTTCCGATTACCTTTACGCCATTTTCTGTCAAGTCAACCGTGTCCAATATGTTTCTCATTGCTTCTATGGTTGAGTCCGCTGTATATGCTTGGTATCTTTGAAGGAAAACATCAGCTTGACCCTTAATATCAGCGGGTAACTCTTCGAGCTGGTAAATCTCGCCTTCAACATCCGTTATTGCGCAATACCTAAGAGTATTATCTATGAACGTAAATAGCACGTTTATAGTGCTATCTTCGGATTCTAGGACATACTTGCCTGTTATTTCTAAGAGGCCACCTAGTTCAGGCCAATTTTCGGATGTATTTACAACTAGTTTTGCTTCATATCTGCTTACATCAACATTAGCGACATCTTTCAAGAAGTGCAGCGCTTCGTTTGTGTCGACTGTTTCTTCTGAAAGCGCAAAGGGAATCGGTACCGAGACGCTCAAAACCATAATGAGAATCACAAGGGCTTGAAGCTTTTTAGGCATAGACATGTTTGCTTTTTTCCTCCGTTCTAACATGGTATGACAAGGTCCCCGTCACCCCAAACACGCATGTAACTATAAATACTTGTTGGATAGTCCATCCAGTATCCTTGGGTTGGATAATAAAGCTGACATTGGCTATAATAATACAGGTTATGTGTATCTAGTGTGGCTCTATCGAGGGCATCATTGATTGAATAGCCTTGCAGGGCATAATAATAGAATTTCTCTGCGAAATCGCCATAATTATAACTGCTATAGCGCGTTACGTTTTTGAAATTTATAGAAATTCCGTCAAATGATATGAAACACCGCCCACTACCATCAGGATCAGCATAGCCATCATCACTCATTGAGGCGCTAGTTTCACCCATCAAAGAATGACACATGCCCCAGCTGTGACTTCCACTATGACCCCCTATGAAGTTATTACCTCCATGAGCACATGCCCAGAGAAAAACGAAATCAAATTTTTCAGTTGACCCCCCAGTAGCGCTGTAAATCTCATAATCCATTATATAATTGCCGGGGTCGGGCCAACCAGTGCCTTCCCAATCATAAACTCCATAATGATCAAACTGGCAACCCGGCACACCGCAGTCAATGCCAGAGATAACATGACCCTTATAAAAAAGCGTCGCAAACTCCTTATTCACCTCACAATAACTGATGTTATTGTAGAAGCAGTATGGTTGAGTAGCTACCCCAAAATAATTGTTGAGTTTATTATATCTCTTCGTATTATAGAAATAACTATAGATACTGGCACAAACAGCTTGTGACTCCTGAAGTTCCCCGGCGGGAAACCCGTCATAGTAGCCAGTGCCCCATATCAGGCTAGCGTAATTCCTTGTTTCTTCCGATCCCCAAGCTCCATGATCAGGCTCATCAGCAACAAATTTCCTAATCTTGAAAGCGTAGAAGCGCTCTAATCCGAAAGGATAGGTAGAATATCGTGCGATACCAAGGTGGACGTAATACGCCGCTTCAGTGTTATACTCGGTAACTCTAGTCGTCCCATCTATTGTAACGTAGATGTATCCATTTACTTTCTTAAACTGAAGGGTTTTTAAAACATAGCCGACGCCGGGATAACTCTGCTCACCAGTGCTGTAATCCGGATTGCCGCCAACGCCCGCATAATTAATCCAGTGTTTATCAGCAGACCAATAATCTCCCAAGCTTGAAAAAGCAACACCATAGTCAGATGTACTGTAATCTGAATGCTCAATGTTGAATAGACCTCCAAAAATCTCGTTGTTAGCTTCAGAGTAATGTACGAACCAAAAAGGCTGGTACATGCCATAAGCGCTCTCTATACGCCAAGAACTCGGAAGAGAAAACGATTTGGAACGAAAGCCTTTACCGTTCCACCAGTTGTTAGCGGCCATATCGTAGAAATCTATGAAATGATACGTCGAATCTATCCAGTATGTTGGGCTTCCAGTTCTGCTTCCTGTGGGCCACCTGCTAGTGCTCAAAGTGCCGCTGTCAAAAGGCTCCCCGAAAATGAATGTAGCATCAAAATTAGAAGTTGTTCCAGCCCCTGCGTTCCCATAGTATATGTAGAATATGGCGTCAGTTACACTTAGATCGTCTTTGATTTCAATCCAAAATACCGCGCTGCTTGAGGCCGTATAACTTTCCCTCCAATAATCAAGCAATGTGTTTCCATCATTATCAGTAAACCTGATGTCACCAAAATCAGAACGGCATTTACCACCCAAATACACGACTCCGCCAGAATCCGTGCCAGAACCGTAATAGACAAGAAGCCTAATCTGATAGTTTGTCCCAGCGCCTGCAGAATGTTCAATGATGTGAGATTTCCGATAATTCCAACTGGTGCTATACCAAGGGTCCAGATAGCAGAAATGCTTGCTGGCAACTGCCTGTTCCAATGTTTCTTCACTGGGCTTAAAAGCCACAAAAAACTCGTGAACATAATTGGATAACGTCGGAACAACAGTCAACCACATTCTCAAATAGTAATTCCTGTTCTTCTGAATAACAGCACTGCTGAGATACCAAGTATCCATGCCTTGAAAATCATAGCTTCTATTCTCAAAGTCCATTTCATTTCCAATTTCCCTCCAATAGAGAGTTTGCGTTGCGTTCCAATAAACCATCTGAGCGTCCAAATCGGCAACATCATAATGTTGAAGCAAAACTCGACTCAAGTCTGTATCTGCGGTCTGATTCTTTCCGTTAACGATGCTTGTGTTGCGGTAAGCCCACACATACCCGTCATAAACGGTTTTTCCTGAAATGCGCGTATAATTGTATCCTACTT
>JBAQFX010000310.1:0-4507 GCA_049287485.1 Anaerolineales bacterium
GTCCATTAATTCGCGGTAACGCGCCGGTACAGTCAGGCGGTCTTTGTTGTCTATGCTGTGTCGGTACTCACCCAAAAACATATGTTCTAGTTATCCTCTTTTTACACGAAACGCCGGAATATCCGGCGCTCCCACTTTAACCCACTTTATCACACAATTATCCACAGTATAGTCCAGATGATTAGAAAAATCAAGGATTTTTAACCCCAATTTAACAAAATATTGATAAAAACAGGAATTTCTAATGTTAAACAACCCATTGCATGATTATCGCCCTCTCTTCGTCGGTTTGGATGTTCTCTGCCCTTTGTTGGATGGTAGCACTCGCTGTTATACCAGTCTTGACAATGCAGCTTCAACACCCCCATTGAAAGCCGTCCAACATGCTGTGAACGACTTTTTAGTTTATTACAGCAGCGTTCACCGTGGGACCGGTTTTAAAAGCCAGCTTTCCACCCACGTCTATGAACAGGCCCGTCAGATTGTGATGCAATTCGTTGGTGCCAACCCTTTCGATCACACTTGTATTTTTAGTAAAAATACCACCGAGGCGATCAACAAGCTGGCGCGCCGTTTTCCATTACAAGGTAAACGAAATATCATCATTACCAGCGGGATAGAACACCACTCCAACGACCTGCCTTGGAGAGCAGTCGCCCGGGTCATTCATATCAACCTGATACAGAGCGGAAAGTTGGATATAGATGATTTCGAGTCCCAACTTTCAAAATATGCCGACCAGGTAGCCCTTGTTGCCATCACCGGTGCCAGCAATGTAACCGGTTACCTCCCTCCTATCTACCGGTTGGCAGAACATGCCCATGCAGCTGGTGCCATGTTCATGGTGGATTGCGCCCAGCTTGCCCCACACCGCAAAATTGACATGCTCTCGCTGGAGGACCCTGCCCATCTGGATTTTATCAGCCTGTCAGCCCACAAAATGTATGCTCCCTTTGGTACCGGAGCCCTCATCGGTCGTAAAGATATATTCGAACAAGGTGACCCAGATATGACCGGTGGTGGCACCGTTGAGATTGTCACCCTGGATAATGTGGTCTGGACCGTACCTCCAGAAAGAGAAGAAGCAGGTAGTCCAAATGTGGTTGGTGCGGTTGCCTTGGCCGCTGCCATCCAAGAGCTCGAGACCATTGGTATGGCTGAAGTCGCTCGCCATGAAGCCGAGTTGACCCGGTATGCCCTGGAATGCTTACCCGCCATTCGTGGAATACATATTTATGGCGATACGAACCCGGCAAATGCTGATTCCCGCTTAGGAGTGATCCCACTGCAACTTGAGCAGATGGACCATTTCCTGACCGCCGCGGTATTGGGTTACGAATTTGGCATCGGTGTGCGTAGTGGTTGTTTCTGTGCCCACCCTTACATCCTGAATTTACTCGGTCTGAGTAAACAAGAAGCTACTCAGGTGCGCCAACAAATCATGTCTGGAGATAAATCGGAAATGCCTGGCTTGATCAGGGCTTCCTTTGGGTTATACAACACCATCGAAGATGTGGATTATCTGGTTGAAGCCTTAAAGCGCATCTCAGCAGGCGATTATCAGGGCAAGTATATCCAGGATCCTACTACTGGTGAATACGCCCCCCAGCATTGGATGCCTGATTTCTCGAAATACTTTAGTTTATATAAATAGGGGCACGATCATTATTATGGAACCCAGCCCGCTTTAGGAGGGCTGAATAATGTCGTGCCCTAATGATTAATTACTACTCACTCGCGCGGCTGACTGCATCCATCACCGCCACCGCTGCGATATTCACGATGTTCCTCACCTCATCACCTGTTTGTAGCACGTGGATCGGTGCACCAACACCCAACAGGATCGGACCAATCGCATGGGCATTACCCAACCTGTCCAGCAACTTATAGGCAATATTGGCTGCTTCAAGTGAAGGAAAGACCAGCACATTCGCATCCCTCACCTGGCTGAACGGATACCGTTCATCAATCAATTCGGGCACCACCGCCGTATCTGCCTGCATCTCGCCATCCACCGGGAAATCCGCTCCCCGTGCACGGATAAGTTCCACCGCTTTTTGCACTTTCTTCGATAGCGGGTGCGGTGTGCTGCCGAAATTAGAAAACGAAAGTAATGCCACCCGTGGCTTAATCTGCAGTTTGCAGGCAAACTCTGCCGCCAGGAAGGCGATATCCGCCAGGTCCTCTGCGCTTGGGTCGATGTTGACCGTGGCATCGGTGAAAAGGTAAGTCCGCTTGCCCACGATCATGATATAAGCTCCGGCGGCAATACGTTTTCCGGGTTGGGTGTGGTGGATCCGCAATGCCGGGCGGATGACGTCCGGATAATCGAATGTCAATCCAGAGACGGCTGCGTCTCCATCTCCCATCTTGACCATCATGGCAGTGAACACATTCGGCTCCAGGATACTCTGGCGAGCCTGCCAGATGGTGACTCCTTTGCGCTCACGTAGCTGGCTGTATTCTTCAGCATAAGCTTCGAATCGATCGAATTTCTCAGGATCGACGATCTGCAAGTTGTCTTTTAATCCCAATGTCTGCAATTTACTGCGTACTGTCCCTTCCCTCCCCACCAGGATGGGTATCCCAATGCCTTCATCCAGGATCTGCGCCGCTGCCCGGATAATTTTCGTTTCTTCACCCTCCGCAAACACGATCCGCTTCTTAGGCGAGGCCATCTTTGCCATATTCATGATGTAGTAGCGTACCTGCTCTCCCATTCCTTGCCGGTAGGCTAGCTGTTGGCGATATTTGCCCATATCGATAGGATTGCGCGCTACGCCTGTTTCCATCGCTGCCCGCGCTACCGCGGGTGACTCCCACAGCATCACCCGTGGATCCAGTGGTTTGGGGATGATGTAATCTGGACCAAATTTCAATGATTCCAGTCCATACGCTCTCAAGACGCTGTCAGGCACGTCTTCCTTGGTAAGCGCTGACAGTGCCTGTGATGCAGCTACTTTCATTTCTTCGTTGATCGCCTTGGCTCTCACGTCCAATGCGCCACGGAAAATGAAGGGGAAGCCCAGCACATTATTGATCTGGTTTGGATAATCTGAACGTCCGGTCGCCACGATCGCATCCGGGCGGGCTTCTTTTGCCAGTTCATACCTGATTTCCGGATCGGGGTTCGCCATGGCGAAGATCAATGGTTTCTCAGCCATGGTCTTGACCATCCCGGGGGTGAGGATATCGGCAACCGAAAGTCCATAAAACACATCAGCATCACGCACCGCATCGGCCAGGCTGCGCTTGTCGGTATCATTGGCCAGTCTCTCCTTATATTTGTTCATCCCCTCAGTGCGGTCCTTATACACCACACCACGCGTATCCACCAGCAGGATATTCTCCCGCCTCACACCCAGTCGGATCATTAATTCTGCGCAGGAAATCGCTGATGCGCCTGCACCCGAGATCGTGATATGTACCTCATCCAAATTTTTCCCCACCAATTCAAGTCCATTGACCAGGGCAGCCCCCGAAATGATGGCAGTGCCATGTTGGTCGTCATGAAAGACGGGGATATCCAGCATGCTCTTGAGCGTTTCTTCGATGTAAAAACATTCCGGTGCCTTGATATCCTCCAGGTTGATCCCGCCAAAGCTCGGTGATATTGCGGCAGCCGTCTGGATGATCACTTCCGGATCGTGTGAGTTGACTTCGATATCGAAGACATCCACATCTGCAAAACGCTTGAACAGCACCCCTTTACCCTCCATGACTGGTTTGGCTGCCAGCGCACCCCGGTCGCCCAAGCCCAGGATAGCAGTTCCATTCGTGATGACTGCCACCAGGTTCCCTTTGGAAGTATATTCATAAGCCAGCTCTGGGTCTTTCTCAATTTCCAGCACCGGTACAGCGACCCCCGGGGTATAAGCCAGGCTGAGGTCTCGCTGGGTTTCCATCGGTTTGGTTGGAACCACCGATACTTTGCCAGGTCTCCCCTCCAGATGGTGATATTCAAGCGCTTCTTCACGTGTGACTTCGGTCATGAGCTTTCCTCCTGATAGATCACAATTATCTTTTATAAAGAGATAAATAGTGATTAATTATCGTAATTTTACCCCCAAGGACCTGATAAATAGAGAAGGATTTGCTTAATAATTCAAGAGAATGGGATTAGTTTTACTCTCAATAGTTCATAGCTGGCTTTGCAATTCCAGTCTCCTTAAAAAGATCAACAATATGAGCGAAACAGCCAGCAGGATCACCGATAGCACCAGGGCGATTCCTAATCCCTGTTCAAAGCCGATATAGATCGCCAGGGGCATGGTTTGGGTCTTTCCCTCCAGGTTCCCTGCAAAAAGCAGCGTGGCTCAAAATTCTCCTAAAGCCCGCGTCCAGGTCAGCACAATACCAGTCAGGATTGCCCGTCCAGCCAGGGGAAGCATGATCAGCCGGAATATATTAAAATTACTCGCTCCTTCCACCTTTGCTGCTTCTTCCAATTGCGGGTCGATCGCTGAAAAAACCACCCGCACTGAGCGCACTAATAAAGGCGCCGAGA
>JBAQFX010000311.1:0-20805 GCA_049287485.1 Anaerolineales bacterium
CCAGGCATGTTCCAGGGAGACCTGGGTTTCGAGTTGGTGGCGGTTTTCCAATCGGACCCCTCTTTAGGTCCGCTAAAAAGAAACGACCAGTTCGCAGAAGAAGCCTTCACCGTTTATGACCATCCCAAGGTTCTGGTCTTTAGAAAAACCGCTGCCTATAACTCTGCACAGGCTCGCAGCATCCTCAACGGGGCAAATTTCAACGAGATCGTGCCCATCACTCCCAAGAAAGCCGCCTACCACCCGGCAAATTTAAAATTACCCGAGGTAAGCCTGGATGTGCAAAGCGAGGGCGGCACCTGGTCGGAGCTTTTCAACCCGCAGGCCTGGCAGAACCGCTTCCAGGTGCTGGGGGTCATCGTCTGGTACCTGAGTGTGACTGTTCTAGGATTGTTGACCTATCCCCTGCTGAGGATCACCCTTCCCGGATTGAAAGACCATGGTTATCCATTGGCCCGCATTGCTGGCATGCTGATTCTGGCTTATTTCACCTGGCTGGCTGGCTCGCTGAATATTCCCTTTAACCGCCTGACCATTACCATCGTGATCCTGCTCATGGCGCTGGGTGCGGCGTACCTGGCATATCGCCAGCGCCACGAGCTGCGTCAGGAATGGCATACAAAGCGTAATTATTTTCTGGTGATCGAAGGCCTGGCGCTGGCATTCTTCCTGTTCTTCCTGTTCGTCCGTTTTGGCAATCCCGACCTGTGGCACCCGTTTAAGGGTGGCGAGAAACCCATGGATTTCTCCTTCTTCAACGCGGTGCTCAAGAGCACCACCTTCCCACCCTATGACCCCTGGTACGCCGGGGGCTACATGAATTATTACTATTGGGGCTACATCTTCGTAGGTGTGCTGGTTAAATGGTTGGGCATTGTGCCTTCATTTGCATATAACCTGATCCTCCCCACCCTGTTCAGCATGGTCGCCATGGGCGCCTTCTGCATCGGATATAACCTCAGCCAGAGGGGTAGAAAGAATAGTGAGGTGCAAACGGATCAGGACGCCGCAAAAGATGAAGAATCCCCGCCTGTGCCTTCACGGCGACCCTACCTGACCGGCGTGGCTGCGGCATTGGGAATGGCTGTGCTGGGCAACCTGGGCACCCTGCGCATGATCGTAAAAGGCTGGGAGCAACTGGGACTACCCGGTGGACTGACCGACAGCACCGGCTTCTTTACCAGAGTGGTGGGTCTGTTCAATGGGCTGGGACAGGCGTTGTTCCATGGCGCCAGCCTGCCTTACAGCCTGGGCGACTGGTATTGGATCCCCAGCCGTGCCATCCCCGCCCCAGGGGACGTGGAACCCATCACGGAATTTCCCATGTTCACCTTCTTGTATGCTGACCTGCATGCTCATATGATGGCCATGGCTATTGCCATGCTGGCGATTGCCTGGGTGGTGGCGGTTTTACTGGGGAAAGCTCGCTGGCAGAGCCTTGGAGCAGGATTATTGAGCATTTTCCTGGGTGGCCTGGCCATCGGAGCGCTCTACCCCGCTAATTTATCGGATATTTATACCTATCTACCCCTGGGCATGCTGGTTTTGGGCTACGCTCTCTTTCGCTATGCCGATATCAGCAAATTCCCGTCTCTGTTTCATCTTCCCTCCGCGCTGAAACGCCTGCTCCTGGCTGGATTGGGCATGCTTCTCTTAGCCGTGCTCTCCTATGAGCTATACCTGCCTTATCGCCTGTGGTATGCCCAACCGTATAGCTCGGTCATTCCCTGGGCGGGTACTCACACCCCATTGGTATCTTATTTAACCCACTGGGGCTTGTTCCTTTTCGTGATCATCTCCTGGATGGTGTGGGAAACGCGTGAGTGGATGGCACACACCCCACTGGTCTCATTGCGTAAGCTGGAGAGGTACAGCAGCCTGATCATCTTTGGTGTGGTCGTGATCTTCCTGGCCTGCCTGCTGCTCAGCATCAAGATCCCGGGCGTTGAGAACATGAGCCTGCTGAGCAAAATCCCCATAGGGAGGGGCGCAGGGTTGGTCTGGTTCATCCTGCCGCTGGCTGCCTGGGCAGGTGTCTTGCTCCTGCGGCCGGGCTTACCGGATGCCAAGCGCTTGGTGCTTTTCCTGGTGGGCACGGGGCTGCTGATCACCCTGGTGGTCGAGGTGGTGGTGGTGTGCGGCGATATCGGGCGTATGAATACCGTGTTCAAGTTTTACCTGCAAGTGTGGGCATTGTTCGCTGTAAGCGCCGCAGCAGCCCTGGGTTGGCTGCTTGAACCGGTGCGTCGCTGGTTACCCGGCTGGCGCACCTCCTGGCGCCTTGCCTTTGGATTTTTGGTGTTTTCTGCTGCCTTGTTCACCCTGTATGGAACGATGGCTAAAATCAAGGATCGCTGGGTGCCTAGCGCTCCTCACACCCTGGACGGCATGGCTTATATGCCGTACGCTACCTATTTCGAGAACTATCCCGGCGTAACGGATGACACCTCGGTGGCTGAACGTGGCATCAACATGGATCTAAGCCAGGATTACCGCGCCATTCGCTGGATGCAGGAGAATGTTAAAGGCTCGCCGGTCATCGTGGAAGCCAATTCGCGTAATTTGTATCGCTGGTACTCGCGCTTCACCATCTACAGCGGTTTGCCAGGCGTGGTTGGCTGGGAGTGGCACGAACAACAGCAGCGTGCTCTCAACCCGGCGGAATGGGTCACCAAGCGTGTTCTGGATATCGACCAGTTCTACATCACGGTGGATACCGACCAAACCAAACAATTCTTGAATTTATATGCTGTGCGCTATATTGTGGTCGGGCAGCTTGAAGAAGCTACTTATCCCGGACCGGGATTGGATAAATTCCCGGCATTTAATGGTATTCTGTGGAATGAAGTCTATCGAGATGAGAATACGGTCATCTATGGGGTGATCCCATGATCCAAATCCTGGTCTGGTGGGTAATCATGCAGGTATTGGGTTGGCTGGCGCTGCCCGCTGCAATGCGCATCTTTCGCTGGCTGCCCGACCGGGGTTATACCTTTTCCAAAGCACTCGGCTTGCTGCTAGTCAGTTATTTCTTGTGGGTTGGTGCCAGCACGGGTTTGTTGAACAACGATTTGGGTGGTATTTTGTTAGCGGTGCTGCTTATGGCGGGTCTATCTGCCTGGTTTTACCTGCGCGGGAAAGTTACCTTCATTCCGGAGTTATGCTCCTTCTTGCAAGCAAAGTGGAAGCTGGTGCTCACCGTAGAGACACTTTTCACCCTGGCGCTGGTCGGTTGGGCGGTGGTACGAGCCTTTGCCCCCTACAAGATCGAACCCACCGGCGGTGAAAAGTTCATGGAAATTGCCTTCCAGAACGCCATCTTGCGCAGCGAGCATTTCCCTCCGCTGGACCCCTGGCTATCAGGATTCGCCATCTCTTATTATTACTTCGGCTACGTGATGATGGCCTTGCTCACCAGCCTGTCAGGGGCAATATCGGGGGTGGCTTTTGACCTGTATGATGCCCTGCTCTTTGCCCTCACTTTGATTGGCTCTTTTGGAATAGTATATAACCTGGTGGCATTCACTCTCAAAGCGCGTCACAAGGAAGGTGACCCTGCCCCATCGACCAGGCCTCCCCTGCTGGCGGGAGTGCTGGGCGGGGTATTGGTGACCTTGATGGGCAACCTGGAGGGCGTGTTAGAGTCCTTGCACGCCAGTGGCGTGTTGCCAGATATCTTCTGGAACTGGATCGATATTCCCGGCCTGGCCCAGGCACCGGTGGTTAACTCCTGGTACCCGGGGGATGTATTCCTGTGGTGGTGGCGGGCTTCGCGCGTCCTGGCAGATAAGAATTTCATCGGGCAGAATATCGGCGTCCAACCTATTGATGAATTTCCTTTCTTCAGCTTTCTGCTGGGCGATAACCACCCGCATGTGCTGGCGCTGCCATTCGTCTTGCTGGCTATTGCCATGGCGCTCAACTTGCTGCTACGTTGGGCAAATCATAAACAGCTTAATGAAACGGAAACATCTGGAACACAAACTGAAACCAGGCGGAACTGGTGGAACCCGGCGGCCTATGCCCTGGATCATGACTGGCTGCTATTCATTTTCTCTGCCTTGCTCCTGGGAGCACTGGGTTTCCTGAATACCTGGGACTTACCCATCTATCTGGGTCTGGTCGTCCTGGCGTATGGATTGGGTAGCGTGATGATGAAAGGACGCCTGGAACGCGAGACCGTCTATCGTTGCCTCTCGCTTGGCCTGGGATTGGGCATCCTATCCGGATTGTTGTACATATTTTTCTACCTGAGTTTCAGCTCTCAAGCAGCCGGCATCCTGCCTTACGTCTTCCCACCCACGCGCCTGCCTCAATACCTGGTCATGTTCGGCACGTTTATCTTCTTGCTCACCTGCTTCCTGGCAGTCAGTCTCAGTAAGCAAGGGGAGGCACGTGGGCAGCCAATTAAATCAGTGTTGAATTGGTGGTGGCGCATCCTCGCCATCTGCATCGGGCTGTACTTGCTGATTATGCTGCTGCTGGCGTTCGTGCTCTTCATCTTGAAACCGTATCCAGAAAGCACTTTGGTGGCTACGCTTCAATCGGTGTTGGGCGGGCTGAGCTTGAGAGAGGCTTTTACGGCCAGTGTGCAGGCTCGCTTGCGCGACCCATGGCTCTTATTGATGCTTTCTGGGCTCCTGGCTTTGGTGATGGCCAATGTTGGTAGTCTGCTACATAAAAGGTCACCCTCCACGGATGACTCGGCAGACCAAACAATTTCGTTGCCTTCCATCAGCAGTGATAGCTTTGTTTATCTGCTCATCTTTACCGGCCTGGCACTGACATTGATCGTCGAATTTCTCTACTTGCGCGATAGCTTTGGGGTGCGCATGAACACCGTGTTCAAGTTTTATTATCAAGCCTGGGTGATGCTGGGCTGTGCCAGCGCTTATGGCATCTGGTGGTTGTTGGACCGGCTGGAAAAACCTGCCGGGCGGGTACTTTTTTCAATTGCTGCCACATTATTCATCGGGTTAGGCCTCGTTTACACCAGCATGGCCATCCCCAGCCGCGCCGGTGATTTTAAGGGACCAGCTGACCTGGATGGCTCCAGCTCCATTGCCATGAGCCACCCGGATGACTGGGCTGCCATTCAATGGCTGGATGCGAATGCTGAACAGGGCCTGCCTGTGGGAAGTGTGCCGGTGATCCTGGAGGCACCCAGCGTGCCACCCTGGGGTGGCTCCTACACCTACGAGGGACGCATCAGTGCTTTCAGTGGCTTCCCTACCGTGCTGGGTTGGGCGATACATGAAAGCCAGTGGCGTGGGAATTACGATGAACAGGGATTGCGCGAGCTCGATATTGCCACCATCTACACCACCTCTGATGGTCAGGTTGCATTGGATTTACTGCATAAGTGGGATGTCAGCTATGTCATTCTCGGCTCATCCGAGCTGACCTATATCCAGAATGTCTGTAACCAACTGCAGGGATGTACCACCAGCACTGCTCTCAGGAAATTCGATTTGGTGCTTCAGCCGGTCTTCAACCAGGGACAGGTCACCATTTACAAGGTGCCGTAATATGCTTTGGGAAATTTACCAGGCAACTGTTCTCGCCTGGCTTTTAATTTGGCAAGCTACCCGCCCATAACTATCGATCAGGGCAAAGGGAATTGTCCCTATCCCATGGATTATTCTGAGCCAGTGGAGGCGGTATAATACGGTTCGAAAACCCATGAAAGTGAACAAGCATGCATCTGAGCTTTACTTTTACTGGCTGGCATTCCTGTTGGCTTTGGGATTGCGCCTGTTTCAGCTGGGTGCAGCTGCTCTGACCGATGTCGAGGCGGGTTGGGCTCTCCAGGCATTAGGCCTGGCACGTGGACAGGCGGTGATCCTGGGGGCGCAACCGGCATACCTGTTGCTTACCAGCTTGCTATTCTCTGTCTTTAAGGATACCAATTTCCTGGCACGCTTATTCCCTGCCCTGGCGGGGAGTCTGATCATCTGGGTGCCGTTTTATTTCCAGCGCTGGATGGGGGAGGCGAAATGGATGTGCCGGGCAGGTGTGTTACTGGCATTTGGTCTGGCGATTGACCCTGGCTTGGTGTCGCTTTCCAGGCAGGTCGGCAGCCCGGTGCCTGCGCTTGTCTTCAGCCTGCTTTTCCTTGCCAGCCTGTATAACCGGCGCATGGTCTGGGCCGGGTTCTTTGCAGGGCTGGCATTGCTCTCAGGGGTCGCCTTCTTGCAAGGTGCGCTCATCCTGGGGATGAGCTGGGGGTTAGTTCGGCTGATCAGCCATAAATCCGCCCAACATGAAAGCAGTGAAAACGAGGTTACACCTTCCGAGGCAGCCCTCTCTGCCGGGTCCCTCAGGGTGGCTGTGCTCGCCTTCGTGCTGACCTTGCTATTCGCTGGCACGCTCTTTTTCCAGGTTCCACAAGGCCTCGGGGCGTTGGCTGATACCATCCCCGTATATCTGAAGACCTGGGTGACCTCGAGTGGGATCCCCATTTTACGTCTGCCAGCCAGCTTACTGGTCTACCAACCTTTTGTGCTGATATTTGCCATCTATGGCATCGTTCAAGCCCGGGTCGGTGAAACAAATGACTCAACTACACGCCAGCGAATATTGGGTTTGAGTATTTGGGCATTGGTGGGTTTATTATTGCCCATGTTGTATGCCGGTCGGCAGGTAGGGGATGTAGCCTGGGCACTGATCCCTCTGTGGGCTCTGGCATCCATGGCGATCAGCCGCTCAGTGCTAACCGAGGATGACCGCGCAACACGTGTGGTAGCGCTTTGCCTGGCTTTGTTGCTGTTCGTGTTGTCGGTAGTAGGATGGATCAATTTACTGTCCATCGGGCGTTACCAGGTGGATGTGGCAATCTACTGGGCGATCATCATCGGTGCGTTCCTCCTGGGGTTAATTGCAACCCTGCTGGTACTTGCCGGGTGGTCATCTTCGGCGGCAATAATGGGTGTGGTCTGGTCACTGTGTTTTATGTTGGGCTTGCAGCTTATCTCAAATACCTGGGGCATGGTCATCGTGCGCCAGAATGGTGCGCAAGATTTATGGGCGCCTCCACCAACCACGGCTCAGACTGATCTGCTTTTAACCACACTGACCGATCTTTCCAGCTGGAATACAGGCTTGCGCGATCAGTTGGAGATCGTTGGATTAACCGATTCACCCGCCCTGGAATGGGCTTTGCGTCATTTCCCCAATACTCATTTCCAAACATCCCTTTCATCTGCTGAATCACCTCCAGTGGTGATTACTTATAAAAGTACCGGGGAGCCCCAGCTCACCGAGAGCTATCGCGGGCAGGATTTCGTCTGGAGGCTTTACCCTGGCTGGCAAGGTGTATTTCCCCCCAACTTTATCAATTGGCTGGCGTTTCGGAAGGCTCCCCTGGGGCAGGATCAGATCATTCTATGGGTACGAGCAGATCTATTCCCGGGCGGGAGTTCCGAACCCATTGAGAATACCACTCCATGATATCCATTTAGATATACGAGCATCACCAATGTCGATTGCAAACATCATCGCTATTGATGGGCCTGCTGCTTCAGGGAAATCTACCCTGGGGCATAAGCTGGCTGAGGTTCTGGGATATCTGTACTTCGATACGGGTGTGATGTATCGGGCGGTTACCTGGCTGGCATTACGCCAGGGGGTAGACATTGACGATGAAGCAGCGATTACCTTGCTGGCGGAACAGGTGAAGATTGATGTCCGCCCACCTTCGGCGCAGGATGGGCGGGCTTATGACGTCATCGTGGATGGGCAGGATATCACCTGGGAGATCCGCCGTCCGGAGGTGGAGACGCATGTCTCACCGGTGTCTGCCTATGCCGGCGTGCGTAAAGCCCTAACTGCTCAACAACGCCGCATTGGAAAACGCGGGGAAGTCGTCATGGTGGGGCGTGATATAGGAACGGTGGTATTGCCAGAAGCGGATTTAAAGATATACCTGGATGCCTCCGCCGAAGAACGGGCTCGACGGCGTTATAAAGAGCTGCTTGATCGGGGTGAACCGGCAGATTATGCTCACATCCTGCACGCTATGCGCAAGCGTGACCAGATCGATACAAACAGGAAAGTTGCACCGCTACGTCCGGCTGAGGATGCGCAGGTTCTATGCTCAGATGGGCTGGATATCGATCAGGTTCTTGAAGCGGCAAAAGCAATGGTCTTTGGAAGATGAAGCCATATTCGGTACCGATTTTTAATCGCCTTATCCGCATCGTCTTCAGGCCGATTTTCAGGCTAGTTTTTCATATTCTCAGTGATGTCAAGATCATTGGGCGGGAGAATGTGCCTGCAAGCGGACCATATCTAATTACCATCAATCACGTTTCACTGTTTGAGCCTCCCTTCCTGCTGTCATTTTGGCCGGTTGCCCCGGAAGCGGCGGGTGCCATTGAAATCTGGAACCGACCTGGTCAGAACATCCTCGTCCGTGGCTACCATGGCATCCCGGTCCACCGGGGTGAGTTTGATCGGCAGGCGTTGAACAGTATGATTGCGGTTTTACAATCAGGCCGGCCTCTGTTGCTGGCCCCGGAAGGTGGGCGGACGCATGAATTTGGCATGCGACGGGCCTTACCCGGTGTGGCTTACATCATTGATAAAACGAGGGTGCCCGTCGTTCCCGTGGGTATCACCGGTACGACCGACGATTTTTTAGATCGGGCATTGCACTTAAAACGCCCTGGAATAGAAATGCGCATTGGGAAGCCTGTAAAACTGCCACTGGTGGAGGGAAAAGGTGCCAAGCGGCGTGAAGCTTTGCAGGCCAATGCGGACCAGATCATGCAGGCTATTGCTGAGCTGATACCCGCGGAATATCGCGGCGTGTATCAAGCCTCAGGAGGGTCAGGTTGAACGTACCAGGCTCGCATGCTTCTGTCTGGTCCTCACGAGGCTATGACCATGCGCGATTGGAAACCCGCCGGCGTATCTTGCGTTTTCTGATCCGCTACATCGGCTTCACCATACTGGTTAAAGTGGATCATCTGGAAGGGGTAGAGAAAGTTCCTTCCAAAGGGCCAGCCATCCTGATGATTAACCACATCAATTTCGTTGACCCATTCGTAGTGATGAATTCACTACCCCGCAACATCGTCCCCATGGCTAAGATCGAAGTGTACAATTATCCGATCGTCGGCATATTTCCTCGTATCTATGGGGTCATCCCTGTGCAACGGGAGGAATTCGACCGGCGAGCGATCCAGGGTGCCCTGGAGGTATTAAAAGCTGGGGAGATCATCCTGGTTGCACCAGAGGCACACCGCGGTCCTCAGTTACGCCAGGGTAAAGAAGGTGTGGCCTATCTTGCTACCCGGGCCAATGCACCCATCGTCCCCGTCGCCATTGATGGCACGATTGGCTTTCCAACGCTGCCGATACTGCCTCGTTGGCGTGGATCTGGTGCAATCGTGAAGTTTGGCGCCCCATTTCGTTTTATTACACATGGTCAACGGGCGGGGAAAGAGCTGTTACGCCAGATGACCGATGAAGCCATGTATATCCTGGCTGGTATGCTCCCGGAATATCGTCGAGGCTTCTATGCAAATCTGTCTCTTGCCACGCGAGAGACCATAGAGTGGGCATAAACCTGCAATTTGGTAAAGCGGGTTAAGAGGGTCTGCCGCATCCACAATAGTTGGACTATATACATGCTATAATCATTTTAATAAACTGCCCGATATCATTCCGCCGATATGGTTATAGATTTCACCTTGCTTGGTAATCCCTTATACGTCGATCAACCACAAGATTCAATTGGGTGGATAGGCTGGATTATTGTGTTAAGCAGCGTGATCTTGCTCCTTTTCCAATGGCGGCGGCTCAATAAACGCTGGACACGCTTGCATGGGGGAATTTTTATTACTTTAGCGATCGTGTTGATCCTGACCAATTTATTCTTTATCGTCCAACTGCCTGTTTTTGAAGAGCTGCTGGCTCAAGCTGGAGTGATCCAAACGGGTGGGGCGTCCATTCCGGTATTTGCTGCTGTATCATGGGTGTTGGCAGCCGGGTTACTCGGCGTTTTCCCTGCGACCGGGTTGGGCTTAATTTCAGGCGCATTGATTTGCCTGTTGAGTAGCCATAGCCCCTTCACTCCCCTGGAGTACGCATTACTGGCACTATTCCTTGGTGCAGCTTTCCACCAGCGCTATCGCACCTGGGTCTTTCGCCTCTTGCGTCACCCTCTATTCACTACCGTGTTATTTGCGTTTATCTATCCATTACTCTTCTTGCTGGATACAACCCTGGCTGCGCAAGGAAGCCTGGCGGTTCGCCTGGATATCGCCTTATCACAGGTTGAAGCGGCTTCTATTGCCGTTGGTATGCAGTTATTGGTCGCTGGAGTGATCGCAGAAGCTGTATCCATTATATTCCCACGTCTTTGGGGTTTTTCCGGCCCGCTGGAACCCTCTCCTGTGGAACGACGTCTGCAAAGCCGGTTTCTTTCCAGCCTGGCTCCGCTGGCATTTGTGCTGGTGGTCGGCCTGATGGCGGGAGATTGGATTGCGGCGGGCAAGGCAGCTACCAA
Organism: Anaerolineales bacterium; assembly: GCA_049287485.1. Lineage (GTDB taxonomy): Bacteria > Chloroflexota > Anaerolineae > Anaerolineales > UBA4823 > FEB-25. Next base: position 10,514 of record JBAQFX010000311.1, read on the forward strand.
TACGGTCAATAGTCGCCTGGAGAGCACGGGCATGATGGCTGCGAATGGCGTCCCGGCTTTCCTGGAAATGGGCCAAAAACTGATCCAGATCCTGGCCAAGGACCCGATCTGGTCTACGGGAACGTTATCTGAAAAGAATATTTTACTGGGTGAGAACCTGCGCACGATACCTTATTTCAGCGAGTTTTACCTAGTGGATGCCGATGGCAAGCCCGTGACCGGTTATCCGGCGGATGATTTTTATACCGCTGCCCCCTCGTCGGAAGAATATATGGGCATCACCATCGCCTTGAAGGGGATGCCGATCCAGATGTACACCATACCTCCTACTTTAGGTGGGGTGGCAGCCCGTTTATCCTTCCTAGCGGCAGTTTACGATGACAAGGGGGTTCGAAATGGGGTCCTGATTGGTCGTACCGACCTGGCAACCAATCCTTTTGCTCAATCACTCATCACTACCCTCAACAGCCTGTCTGATGTCAATGGCGATGGTATGTTGGTGGATGATAATGGGACCATCCTGTATAGCTCATCCAACGAGTGGGTGATGAAGAAATACACCGGGCAACCATCCCTCCAGGGTAACTTTTTCGATGGCCTGACGCTTGATGGTACCCGCAGCATGATGTATTATGAGCCGGTGTGGGGAAGGCCCTGGGCAGTGGTGGTTTCTATTCCTGCCCAGGTAACCCAGCAGCTGGCTTTGCAGATTGCGGCGCCCCTGATGATCATGATCATCATCCTGTTTTTGATCGCGGCTCTCGTGCTGCGCTTTTCGTTGCGTACAGTGACTGCCTCGTTGCAAAACCTGGCTCAGGAGACGAACCGCATATCCAGCGGGTCTCTCGACCGGCCATTAGAGACGGATGGAAATGATGAAGTTGGGCAACTAAGGCATGCTTTTGAAAACATGCGCTCAAGCCTGAAAGCTCGCCTCGATGAGCTAAACCGTCTGGTGCAGGTCAGCCGGGGTGTTGCCTCCAGCCTTGAATTCCAGGAATCGGTCAAACCCGTGATGGAAGCTGCCCTGAGCACCGGTGCCAGTGCTGTGCGGGTGGTGCTCTCTCCCGAGGCATTGCCTGAAATGAAAGGTGGCTCGCCCCCCGTGAGTCGTTTTGGTTTTGGTCGTGGAAATGAAGGCTACAGTTACCTGGATGACCAGATCCTGCCCATGACTCGCCAGAAAGAAGTGGTTACCCTGAACAACCTCAGCCGGGTGAGATTATTGACCTTCCCGCCCAATGCACCCCGCCCAGAAGCGTTATTGGCATTGCCCCTGCATCATGAAAACATGTTTTATGGGGCTCTTTGGCTGGCCTACGATTCTCCTCACCAGTTCAGCGAAGATGAGGTACGCTTTCTGACCACGATCGCCGGGCAGGCAGCCTTGGCCTCTGCAAATTCCCAACTGTTTGCCAATGCTGAGATCGGCCGCCAGCGTCTGGCTGCCATCCTCAATTCGACCCCCGACCCGGTGCTGGTAACCGATTATCAAGGCAGGTTGCTTTTAGCCAACCCGGCAGCCTGGCAGGTGCTGGGGCTACCTGGGGAAGCCATCAACGGGAAATCGATCAACACGCTCATTCAGGAGCCCACCCTGTTAGCGCTGTTGCAGGTCGTCTCGGAAGAGAAGCAATCGGATGAAGTGGAGCTGGCAGACGGGAAAACCTACCTGGCTACTGCCTCATCCGTCATCGTGGAGGGTCAACCGGTAGGTCGCATCTGCGTCTTGCGGGATGTCACTCGCTTCAAGGAGCTGGACGCCTTGAAGTCTGAATTTGTGGCCACCGTCAGCCACGACTTGCGTTATCCCCTCACCACCATGCGTGGTTATGCCACCATGCTTGAAATGGTCGGTGAGCTGAATGAGCAGCAGACCAGCTATGTGCGCAAGATCCTGGCCAGTGTGGATGGCATGAACCAGCTGGTGACTAGTCTGTTGGACCTGGGTCGTATCGATGCGGGAGTAGACTTGCAGCCAGAAATGGTCCCGGTGCAGGATGTGGTGGAACGCGTGGTCGGAGCTTTGCAGTTGCAGGCTTCACAAAAGCAGGTTACCATTACCAGTGATATCTCTCCACATGCCATTCCCCTGGTAGAGGCAGATGCTGCCCTGCTGCAACAGGCTTTGCACAACCTGGTGGAGAACGCCGTCATTTACACCGAACCCAGGGGCAAGGTCACCGTGAAAGTTGAGCCGGATAAAGACCAGATGGTCTTCTCCGTGTATGACACCGGGATTGGAATTGCGCCGGTGGATATCCCGCGTATATTTGAGAAGTTTTATCGTGGCGGTCAAAAAGAAGCCAAGAAACGCCAGGGCACCGGTCTGGGCCTGGCTATTGTTAAATCGATCGCTGAGCGTCACAAAGGACGGGTGTGGGTGGAGAGCCAGCTCGGAAAGGGCAGTGCTTTTCATCTGGCGATCCCGTTCAGGCAACCCAGGGGTGAAAACAAAGCCGTCGGATAGAAAACCCTAATCATATTCTTATTTTTGCCTCTTGACCAAATCCTATCGTTTTAGGTATAATCATGATTCGCATGAATCCAAAAAATGCTTATTGATGCCTGGCGCTTGAGAACAACAATCTCAAGCGCGGGCTTTTGTTCGTCTATTTTCCAGGAGGCATTGAGTGGAAACAAAAGGACTGACAGCACTTCGCATCAGCCTGGCATCCCCAGAAACCATCCGCAGCTGGTCATATGGCGAAGTATTAAAGCCTGAGACCATCAACTACCGGCGCTTACGCCCCGAGAAGGATGGGCTTTTCTGCGAAGCCATTTTCGGACCAACCCGTGATTGGCAATGCTATTGCGGGAAGTATAAGAACATCCGTTATAAGGGCATCATCTGTGATAAGTGTGGTGTAGAAGTCACCCGTTCTTCGGTTCGCCGCGAACGTATGGGGCATATCGAGCTCTCAGCTCCAGTTGCCCACGTCTGGTACACTCGCCGCATCCCTTCTTACCTGGGCCTGCTGCTGGATATCTCTCGCCGCAACCTGGACCGTGTGCTCTATTTTGCCCAATACGTGGTCACGTATGTGGATGAAGACGCCCGCCAGAAAGCTCTCAAGCGATTGGAAGATAATGAGCTGGCAGCCGAGCGTGAGTACGCCGCCCAGGTCAATTCCAAAATTGCCGAGGCGAAAGCCACCCGTGACCACTCGCTGGCTGACCAGGAACAACTCCGCCAGCAAATCACCAAGCATTATGATGAATCTGCTGAGCTTGACCCCCTCATCAAAGAGGGTCAACGCCTTGAAGGTTTGATCCAGGACAAAATTGGCAAAGTCACCAAGATCGCCATTACCTTCCAGACTGATACGGTGGTGGTCGAAGCTGGCGAGAAGGTCAGCAACCAGCATCTGGTTCGCCTGCAACAGGTGATTAAAGAACAGCTGGAAGAGCTTGAGAAACAACTGAAAGACCAAAAGCAGCGTGAGCTTGAACATGTAAAAATGGATGTTGAGCGTATCCGTGCCGAAGCTGACCTGACCATGGAAGGTTTCCGCAACCAGCTGGAAGAGCAATCGGGCACCGTGCGAGACGAGAATGAGAGCCTGCGCGATGAGCTGGTGGACCTGCGCCCGCTCACTTTCATGGGTGAGACGCGTTTCCGCGAGCTTAAAACCCGCTGGGGGCAAGTATTCCGTGCCGATATGGGTGCCGAAGCCTTTTATGACATCCTGCGCCGCTTGGATTTGAACAAGCTGGCGGAAGAGTTGTGGAAAGAGGTGCGCACTTCCAAGAGCAAGCAAAAACGCAAGAAAGCCACCAAGCGCTTGAAAGTTGTCGAGGCTTTCCGCCGCTCAGGTAACCGACCTGAGTGGATGATTCTCACCGTATTACCGGTGATCCCACCCGACCTGCGCCCCATGGTACAGCTGGATGGAGGTCGTTTCGCCACCTCTGACCTGAATGACCTGTACCGCCGGGTAATTAACCGCAACAACCGCCTGAAGAGGCTGCTCGAGCTGGGCGCGCCGGATGTCATTGTGCGCAACGAGAAACGCATGCTTCAGGAGGCGGTTGACTCTCTGATTGATAACTCGCAGCGTGGCAAAGCCCTTTCACGCCGCGGACGGCGCGAGCTGAAGTCCTTGAGCGATATGCTCAAAGGCAAGAAGGGACGTTTCCGCCGCAACCTGCTTGGCAAGCGTGTGGATTATTCTGGTCGTTCCGTGATCGTGGTCGGACCACAGCTCAAGCTCTACCAGTGCGGTTTGCCCAAGGGCATGGCCCTCGAGCTTTACCGCCCGTTTGTCATTTCGCGCCTGGTGCTGCATAACTATGCCGCCAATGTCAAGGGCGCCAAGCGATTTATCGAGCGTAACCGTCCTGAGGTGTGGGAAGTGTTGGAAGAGGTGATTAAGGAGCGACCTGTCATGCTCAACCGTGCTCCCACCCTGCACCGCCTGGGCATCCAGGCCTTTGAGCCCATCCTGATCGAGGGCTCTGCGATCCAGCTTCATCCATTGGTTACTACCGCTTTCAATGCCGATTTCGATGGTGACCAGATGGCTGTGCATGTGCCTCTCTCTCAGAAAGCTGTCCAGGAAGCGCGTCAGCTGATGCTCTCTTCTCGCAACCTGCTTAAGCCTGCCGACGGTGAGCCAATCATCAGCCCATCCAAGGATATGGTTTTGGGTGTGTATTACCTGACCACCTCCGATGACTCACGCAAGCACCTGGGTGACGGACGTATCTTTGCTGATATCGATGAGGCCGAGCTGGCCTATAACCTGGGTCAGGTGGAGTTACACTCTGAGATCCAGGTAATAATAAATACTATGTATAGTGAGCAGGGCGACCGCCTGCCCAAGTCTGAGGAACGCTTGCTTAAAACCACCGTCGGGCGGGTCATCTTCAATCGCATCCTGCCTCCGGAGATCCAATTCATCAACTGGAAGCTGGATAAAGGTGGTCTGAAGGACCTGATCGCCGAATTGTATGAAGTGGGTGGCGAGGACCAGACGCCTGAAGTGGCCGATCGCATCAAGGAAATCGGCTTCGAATTTGCCACTCGTTCGGGTTATAGCATTGCCGTTTCCGATATCACCGTGCCGCCCGAGAAGCAGGAGATCATTAACCAATCTCTGAAGGAAGTGGAATTGGTCCAGCGCGACTTCCGCCGCGGCTTGCTTACCGATCAGGAGCAAAATGAGAAAGTAATCAATATCTGGCAGCGCACCACCAACGAGGTGGCTGACGCGGTTAAACGCTATATGGATCCTTATGGCAACCTGGCTACCATGGCCAACTCCGGCGCTACCAAGGGCGGCTTTGGTCCAATCTCGCAGCTGGCTGGCATGCGTGGCCTGATGGCTGACCCATCTGGGCGCATCATCTCGCACCCCATCCGCTCGAACTTCCGTGAAGGACTGAATGCCCTGGAGTACTTCATCTCAACGCACGGCGCCCGCAAGGGTCTGGCGGATACTGCTTTGCGTACCGCTGATGCCGGTTACCTGACCCGCCGTTTGGTGGATGTAGCTCAGGATGTGATCATTAACGAGCTAGATTGCAATACCCTGGATGGCATACCCATCCGCAAGAGCGACGACGTCGCCGGGCAATCTATAGGCACGCGCCTGTTTGGGCGTGTGGTCGCCCAGAATGTGATCGACCTAAAGACCGGCGAAGTGCTGGCTGAACGGGGTGAATTGCTCGACCGTGATAAGGTGCGCAAGTTGACCAATGCCAATGTGGAGGAAGTCATCGTACGTTCACCGCTCACCTGTGAGCTGGATCATGGCATCTGCGCCGCCTGCTATGGCATGGACCTGGGTCGCGGCAAGATGGTCGAGATGGGTTCCGCCGTCGGGATCGTGGCTGCCCAATCCATTGGTGAACCTGGCACGCAGCTGACCCTGCGTACCTTCCATACCGGTGGTGTGGCCGCCGGTGGAGACATCACCACGGGTCTCCCCCGTGTGGAGGAGCTTTTTGAAGCCCGCCGCATGCCAAAAGGTGAAGCCAAGGTGGCAGAGATTGCCGGAACAGCTCGCATTATGCAGTCTGATCGCTATTCTGAATTGCGCCTGGTGCGCATCGAGCATTCTGAGATGGTCAGCGACGAGTACGCTATCCCGGAGAGCTGGACCGTAGCGGTGGAAGATGCCACCGAAGTGGCTGTTGGGGATGTGGTGGCTTTTCTGGATACGGCCACCATCGTTGCACAGCACACTGGTAAAGCCCGCCTTGAAACAGGAGACGAAGGCACCAAGGTTATTGTCTCGTATGAAGTGCACCAGGAAGCCGAGCATGAAATCCCCACCAATGCCCGCTTACTGATCAAGGATGGCAACCACGTGGAGCCAGGTCAGCCCATCACTGAAGGTTCATTAAACCCACACCGTATCCTGCGCATCCAGGGACGCTACATCGCCCAGATGTACCTGCTGACCGAGGTTCAGAAGGTGTACCGCAGCCAGGGTCAGAACATCAACGACAAGCACTTCGAGGTGATCATCCGCAAGATGACCGCCAAAGTGCAGGTGACCCGCCCTGGAGACACCAATTACCTGCCGGGTGATCTGGTGGATTTACTCGAACTCAAGCGGGTCAATGAGGACCTGCTGGCCCAGGGCAAACGCCCGGCGCGCTTCCTTGAAACTCTGCTGGGCATTACCAAGGCTTCCCTGAGCACCGATTCGTTCCTCTCGGCCTCCTCCTTCCAGCATACCATCAAAGTGCTGGCAGGGGCTGCCATCGCCGCCTCCGAAGACCCGCTATATGGCTTGAAGGAGAATGTGATCATCGGCAAGCTTATCCCGGCTGGAACGGGCTTCGTGCATGGTCGCTTTGAAGAGATCGGCAACGGGGAAGGTACCTCGCATGACCGCACCGAAGGCGAGTTCGAGGATGACTACACCACCGAAGATTTTGCCCTGGCGGACGACATCGCTGCCGACGATAACTTCTCGGTGGATTGACCATAGAGAATTAACCACACAGGTTTTTAATGGTGAGTAATAACGGGGCTGGGAAACCAACCCCGTTTTATTTTTAACCCTAAGGCTCAACCATCCTGTTGACAAATCTCCCTTTCCAGCATATAATTCTCAATAATAAACCGACCGTCGGTTTATTAAAGAAACCAATCATGGCACGCATGGTAAACCCAGAAGAATATGAAATGCGCCAGAATGAAATCCTGGATGCTGCCCAACGCCTGGTGTACACCAAAGGTTATGGGCAACTGTCAATCCAGGATATCCTGGCGGAGCTGCAAATTTCTAAGGGCGCTTTTTATCATTATTTCGACTCCAAGCAAGTACTGCTGGAAGCCTTGATCGAGCGAATGGCTAAGCAGGTGATCCAGCTGCTGACCCCTATTATCCAGGATGAAACATTACCTGCCCCGGAAAAATTGCATCGCGTGTTTGACACTGCTTCACGCTGGAAGACCGACCGCAAGGAAGTCCTGCTCACCCTGACGAAAGTGTGGTATGCCGATGAGAATGCTGTCCTGCGTCTGAAAGCGCAGGCTGCCATACTGCCACTCATTGCCCCCCTGCTTACCGACATCGTCCGCCAGGGAGTTCGGGAGGGAGTATTCCACACGGCGTTTGCTGACCAGATCAGCGGGATCATTTTTTTGCTCTTGCAGAGTTTTGGGGACACCCTGGTCACATTGATCATTCAACCACACGTTGGTACTGAAACTGTACCGCGCCTGGAGGCCTTATCAGCCTCTCATCAGGATGCCATGGAACGCATCCTGGGAGCAGAACCCGGCTCACTACCTCTCTTCGATACGGCTATCCTGCGGGAGTGGTTTTCACTCTCCAATCCTTTAAAGGAGCAACACTATGAGCATCATTGAAGTTAAGCATTTGACCAAGTATTACGGCAAAGCGCGCGGCATCGTCGACGTCTCGTTCAACGTGGAGGAAGGCGAGATCTTCGGCTTTATTGGGCCAAACGGCGCCGGGAAATCCACTACCATCCGCCTGCTGCTGTCGCTGATCCACCCGACCAGTGGCAGCGCCAGTGTGTTCGGCAAGGATGTGGTCACGCACGGCACGGAGATCCGCCGGGATATCGGCTATTTGCCTTCGGAAGTGTATTACTACGAAGGAATGAAAGTGATCGACCTGCTCAAGTACTCTGCCAGCTTTTATGATTGTGATTGCACCCAGCGCCTGCATGAGCTATCGGAGCTGATGGAGCTGGAGCTGCATCGCCGCATCAGTGACCTGTCCTACGGCAATAAGAAGAAAGTGGGCATTGTGCAAGGCCTGCTGCACAGCCCCAAGCTGCTCTTCCTGGATGAGCCCACCGCCGGTCTCGACCCGCTGATGCAGCGCAAGTTCTTCGACCTGATACGAAAGGAGAACGAGCGCGGCGTGACCGTTTTCTTCTCCTCGCACATCCTGGGTGAAGTGCAGCGCCTGTGTACCCGTGTTGGCATCATCCGCGAGGGTAAAATTGCCGAAATCTCCGACATCCACACCCTGCAACAAAACAACTACAAAAAGGTGCGCATCGAGGCAGCCGGGCTAAGCCCAGCCTCCTTTGACCTGCCCGGGGTGACCAACCTGCAAACAGAAAATGGTGCGGTTCATTTCTTCTTCAAGGGTGACATCAACGCCGTGCTGCAAAAGATCAGTGCAATCCAGGTGAGCGACGTGAGCATCGAGGAGCCCACTCTGGAAGAAATCTTCATGCATTATTATGAGTAGGCGGGCAGCATGAGCACAACTATTTATCGACACGAATTCCTCACCCGGCTGAGATCGGTCATCACCTGGTCGGTCACGCTGATCGCCATTACCCTCATATTCTTTTCAATTTTCCCCGCGTTTGCTGATCAGGCTGCATTATTAAACGAAACGATGTCCCAATTCCCACCGGCTCTCTTAGCTGCCTTTGGGCTTACCGGGGTGGATCTATCCACCGTATTGGGGTTCTACAGCTTTATCTTCCTGTTCGCCCAGATCTGTTTGGCCATCCAGGCTGGTAATTACGGCTTTGGATTGGTTTCGATCGAAGAGAGCGAGCTGACCGCCGATTTCCTGGTGAGCAAACCGGTTAGTAGGGTGCAGATTTTGACCAGTAAATTACTGGCCGCCTTCACCAGCCTGACCATTACCAACCTGGTGGTTTGGCTGAGTACTATCGCAGGCATCATGTTGTTTCGCGGTGGCCGTACATATGATGTCCACACGCTGCTATTATTGTTGCTGAGCATCGTGATCTTCCAGCTCTTTTTCCTGAGTGTTGGGCTGGTCATTTCGCTGCTGGTCAAGCGCGTGCGTAGCGTCACCTCCCTTTCTCTCGGGTTGGGCTTTGGCATGTATGTGCTCAGTGCTTTCAGTGGCTTGGAAGGTGCCTCAACCCTGGAGCTGATTACGGCCTTCAAGCACTTTGACCCGAACTATATCATCCAGCATGCTGCATATAATACGCCGCTGGTTTTGCTTAACGTGGGCGTCACTGTTGTGTCGCTGGTGGTAAGTTATGGGTTATACATTCGCCGCGACATCCCGGCCGTATCTTAGGAGGTACATCATGAAAATCTTTCTTCGTGAGCTGAAAGCCAATCTGAAATCCCTGGTTATCTGGAGCGTGATTATTGTATTGCTGATATTGGTTGGCTCATCCAAATTTTCGGCTTACTATAATAATCCTGAATTGCTGGCGATCCTGGATACCATGCCAAAGGCAGTTATTGACGCGTTGAGTCTGACTTCCTTTAACCTGACCACGATAACCGGTTTTTACGGCCTCATGTTCATCTATTTTGGATTATTGGGTGCTATCGCGGCTGCCATGTGGGGTTCAGACATCATCTCCAAAGAGGAACGAGATAAGACCGTTGAATTTTCACTGGTGCTGCCGGTCTCGCGCAACGAGGTCATCACTGCCAAGGCACTGGCTGCCCTGGTCAATTGCGTCGCCTTTGTGCTCGTCACCTGGGTAATGTCACTGATTGTTGCCCAGCCATACAACCCTGACCAGGCTTTCAACAGCTACCTGGCGCTCGAAATGCAGGCCATGTTCGTCATCGAGCTGATCTTCCTGTCCGTGGGCTTGCTGCTGGGTTGCGCCATGAAGCAGTACAAGCGCTCGGCTTCCACCGCTGTAGCTATCATCCTGGCGACCTACTTCATGTCCATCATTTCCGGTTTGCAAAAAAATCTGGATTTTCTCAAGTACTTCACGCCCTTCAAGTATTTCGATGCGAGTGCGCTCTTGCATAGCGGCAGAATGGATGGAGGCTACCTGCTGCTCTCGGCAGGCATCATCCTGGTTTGCGTGGTGCTGGCGTATTTCACCTACAA
>JBAQFX010000312.1:0-14818 GCA_049287485.1 Anaerolineales bacterium
ATTATCCATTATGATAAAATCGCTATGCGTTTCGAGCGCATAGCGATTTTATATGGTTTCTGATCCAATCTACGTCCTTCCGGAATCCGATGTTTTCACCGCTCTGGAAACTTCACCCAATGGTTTATCAGAGCCTGAGGTGCAGGAGCGGCGTTCCCTTTACGGAAGTAATCAACTTAGTGAACCACCACGCGAGCCAGTCTGGCGAAAACTGCTGAGTTCTCTTGCCCATCCTATGGCCCTGATGCTATGGATAGCGGGTGGGATTGCTTTAGGATCCCAGGAACCAACTCTGGGGATTATCATCTGGATCGTGGTTCTGGTCAATGCAGCCCTATCGTATTGGCGAGAATATCGCGCTGAACAAGCCACTGTGGCATTACAACACCTGCTACCCAGTTACGCCAGGGTAATTCGGGAGGGTGTGGAAGTGAGAGTGGAGGCCAGCGATTTGGTCGCTGGTGACGTGCTGGTATTGGCTGAAGGGGACAACATCCCGGCAGATGCGCGCGTGGTTGAGGAATATGGCTTACGGGCCAACAATGCGGTACTCACGGGTGAGGCGATGCCCGCCCGAAAAACTGCAGACGCCTCGTTATTGGAAGGGATAAGCGAAGTGGAACGATCCAATCTGGTGTTTGCCGGGACTTCAGTGGTCTCGGGTACAGGTCGGGCAGTCGTTTATGCTACCGGCATGCTCACTCAGTTTGGACGGATTGTGCGGTTGACGCAGGCCGTACATGAACAACCCAGCCGGCTGCAACAGGAGTTGTCTCGTTTAACCCGTATCATCTCTCTGATAGCGCTAGGATTGGGAGCGATCGTTTTTGCGGTAGGGATCGTAGATGTAAATCTGGGAATTAATGAGGCCTTCTTGCTGGCTTTAGGTATTATTGTGGCAGCTATTCCTGAAGGACTACCAGCGACAGTCACCCTCTCCCTGGCGGTTGCGGTACAACGCCTGGCACAGAAAGGAGTGCTGGTTAAAAAGCTTTCCATCCTTGAAACTTTGGAGCACGTCTCAGTCATCTGCACCGATAAGAGTGGTACTCTGACCCAGAACCAAATGACGGTGCGCCAGCTATGGGTGGGTGGAAAACCACTGGTTGTTACGGGAACGGGATATGAGCCAGAAGGTGAATTTGTCCCCAGCCCAGGTACGGAAGCTGCTGAGAATGATTTGCGTGCCTTGCTGACTGCTGCCATGTTGTGCAACAATTCTCGCCTTAACCCACCAGCAGCCGACCATCCCCAATGGACAGTGTTAGGAGATCAAACCGAGGTGGCATTGCGCGTGGTGGCATTAAAAAGTAGCCTGGAGGAAGAAACGCTAAATAAATCTCTACCGCGCATCCACGAAATCCCTTTCGATGCCCGGCGTAAACGGATGAGTACCATTCATAAGGTAAATCAGCAGGATGGTTTATTCCCAGATGTTTCAAGAGGTCAGCAGATAGCTTTTATCAAAGGTGCGCCACGTGAAGTTTTGCAATTATGCACTCGTATTCTCATGCATGGTGAGGTCATTCCGCTCGACGATAACTGGCGTACACGCATAATGTCTGCCAATGATGATTACGCGCGAAACGCCTTGCGTGTGTTAGCCATAGCCTATCATGAGTTGCCTCAACGGGTTGGCAGCTACACAGCCGAACAGGTGGAAGCAAACCTGGTCTTCCTCGGATTAACCGCCATGATGGATCCAGCCCGTCCCGAGGTGGCGGAAGCGGTCAGTTCATGCCGGAAAGCGGGGGTGCGCATGGTGATGATCACCGGGGATTATGGGCTTACAGCAGAATCACTCGCACGTCGTATTGGGATGCTCACTACCTCCAACCCGCTGATTCTGACTGGAGCTGAATTGGAGCAGCTCAACGATTTTGAGCTTCGAGAAATACTGGAAAAAGAAGTGATTTTTGCCCGTATGGCTCCTGAACACAAACTACGCCTGGTGGCTGCTTTTCAAGACCAGGGTGAAGTAGTGGCGGTAACCGGTGATGGGGTGAATGATGCGCCTGCATTGCGTAAAGCAGATGTGGGTGTAGCGATGGGTTTAGTTGGCACGGATGTGGCAAAAGAAGCGGCAGATGTCATCCTCACCAATGATAACTTTTCCACCATTGCACGCGCCATCGAAGAGGGGCGCACAGTTTATGATAATTTGCGTAAATTCACCACATATATCTTTTCGAGCAATGTGCCTGAAATCCTGCCATTCATCCTGACTGCACTGTTAACCCCACAGGTGATGCCACTGGCGCTGGGAGTTAAACAAATCCTGGCAATTGATCTAGGGACAGATCTATTCCCGGCGCTGGCTCTAGGAAGTGAGAACCCTGAACCAGATGTGATGCAAAGACCTCCGCGCAGAAAATCACAACCCCTGGTGGATAACAAACTCCTGCAACGTTCTTTTTTTTGGTTAGGACTTCTGGAAGCTGCCCTTTGCTTTCTTGCTTTCTACTTCATAAATAACTGGCTGGATATTCCTGCGCTTCAATCTTTACACGCCATGATCTTCTCGAATATCCCTCATACAGCTCAACGCGACCTGGCTATAACGGTTTATTATGCGGGAGTGGTCATGGCCCAGGTTGGTAATGCCTTTGCCTGCCGGACAGAGCGTAATCGGGGTCGTTTCCTGGGTTGGTTCAGTAACCCTGCCCTGCTGCGTGGGATTGCCATTGAGCTTGCTATCCTTTTTAGCCTGATATATTTTCGTCCACTAGCTGATTTGTTTGGACATATTGCCATACCGCCAGCCATATGGCTCGGCTTGATATTTTTCCCAATCATTATTTATAGCCTGGATTGGATCCGTAAATTGTTCGTCCGCTGGCGGGAACGTTTTTTACAACCAGTGATCAATAGTTCAGTGAGTAAGGAGGAAACATGAAAGTCATCATTATTGGATGTGGTCGTGTGGGAGAGCAGCTCGCTCGCTTACTGGTGGAGGATAACCACCAGGTGGCAGTGATCGATTACGATCCCAGCGCACTGGCACGTCTGGGTCCTAATTTTAAAGGGCAAAGGATTACAGGCGTGGGCTTTGATCGGGACATCTTGTTACAAGCCGGCATTGAACAAGCCGATGCTTTCGCCGCGGCAAGCTCATCGGATAATGTCAACATCGTTGCCGCGCGTATTGCCCATAATATTTTCCATGTGCCGCGCGTAGTTGCCCGTTTGTTTGACCCAAGACGGGCGGAAATCTACCGACGATTAGGGATGTTGACGATCTCATCGACAACGTGGGGTGCTGAAAGATTGCGCGAGCTACTCACATCGGCTGAGTTTGACCCAATCATCAGCTTTGGCAGTGGAGAAGTCAGCCTGGTTAATATCGATATCCCCTCACATCTGGTCGGTCGCATGGTAAAGGATCTGACGGTATCAAGTGAAATCAGTATTGTAACCATAACCCGAAACGGAGCCGCTTTCATTCCCACATTGGGTAGCCAATTTAGGGAGGGCGATATAGTCCAGGTAGCAATCCTGGCCTCAGCATTGGAGCGATTTAAATCCTTGTTGGGATTAGAGGAAGGAGGGTAAGATGTTTGTCATTATTGCAGGTGGTGGTAAGACTGGTTCACAACTTGCCTCTCAATTATTAAGCGGTGGGCATAAAGTTAAACTGATTGAGGACCGTCCGTCAGTCTTGGAACGATTGCAGGGGGAAATCCCCAGCGAGGTCATTATTGGGGGTGATGCCAGTTCGCCCAGCGTACTGGATAGTGCTGGTATCCAAGAGGCTCAGGTGTTGGCAGCAGTAACCGGTGAAGATGAGGACAACCTGGTCATTACTACGATTGCTCGCTTTGAGTTTGGTGTGCCTCGCATCATCGCGCGGGTGAATAACCCCAAGAATGTCTGGTTGTTTACCCCCGAGATGGGCGTTGATGTGGCATTATCACAATCAGACATTCTGGCAAAATTGATTGCTGAGGAAATGTCATTGGGAGATATGATGACCCTACTTAAATTGCGCAAAGGTGAGTATTCTATCGTTGAGGAAAAAGTCCATCCACAAGCAGTGGTGGTTGGCAAGATGTTGCGTGATATCGAATTACCACCCCAATGTGTCTTTGCGGCGGTCATCCGTAAAGGTCAGTTGATCGTTCCCAATGGAAATACCGAGCTTGCTGCTGTAGACGAGATCATCGCCCTGGTACACGCATCACAAGTGGTAAAGTTAGCCGAGCTTCTTGGTCCGCCAGCATGAAGCTCAGGAAATTCAGTGAGGTTTTTGGGAACGAGGCGCTGATATGGGGCGTCATATTCCCTGAGGTATAATAGGCCGAATGGAATCATCAAATTTAGATAGAACCAGTCCGACTTTTACAGCGCCAGAAGAAGATAATCCGCCTGCATCTGGTGGCTATCCTGCTATACAAGGAATGGAACCAGATACTACCCAACCCATGGCTGTTTCCTCAGGAGAGCAACCAGCAGATCATTTAACAATTGATTCTTCCGAAACCTCATCTCAAACTGATCTCCCGGACGAACAATCTCTTGACGAGACCCAACCCTCCATCGTCAGTGATGAACCGATTATCTTACCTCCAGATATCCCTGAACCGCCTGCGGATACTCCCAGGAAGAGGCGCAGGTGGATTTTATGGGCGTTTATTGGCGTATTACTGCTGGCATTAATTGCCGGTGGCAGCGTATACGCTGGATATAACTCAGCGATAGACCAGCGTACACAATACCAGTCGACTTTGGTTGCCGGTGAAGCCTCCAATCAATACATCTTGGCACAACAGGATATTGCCCTGGGGAACTATGACCGCGCCCGTCAACGGTTGGAATATGTCATTGAGATTGACCCTAATTACCCCAATGCCTCTGAACAACTGGCATTCGTCCTGACCCAACAACGCATTACTGCTTCCCCTACCCTGGCGCCAACACCCACGCTAACGCCCACACCAGATTATCGTGGTAGAGACGATTTATTTACACAGGCCCAAAACCTGCTTGTGTCACGTGACTGGACTGGAACAATCGATACCCTGTTGTTATTGCGAAAAAATTATCCAGATTACATGCCCGTGAAGGTGGATGATATGCTGTTTGTAGCGCTGAGGAACCGCGGCATCGACAAAATTGCCCAACTACATGACTTGGAAGGTGGTAACTACGACCTGACCCTGGCGGAGCGATTTGGGCCTTTAGATACTGAGGCACGCAACTGGCGCGATTGGGCAGATTTATACATCCGTGGAGCCAGTTTTTGGGATGTGGATTGGGCCCAGGCCGTATATTATTTCTCACAATTAGCCGACGCAGCCCCCAATTTAAGCGATTCTTCCGGCTGGACAGCCTCCAACCGATATCTGGATGCTCTGCTTGGATATGGCGATTGGTTTGCCGCCCAAAATCAGTGGTGCGATGCACAGGAACAATATGATACCTATATGTCGTTACTGGCGAACCCGCAGGTTGAGCCAACGGCGATCTATGCGGCTGATAAATGTGCACAAGGATTAATTGTTCCAGTTACAACAGTTGCTGAAACCCCCACACCGACTCTGACACCGGAAGGACCTACGACTCCTGAGGCATCTGCAACTCCTAAAGCCTCTGCAACTTCGGAAGTGCCTACAACGCCCTATCCATAATTTTTATGGAGTAAGCAACGGTTCGCTATAAAGCTTGAAAGGCTGCTCGGGATAATAATGATAGACTGTGCGGTCTGGGAAGTCTTTGGCGAGCATAGAATCCGTCACTGGGCTGATACTCCAGGCGAAGATGAAAGGGGTGGTGAGCTCAGGGTCTTCAAGATCCAACAGGGAACCGTATTCCATCCAGCGTTGAGAGTGTACAATCACTAAAGCTGGGGTTAGGGCTTGAGCTGAGGCTGACAGAAATGGTTCTTGGTCAGCTTTCTCGATGTTATACAAGCCAACCATCCCTCCAAGCCGGATGGGGACATAGAGGGTCAGGTCTACTCCCACCAACACTCCTACTAACAGCGTAATAAGGAGGGGGCGCAATTTACGCCAGTCTTTATAGCGAATGAAAGATGCACCTGCGCGGATGGGCCAACCCGCCAACCAGGCGATTCCGGCAGCACTTAATAAGGTCAGGCTGAACAGTCCTTCATAGTAATAGCGTGGGCCAAAAAGTGTTGCCCCAATCCAATAGGTCATATAGGCCAGCACTAGGCTGACAACCACACTGCCTATCAGCAGTCCCTTGGAGCTCCGTCTGGCCGCCCATAAGCCGAATGGTAGAAAGATCCAGGAGAAGCTCCCCCAGCCAAATAAGTCATTCCAACCCATATTCAGGCTATAACGCGTGTTGATCCAGGCTAACTCAAGAGTATGCCCGGCGGCACCGCGACCATGTCCCGAACCGAACCCTATCCGGTCATAAGGCCACCACAAGGTGTATGGGTTGAGCAGGGCGTCCCCTGTCAGGGAGTACTGCCATAAGAGGTATACGCCGACAAAAAACACTCCCATCAGGGCAATAAGCAGCACGCGCAGGCGTGTGCGAGCATCACTGCGAATCAACAGGTATAATCCGTGAACGCCGAAGGGCAGAGCTAAAGCCAGGGCAGTGAATGGGCGGGTGAGGATCAGGGCACCCAGGGCCAACCCCGCCAATATGGCGTATCTCCATTGTTTTCTAATTTGCATTGGACGCTCGACCGTCTGATCGACTTTGTGATCCCAGAAAGATGTCAGCCAGCCGATGGCAAAAAGCGAGCTTAGCACCAACCCGAAGGGGTGAGAGAGCAAAGAGCCGGAATTCATCAGGAAGAAAGGTGAGCTGACGGTCAGCCCGGCAGCCAGTAACCCCACAAATTCAGTGAAAATGCGCTTCCCCAGCTGATAGGTTAGCCACACTCCCAGGCTAGCCAGCAGTGGATTGATCCAGGCGCGGATTCCCAGGCGGATGGCTATGGCCAAAACTGCCGGCCAGCCAGGTGGATATTTACCAAATCGTTGTCCTTCGTAATCAACGACGAAAGGTACCAGGAAACTGCGCTCATTGGGCGGAGAGGCTATGGTCAGATGGCCCTCAACAAGTGCCTTTGCTTGCCAGACGTAAGCAATCTCATCTTCGATGTGAGGGATGGCTTCAAATATGTGTTGTGTGACCAGCGCTGAGGCCAGGAAACCGGCAATAGCCAGAAGCAGAGCCAATACATCAGCGCGATGCTTGCGGATCAGATGGGAAAAGCTCAGGTGGTTGCTATTCAAAGTTTCCAATCAACAAGGAGGATTCAGTGAACCGATGGAACCTTATCATGGCATGGCAGCGTAATACACATAACTGCCAATGGCAAGGAAGGCCATTCGGTTAGGGCTTATGGCAAAAGCGGTTGCCTTGCCCTCGGGTAATGAGCTCTTGGATTGGTACTGCCATTGCAAGGTTAATAATACGCTGAAATAGTAAATAGACTGGTTCTGTGGGTCCAGCATATAAATCGATCGCTCTGGGAATGATGAAAAATAAACCTGGTTGAATACCGCATCCTGGATGGTTGGACCATGTACTCTCCCCGGACGGTTATCAGAATACGGATATGGATCATCGCAACGGGTGGGGGATTCTGCCATGCCACTGTAGATGCATTTGGTGGTATGCCCATCGGCATGTAGCAGGAAGAGATCATTATTATAGACGGTCAGGTCTATCACATCCTGCATGGGAGGTATGTCGTCACCAAAGAACAAGCGTGGTTGCTGGCTGACTTCCATATTCCGATAAATCCACACTGCGTTTACCTTTGGATCCAACAGGTATAGATCACCGCGGTCCAGGCTCATGGCGCTTGGTTCACCGAAACCGGTGTTAGGTGGCGCCATGGCAGCACTGTATGGTTGGGAGCCAATCACACAATAAAGCAAATTACCGTTTGCATCCATCCCCAGCAAGCTGGCATTTTCAAACGACCCAGGGGGGAGTTCAGCAATATCCACCAATGGACCGACATTAATCGGCCCGTATGTTGGCCCGCACTGAAAATTGAGATCAATCTCATAACCACGCCCCGTCATAATGGCATGCAATACATTACCTTCCTTCCCATTAAGCAGGTACATATCTGTGGTGGTTGCCACAATGCGCGTTACGTTGATCCCACTATCCAAACCGCCTACTATAGCTTGCTTGAAGTCCAATCTTTTAATTGCATCCAGCAGGTCCAGGTTGGAAGTTGCCTCCGCTCGAAGAGCCTGGGATTGGCTGGTAAGCGTGTAATACTCAGCTTTATCCAGATCTCCAATCACAGACTGCCAGGCCAGGCGTTGTTCCAACGGGTTGGTAAGGGTGGCAGCGTAAGCCGCCTCTTCTGCCGCTTTTTGGTAATAGATCTGGTGCTGTTGGGCTCGCCCACGTTGGAGAAAAACCATTCCCCCAATCACCGCCAAAATAAGCGGGATAACGATGGCAACAAACAACATCATGGATGGCGGCACACGCAGGACATCAGCATCGGGTAATAGATTTTTTATTAATCGCCATAGTGCCGCGCCGATTGTCGCCAATGCACTTTGTAAGGCACGCAAAATGGTTGCCCCGATGGGTGCCAGGGTGCTACGAAAGGTAGCGACATATTTAGCGAATGGGCTGGGTTGTGATATCGAACGTGCTTTTCTGGGTAAGGCTGGTGAGACAGTTGAACCTGGAATAGCTTCAGCTGTACCGGTAGTTTCCATGGGTTGTATTTCTTGCTGAAGACCATCTGGGCTGACTGAGACCGGGCTTTGGCTGGCAGTGCTTGTGGAGAGTGGGGTTGAATACACTGGTTCATCAGAACCCTGGTAGATCTCGCCTGCACTCACAGAGGCTGTAGGTAGATGGTTTGAAGATACCCCAAGCCCTCTATCCTTAGTGTAAACGCTCCCATTGACCTGGGAAGCAGGGGAAGCTGGTGAAACCCCGAGACCTTTGTCCTCAGCAGGTTGCTCGGCGATCTCGGAAGCAGCAACCTCATCGGAGGGAATACCAAGCCGATGATCCTCGGCTGGATATTCGACAGATTGAGCTGTGGGCGCGGCGGAGGTAGGGCTGGTTGCCCTGGAGGTTTGATCGCTCGCCACTGGATAGACGATATCAGGTGCATTAGCTTTAGGCTTGAGGTATCTCAGCTTACCCGCGCCTGCTTGCGCCTGGATGATGACAGCATTAAATTCCTGGCTGTAATCTTCCAGGAGCTGACGTCGGATTGCTTCGATTCCTTGCTGCTGCGGGTGTGTTAATGAAAGCTCAGACCAATTGGAAGGAGCAATGGTAGCAAGCACCAGGTAATCACCTGCATCCATCTTGATTTGTATGAAGCGAATCGGTGTAGTACGACTGAGACCAAGACCCCGTCCAGAGCTCTGAGGATCATAGATGTGCTGTGTTTTGTCGGGTTTAATATTAAATGCATGCACCCCGCCGCAATGTGCCATATAAAGGGTATCACCACGTAGGGCTAATAGAAGCAATTGCCCGATTCCCTGGCGTCCGACACTTGTGCTGCGAAGATTACGGTCAAGCAAAAACAGGTTAACAGAATCTACGATGGTGCGTAAAGCAGAAGTCAGGCTACCGGAGGTTTTATAAAATTTTTGAGCCAGCTGTTCCAATAATTGGGACTGTGCTTCGGGTGAGAGGGGCGAGTTCCCCGTCATTGTCAGGTAGATGATCAGGCTGTCAGATTCGCGTCCATGGGCAGGCCTGCGCGGCGGTGTAACTGCATACAAGTCTGGTAACTCTGAGGTAACATTCCCGCTCTGTCGGGCTATGAACAAGAGATTGAGGTCAAGGGAAGAATTCATATCAAATGATTATACTGGTAAAATCTACCCTGGATTATACCGCCAGGAGAACTTATGCGTATTGCCACCATCCATACCTTACCTGAACTGATGCATCTCGAAAAAGGATGGAATGATTTGCTCTCTAGGAGTGCAAGTCACGTGCCGTTTTTACGCCACGAATATATCACTGCCTGGTGGCAGGGACTGGGTGGTGGGGAATGGCCAGGTGGCGAATTAAACATCATCACCATGCGCCAGGACGATGGTGAATTGATTGGGATAGCCCCCCTGTTCTTGCCTGAGAATCGGAAAGGCGAATCGGCATTAATGCTGCTGGGGAGCATTGAGATCTCCGATTATCTGGATGTGATTGCCCGCCAGGAAGACCTGCTCACCTTCATGGAAGCATTACTGGATCACCTGGCAAATGAGCAGGCGCCTGCAGCACACATCCTGGATTTGTACAACCTGTTGGAAGACAGCCCTACCATAGTTGCCATGCAGAGCGCGGCGGATAAGCTGGGTTGGCAGGTCGCCCAGCAACCATTACAACACTGCCCATATATTCCTCTCCCAGGAGATTGGGAGAAATATCTGGCTGGTCTCGATAAAAAACAGCGCCATGAAATCCGTCGCAAGATGCGCCGTGCTGAAGACTACTATATGCCTCTACGCTGGTATATTGTTCAGGATAGCGCTCCTCTGGAAAAGGAAATGGATGGATTTTTGGATTTAATGGCTTGTGACCCGAATAAAGCCAGGTTCCTCACCCCTGCCATGCGGTTGCAATTACACCAGATTGCCCGGGCTGCCTATGATGCAGGCTGGCTTCAGTTGTCTTTCATAAAGATAAATGGCGAAAAAGTTGCCGGGTATCTGAACTTTGATTATCTGAACCACATTTGGGTCTACAACTCAGGTTTGGATTTCCGTTTTAGCGAGCTGTCACCTGGTTGGGTGCTGTTGGGTTACCTGTTGGAGTGGGCAAATGAAAACCAACGCCAATGCTTCGACTTCATGCGTGGGGATGAGCAGTATAAATATCGTTTTGGGGCAATAGACCGCAGGGTGATACGCCTTACCGTGCGGAAATAATCAACCCAGCGATACTGAACCCAGCCCCTGACCTTTACCTGAAAATTCTGGGCATGCCCCAGCCATCTAGCTTCACTGATTCGGGCTCATCCGTCCAGATACCGGGGATTACCGTGCCACATTTCGGGCATGCACCCTTTTCCGTCAGCCGGTATTGGTGAATGATGTACCCGGTACGTTCCACCAGCAACGTCTGGCACCTGGGACAAAGGGTATTCTCATATTCGCGCAAGCTTCCTGGCAGGTTGCCCGCGTAAACATACTTCAAACCTGCCTCCTGGCCAATCTCGGCCGCACGTTGAAGCGTTTTAACCGGGGTTGAGCCTGGTTCGGTCATCTTATAGTCGGGATGGAAAGCCGTCACGTGCCATGGAATGTCTGGGGATACCGAAGTGATGAAACGCCCGGCTTCTAACAGCTCTTCAGTGCTGTCATTGAATCCGGGGATGACCAGGGTCACCACCTCCACCCAAAATCCGAGCTCATGCGCCATGCGGATGGAATCGAGCACATTTTTCAACACGCCACCCAGCTGGCGGTATTGCTTATCGCGCATGGTCTTCAGGTCAACCTTGTAAGCGCTCAGGTAGGGACGCAAATATTCCAGCACCTGCGGGGTGGCATTACCGTTGGAAACATAGACGCACTTAATGCCCTGTTCTACCGCCAGCTTGAAGATGCTTACTGCCCATTCAGAGGTGATCAATGGCTCATTGTAAGAGGAAGCGATCACACTTGCCCCAGAGCGTTTGGCTGCCTTCACCATCTGTTCGGGTGAGATGCGCTGGATATATCCTAATGACTCACTGGCAACCGGGTCACGCAGCATCTGGCTGCTGACCCAGTTCTGGCAGTTAGCACAATGGAAGTCGCAACCCAGCATACCGAAGGTGAGGGCATCGCTGCCGGGTAGTACATGGAAGAAAGGCTTCTTTTCGATCGGGTCTGCCTGCAAACCTGCCACATACCCCCATGGAACGCGCAGCTTGCCTCCCTGGTTGAGGCGCATCTGGCAGATACCACGCTTGCCTTCACGGATCAGGCAACGGTGTGCGCAGGCATAGCAGCGCACCGAGTTATCCGGTAGCACCTCTGCCAGGTCCATGTTTTCAATGGTCATTTCATCTAAAATTTGCGCTATGGTTTTCATAAGTATCAGCTCCTTAGCGATAAACCTATTATAATCACCTTTGGTGGCATGAAAAAGTGAATGAAGATTAAACACAATATCGCTGGGAGTTTATTGTGCTGACCCTGGCCATCCAGGCGGGTGGTGAGTCGCGCCGTATGGGTAGCGATAAAGCCTTATTGCCCTTCCTGGGGCAGCCATTGATCCTGTGGTCGCTCCAGCGGCTGGCCAGGCTGGCAGATGAAGTGATCATCACTTCCAACCAGCCGGAGAATTACCGGTTTTTAGGCCTGACTCCCATTCCCGACCTGTTGCCCGGTTACGGCGCCCTGGGTGGGTTATATACTGCCCTGAGCGCAGCCCGCCATCCTTATGTGGCCGTGGTGGCCTGCGATATGCCCTTCGCTAGCCTCGAGCTATTTGCAGTGGAATTTGCCCTGTGTCGAGAAACTGGAGCAGATGCTGTCATTCCGCGCTCAGAGGTCGGCACAGAGCCATTCCACGCCATCTACCAGCGTGAGACCTGCCTACCGCATGTAAAAACCGCCTTGGAGGCAGGCCAGCGACGGGTGGATGCCTGGTTTTCAGAAGTGATTATCCGCTATCTGGAAGCAGAGGAAATCCTGCCCTATGACCCCGACAGGCAGGCGTTCTTGAATATCAATACCATCGAAGAGCTGAGGCAAGCGGAGGAGATAGCCAGGCAGGACAATTTATAGGTTCGAGCGGGTTTAACCTGATAATTATTTTGGGATGGCGTTGGTCAAGTCAAAATGAATTTGACCATCAAACGATTATAATTAAATCATCATGTCCCTCATTTCATCGAAAGGCACTTATTTCCCCCAGGGGGATTGAACGTGGGGCAGCCATCTACAGGCACAGTTTTTCCATTGCTCAAATCGGGCTTACCGGTTTTATTGCTCAATAATGTCGATCCTTCCTGGCCCCGGGAAGATATCGACCTGTGCATTGCCCTGGCGGATATGATGAGCGAGGCGATGCGCGAAGCCGGTCACACCGTGATGTGCGCCAGGCTGGAAAATGATCGATTATCCCCTTTGTTGAGTGGTTATGACCCAACCGAACTGGTTGTGTTCAACTGGTGTGAAGAAGTACCCGGCATCCCACGCAGCAGCTGGATGGTGGCGCAGGAGTTGGAATGCCAGGGTTTTACTTATACCGGCGCTGATTCCCCGGCCCTGGTGCTGAGCCAGGATAAGCGCCAGGTGCAACAAAGGTTAAGTAGTGCTTATATCCCCACACCGATCTGGAATATTTTCTATTCCACCAGCGAGGTGAATTGGAGACTCTTTCCCGCTATCGTCAAGCCTGCATTTGAACACTGCTCCTTGGGAATCGCGCGTGAATCGGTGGTTGAATCGCTGGATGAATTGACCAGGCGGGTCAATTATGTTATCGACAAACACCAGCAACCTGTTTTAGTAGAAGAGTTCATCGATGGGCGTGAATTCCACGTAGGAGTGATTGGTAATAGCGACCCGCAGATGCTACCGCCAGCCGAGATCGATTTCTCATCTTTTAATGATATCCACGACCGCCTATGCACCTATGAGGCGAACTTTAACCAGGATTCATTGGCTTACCAGTCGACTTGTGCAAAGTTGCCGATTGATTTCACGCCTGAAGAATTGAGCTGCATGGAGGCGGCAGTCATAGCCGCCTATCGCGCCACTGGTTGTCGCGATTATGCCCGCATGGACCTGCGCCTGCGGGACGGGGTCTTTTACATTCTGGATGTGAACCATAACGCCGATATCAGCCCCAATACCAGCCTGATCAAAGCAGCTGAGATGATAGGCTATCCCTATGGGCTGTTTGGCAGCCTGCTGGTCAGCCTGGCAGCCGAGCGCCACCCGGTGTTTGGGAATGGCAGGCATTGAACCGTGAAATATAGATTTTCACCAGGGGTGAGCGTTCTATATTAAATTGGTGCATTTTAGACCAGTTTCGCAACCGAATTATAATTACCCAAACTTTTTAGCTAAACGCTAATCGCTATTTACTGAACTTAGGAGCCCTCCATGTCTCTCGACCTGACTGTCATTCGATCCCAATTCCCGGCCCTCTCCCGTGAGGCTATCTTCCTGGATAACCCAGCTGGCACCCAGGTGGCGCGCACGGTGCTCGACCGGATGAAAGATTACCTGGTTGAGCACAACGCCAACCACGAGGGTGCCTTCGCCACCAGCCGTGAGTCAGATGCGCTGGTGGAAGAGGCTCGTTCAGTGGCAGCCGATTTCCTCAATGCCGCGAGCTCCTCGGAGATCGTTTTCGGCCCCAACATGACCAGCCTGACCTTCAATATCAGCCGTTCGCTGGTACGAACCTTCAACCCTGGCGATGAGATCGTGGTCACCCGCCTGGACCACGACGCCAACATCACCCCCTGGGTGATGGCAGCTGAGGATCGCGGCTGCAAGGTGACCTGGGTGGACTTCCATCCCGAAGACGGCACGCTCAACCTGGAAGAGATGCAGGCTGCCATCGCACGTAAGCCACGCCTGGTAGCGGTGGGCTATGCCTCCAATGCCCTGGGGACGATCAACCCGGTGGCGAAGATCACCCGGATAGCCCATGAGGTAGGTGCGCTGGTGTATATTGATGCGGTGCAGTATGCCCCGCATGGACCCATCGACGTGCAAAAACTAGGCTGTGATTTTCTGGTATGCTCATCGTACAAATTCTTCGGGCCGCACATGGGCGTGCTCTACGGGAAATATGACCTTTTAGATAAGCTGACCGCTTACAAGGTTCGCCCCGCCCCCAAGACCCGCCGGGCAAGTTCGAGACCGGCACGGGCAAC
>JBAQFX010000313.1:0-5173 GCA_049287485.1 Anaerolineales bacterium
CCCAGGCGCACCACAAAGCCAGCCCAGCGGATAATTGGAGGTTATAGAATTTATATATCCAGGCAGAATGTTAGTGTTTCTCATAGAGTCAATCTTTGACTTGCAGCGAGCAACTCGGATGGGTCCAGGGTCTCGGGTATCGGTAGCTCTTCGCCACGAGCATTCTCACGAGGATCGGTTTGGCCGACGGTGAGTAGAACATGATTCATATCGTGGAAGCTCAGGAAAATCCATTCCTGCAACCGAGCTGTGAGCGGTTGCAGGCGAATCTGTCGGTTGGCCCCGCTCATAGCCCCTTTGAGCGCCGCCAGGCTGCGCCTTTATTGTGCACAAGCCTCATCCAGAATGGGCGCAAAGGAAGATACCCCATAGTATTGAACGATTCCAACCGGAGATTGGTAGTTTTGGAAAATGCCAGCTGTAAGATATAAAAAGCTGACCTTCGACCCATACAACCCACATAAAACAGTGCGCATCTTCTGCAGCAATCCAGGATCGGAACGCGCTTCCAAAGGCAGGAAGGTGAGCTGCAGCAGCCGCACAACGCGATAACCGGTGTATTCTTGGCCACCTTCGACTTCGCGCAGGCGGTACCACAGGTAGTCCAGCTCGTCCTGCCCATCGATGAAGCACACTCCGGATTGCTCCACCTCAAGGTCAGTAGGGATTTCCAGCGCATCTGCATGCCTGGGCTTCAGCCAGCCAGTCCAGCCAGGCAGCCAGTCGCTAATTTCGCAAATGTGTTGGAGAAAGCCTTGATTATTCATATGCTGACCTGCAGCATTTCAAAACCTGACCTTGTTTACATAGGTGAAGATGCCCACGACTAATGCCAACATGGCCACCACATTATGATCGTCAGTTCAGGTTGCTCCTTGCTATGCCGTGTTACTCCTTGGTGGAACAAATTCAATAATTGTGTGTATGCTGATTTTAGAAGAATTGGACAGGGAAGGCCAGAGACATGTGTCACGTAGAGGTAAGAGCAAATGTCCCGTCTAAACAGGGATATATGTCCCGTTATGTGCCTGATATCGGCTTTAGGTCCTTTAAGGACCTGATTTGGTTGAATTTCGATTGTTATATGATTCGGAAAGAAAAAAAGGAAATTACGCGACTACTTTTTTTTCAATTTTATCCCTCTCATAGGTTGTGGTAGATACACTATAACTTATCGCTATAAGATTGCCCAGAAAATGAATAGAATGAATAACAACATCAAAATAATGGGAAAAGGGATGTTTTTTTAATCTTTAACAGACTATTTAGAGGACAGGTATATGTTAAGATGATATAAGAATCATCAGCGATATTTACATAATCAATTCTATATTTTTCTAACCAAAGAGAATAATTTATGGTGGGGTTTGTTCTGGGAGGGAGAACATCATGAAAACGAAAGGATTTATCAATTCGATCCTGGTATTATCTTTTCTATTGTCCAATTTTGGTGTACAAGTAGCTGTAAAAGCGGAATCAATCCCAAAGTATCTAATATCAGAGAAAGCAAAACTGAAGGTGAAGAGTGACTATACCCTTCATGCCGATGTTGTTGATGTGGAACACCCGTTACTCAATACGAAAACAAGGCCGCGGGTGGAAGAATCCGCTAGAATGCCATCAGTGATGTTCATAGAAAACGTGGGGCAATTTGACCCACAAGCGCGTTTCCAGGTGCGTGGTACAGCGGGCTTGAGCTACCTGACCCCAGATACGATTTGGATGACTTATCTAGAGCCTCTGCCGGATGAATTGCCGGACGAAAGGTGTTTAGTCAGTTCAGAGGTACTAGGCTCCCCTAGGAATGGTGTGAACCTGCGGCTGTCCTTCGTTGGAGCTAATAGCAATCCTCAAATAATGGGATTCAATTCACTGGACACCAATTTTTCATACTATATTGGGAACGATCCGACGCAATGGCATACCAATGTACCTGTGTGGGGTGGTGTGCGCTATGTTGATATCTATCCTGGGGTAGACATTGAGATTTCTAGTGAAGGAGACCAATGGATATGGAAAATCATTGCAGCCGATGAGTCTTCATTAGCACAAGTAATTTTACAAGTTGAAGGGTCAGATGAATTAGTTATTGATGGAGATTATATTATTGCTAGCACTGTGGTTGCGGATATATTGATTCCATATCTTAAGGTAGTGAATATTTCTAAGCCCGAATGGGCAATACCAGTGCTCAATGGAAACCGGATTGATTTACCTTTTGCCAACACTGACGAGAAAATAGTGACTAATCAAAATCAGGGCGAACTTTATGGATTGATATATTCAATGTCACTTGGCGGTACCGATGGAGATTGGGGTGAAGGGATCGTCGCCGATGATAATGGAAATGCTTATGTAACCGGTTCTACACTTTCAGATGAATTTCCCGGGTCGCCGGGTGCAAATACATTTTACCATGGTATAGACGCATTTGTCGTAAAAACTTCATCCGCTGGTAATGGGATTATCTATTTCAATGTTTTCGGAGGAGAAATAGAAGAAGTGGCGCACGGTATTGACATAGATCCAAGTGGAAATGCATATATTACAGGAGAGACATGGTCAATGGATTTTGCTACAATGAATCCATACCAAGGATTTCCGTTAGGTGAAGAATCGTTCAATGCTTTTGTGACTAAATTTAACCCAGATGGTGAGATGGTATTTTCAACTATTCTGGGAGGTGGTGGTAAAGACGAAGGTTTCCAAATAAAGGTTGATGCATGGGGATCAATGTATATTACTGGATGTACTAATTCAACCGATTTATTAACAAATAATGCAATTTACCCAACATACATAGGTGGTCTATCTGATGCTTTTGTAATCCAGTTGAACCCAGATGGGCAGTCCTCGGTATTTTTCACTTATTTAGGAGGAAATAATTCCGATGTTGGTCGGGGAATCACGATTGATCCAAGTAGTAATGTGTATATAGCCGGATGGACGAATTCAACGAACTTTCCAGTCGAGCGTGCATATCAATCTTCACCTGGCCTTAACGATGATGCGTTTCTAACAGTACTATGCGCTGGCGGAATTTGCAATGATCCTCTTCTTCCTTATTATTCTACTTATATACATGGAGAAGATAATTATAAAGAACGTGGATACGACATTGATATTGATAATTCTGACCAAGTATATATAACTGGTATCATCTCAGAGACAATTAGTATCTCGTATACTCAAGTTCTTGTAGCAAAATTCGACCCAAGAATGTCTGGTGAGGATTCTAAAATATATATCACCTCATTTGGAGGAAGCGACGACGATGAGGCATATGGAATTGCCACAACCATGAATGGGTATGTGTATATAGCGGGTGACACTTATTCGTCTGATTTCCCAGTAACAAGTGACGCCGCATATCCTGTCTATAACTATTATGGAGATGCTATTCTAGTGAAGCTTGATCCAACAGGATCTATTGTTTATGCTACGTATCTTGGTGGAAGTGACAATGACTATGGTGAAGATATTGCGGTCGATGTTATTGGAGATGCTTATATTACAGGATGGACTTGGTCAGGTAATTTTCCATTCACATATGGAGAACCTCCTTTACCATCCGATTGTAACGTATTTATAACCAAATTTTCGTCTTTACTCAGTATTCCCGAAGAGTCAACTCGTGACTCGGGTAGTGGAGGAATGTGCCCAACATACCAATATACACAAAAACATGGTGCTGATCCGATTAATACACGGACAGGTGGATATGATCAATCGGTAGTAGATCTATCCATTCCAACTGTAGCCGGCCCATTAGAACTACAACGTTGGTATTCCTCACTTGCCACTGACACATATACTACGACGATGGGATACGGATGGACGAACAGCCTGGAATCGAGCCTGATCTTTCCAGATGATCCCGGTGGAGTGGATGGAATGGTGTTGTTCAAAAGCCAGTCCACGAATGTATATGACTTTTACATTGACGGTACCTATACCTATCCATACACTGGCACCTTTACAGCATATCCTGGATTATGTGGTGAGCTCGTCAGCCTTATTGATGGTGGTGGAAACTTGATAGGCTATGCTATAAAGGACAGTGCTCAACGCACCTTTTCCTTTGATCCAGATGGTAAGCTGCTGAGTTGGAAAGACGCACAAGGGCACACAATTTCATACACATATGACATTGAAAATCCCGAAAAATTGGTCCAGGTGACCGGACCGGATAATGAGTTCATTTCCCTGAGTTATAACGACCCCATGCATCCTGATCGCCTGACCGGGGCTGAGGCTGGAATTGGTACAAGTACTAATCAAGTAAGTTATACCTATGAGAACGATAATATAACTGCTGTAAACGACGTTTTCACTCATACCTGGCATTATTCCTATGATGATCCCAACCACCCGCACCTATTAACGAGAGTAATAGATCCTGATGGTAAGATTGTAGAGAGAACCGAATACGACTCTCAAGGGAGAGCGATTGCACAGTATAACGGAGAGGATAAGCTGGTAATGGGTTTGACATATATCGATGTCAGGACAGCAGAAGTCTACGATACGCCAGGGGAAACAACAACCCATTCTTATGATTTCCGTTCTACTATAACTAACATCGAAGATCCATCAGGTGGTATAACTTCAAGAGAATACGACGATAACTTTCGACCGACGGCGATCACCGACCCCCGGACCAATTCAACTTACCTAACCTGGAGCTCGGATGGAGTCAACCTGACCCAGACAGTGCAGGTACTCGATTCAGGGCAACCGTTAACTACCACTATGGATTATGACGACCTAAATAATCTCACCCAAATCGTAGATGCACGGGGTTATACAACGACTTATGAATACAGCGGTACACTCATGACGAGTAGTATCGATGCAATGGAAAATACAACCCTTTACACGTACACAACCAGCTATGATGGTATTCCGGGGTTGTTAAAGTATGTACTTGATGCATTGGACAACCTTACATCGTATACCTACTATCCAAATGGCAAACTAGAAACCGTGACAGATGCTATGGAGCATGTGATCACATATACTTATGATGCACTTGGGAGATTTCAATCAACTACCAATGAATCGACGGGTAGAGTGGACTGGACATGCTACGACGCTGCCGGGAGGGTATTGCGTACAATTGGTAATCTCAGCCCCAACCCTCCAGTCGACCCGTGCTCGCCTCAGTTTATCC
>JBAQFX010000314.1:0-8142 GCA_049287485.1 Anaerolineales bacterium
TGTTGGTTGTCTTTTGAAACTACTAAACAAGTAGGTTTTGGTTAGTAAATATGTGTTATTTCAGTGGAGTCATTAATACTTTGTTGTTTAATTACGGCATCCGCTGGACTTCGTAACCCCAATCGGAACGAATGAACCATGGGGCATCGGTTGTCCTGTGGATAAGCGGTGGAGCTGGCTAAGAAACCGTGTATGAAATTAATGATAACAAACAAGGCGACAAAGTGTGTGGAGCATAAAATGCTAATTTTGATTATACTTAGTAGATTATCAGGAGGCTAATATGAGTGATTTCTTCGGTAAGCTAAAAAGCGGTGCAGGAAAGGTGGCTTTCGAGGCCGAAAAAATGAACCGGTTGAATCATGCCAAGGGCGATCTGGAAAAGATTAAAAGTCAAATCCAGACCCAATTTACGAAACTTGGCGAAATGTATTATAACCAGCGCGGGTCCACAGGTGTGCCCGGACCGGCTTATGATGAAATCTGCCAGGAAATCATGGATCTGGAACAGCAGGTCGAGTCCAAGAATGAGGATATCCAACGGATCAATGCAGAAGTCTATATGCCGCAGGTGACCCAATCCGCTGTTGAGCCCGCCTCAGAACCAACCCAGTCACAAGCGACACCCGCAGCAACCCAATCCCCTTCCCCAGCAGCCACTGAGCCCGTTGCGAAAACGACCAAATTCTGCCCGAATTGTGGAAAGGAAATCCCGGCAGAGACCAAGTTTTGCCCTGACTGCGGTACCAAGGTGTAGGAAAGAGTTGTTAAGGATATGGTTGGTTGTCTTACCAAATAGCGACCTGCTATTGGGTCCATTTGTAACCAAAAACATCAATCCTATCGATCGTTGGGTAAACCAAAACTGGTTTTTCAATAATTTTTAACCAGCAGACTATAAGCCATTAAAGCAAATTGCCCCTAGAGTTTTAGGGGTTAGTGAACGTGGAGCAGCTTCAAGTCTCAATCAATGGCTTACAAGGACGTTAGCGGAAATACACTTCTCCCAACCAATTGCGTGTAATATTTACCCTTGTCAGATGGATTGGGGCAATGGAAGTATGGTGGATGTGGTTATTAAGATCCAATCAACACTTTACTCTCTTACAAAGGCATCCAATGGATTTTCTCTACAGCAGATATGAGAAAATCGTAACTGCTATCGGACATCTATCGTACCACTCTAATATTTTCGCTCCTTCTTTCCTAGAAACCCAATCTTCAGGTACATGGACAAAATCGCACTATATGTCCGGACTTGCCACATGTCCGATACAACATTGGGGAATTAATTTTCCGGGCTCGAGTACAACATCATGAAATTTGCCGTATACGCTAACCAGTATCACCAGCAGGGCATATATTTGACACAATTTCATGGGAGTGTCTCCCATTTCCAAATTGCTGGTAAATAAATCAAATGATCGGTTGGCATGGCGGTTACGGTATCAGTTAACCATGGTGGGTCCGTCGCCAGGGTGATCGTATACCAGGTGTAATTGGTCAGCTCGTTGAGGGTGTAGGTGCGCGTGGGCTCTGCAAGACCGGTGATAGGCGAAGGCGGTGATCCTGCTGGGCCATCGTAAGCGATCGTCCAAGTGGTTGTAGTAGGCAGGGTTATATTGACCGTCCAACTCAAGTAGATCGTCTGATCGCCTGATGCTCCATGTAACTTCACTTGCGGCTCGAACTCGTAAGCCCCGAGATCGGGTGCAGTGCCTTGATAAGCCAGACTGATTCCCTGGTTCAAGGTCCAGTTGAGAACCCTGTCAACCGTGATTGAATTGGTTTCATAGTTGATGCTTGTGATGCGCGCCTGTTGTCCATCAGTGAGCTGAATCTCGTCCCCCTGCACATGTGGGATCCCCCATCCATCGATAAAGTACCTGGCATCCCCTACCTGGAACTGCATGCCGGAACCGGTGTCACTGGTGATCCACGTTGGGTACGTGCCTGCGTCGATACAAGGGCTGTCGGGTTGCAGGTGCAGGTCGGGCAGACTCGGATTGTCGGGATCACTTGCTGAAAGATTGACAAATTTCGGGTCCACGCTGTTCTGATCCCAGTTGTCCTCGATCACCTGGGGATCTACCTGACCCTCGTAAGTGATAGCGCCGTTCTTGTTGTCGTAGAAGATATTGCCCTTGACGATATTGCCAATCGGGCTCTGGCCGCTCCAATTGGCAAAGTAAATCCCTCCCTGAAAGCCTGGGTCGCTCTCCTGGTGGCCGTTATGATAGAAAGAGTTACGGTAGATGCGATTATAGTCCGCATGATCCAGACCAGCCGCGCTGGAGACCACCTGGAGCCCTCCACTGTCGGTTTGATAGAATAGATTGAAACGGAGGAGGTTATTGGGAGTTCTCAGGGCCAACCCGGAGGCCCCGGAAAAACCAAAGCGGTTGCCCTCGTATAAATTGTACCCTCCCACTGGACCCTCTGTAATCGAATCGCGATATCCCTCGAAAGCCCAATTGTCGGGATTGGTCTCATTGTGAAAGTAATTATTGCGAATGACGTTATACTTGCTATACACGCCAAGTGTATGGTGACCGCCATAAGCAAAGATGTTATCCTCGATGAGATTGTAGTAGCTCTCGTCAACAGGGTCCTCCTCCCAGCTGCCTATATCCAGTAACCCGCCCCTATGCTCCGCATAGCCGCCATAGACCCAGCGATAGAAGGTGCAATGGTGCACCCAGTTATAGGTCGAGTTTTCGCTGGCCGGCGTATTATCGTTGAAATCGTCGGCGATGAGTGCCCCCACCCAGTCCCCTGAATCGGCGCTGCGCGTATCGAAATTGCAATAGCTGATCGTATTATAGTGGCCTGCATAGATGCGCATGAATCGCCTGAGGTTATAAAAGTTAATGCCATTCACGGTAATATATGATTTCTTATAGATATAGATTCCATAAGCCGAGTCACGAATGGTCACATTTTCCAGGTCGTAATTTGTATAGATAATGCGATTACTGTCTGAAGATCCAGAATTTGAAGGCAAGATTGCGTGGCCATAATAGATGCCAGCGCGCAGATAGATCGTATCCCCGGCCACGGCATTCGTGTTGGCTATGCTCAAGGTACATGCCTCGGGGCCATCTAAAGGCAGCGTGCCCCTGCAATTTGCCCACGCCGCCTGTCCATCCGGACTGACCCAATAGGTGGTATCGGGGTTGCTGAGAGCGGTATGAGAGGCAGAATTATCTGCGATAGAGCGGTACTGCCCTGGCGTTGCCTGCAAGACCAGGACGAAGATCAGGGATAAGATTGTGAATTTTTTCACTTCATTGCTCCTTTTAGCGAATCAGAGAGCGATAGACTGGCACACCAACGTCAGGCGGATGGTGATATCCGCCGCACACCATATTCAATACTCGAACACCAGAGGTAGGAATACCTGCATCCCCCCGATCAACAGGTAAATGCTGATACTCCGTGCCAGATCACCACTGGTTGCAGTGATGGGGATCGTATACAGCAAGCCGACAGGCAGTGGAGCCTCATGGGTGTCAGTGATGGTAAGTGTCACCTGTGCAGGGGGTACTGCCTGGTCAACATCCAGGCTCACGATCAAGTCAGGTGAAGGGTTGGAGACAGTCAGCTGGATGGTATCGGTGAACCCTCCTTGCGACCCCAGAGATAAAGAATAGACGGCTGTACCACCGGGCTGGATGGCAACCCTGTTTGGGATTGCATTGAGGGTAAAGCCGAACCCCTCGTACTCGAAGGCACCGATATCTGGTGCGCTTCCCAAATAATCGTCGTTTATACCGGGTATGACCAGCCCTGCGTCGATCAGCTCGCTGCTATCGGTCAAAGTGTAGTCACCACTGGCGGCGTCTGTGAATCCTGGTAGGGTATTTAACCCGTGCAGCTCTTGACCGGTTGTAGTTTGCAGCTCGAGAAGCGTTTCTAAATGGCGGTCATCTAGGTTGCTCCACCAGGCCAGCTCACCAGGCCGGGTTGTGTACAGATCGTCGTAATCCAGGTCGATGGGCTGACCGGGGTTGGCGTTGCTGATCGCATAATCCGTGCCTGACCAGATATTGTTTCGGGCGGTGATCATGGTCCATGAGCCTGGTGACTTGATATCCAGGCCCGAGCTGAGAGGGTCGGTGAGAAATGCATCGCCGGTATTGTGAAAGAGATACATCGG
The DNA here is from genome assembly GCA_049287485.1 of Anaerolineales bacterium. Classification (GTDB taxonomy): domain Bacteria; phylum Chloroflexota; class Anaerolineae; order Anaerolineales; family UBA4823; genus FEB-25. Next base: position 4,160 of record JBAQFX010000314.1, read on the forward strand.
TCCAGACTGGCCGTAACCGCTGTTAAATTTAAAGGCACTGCCTGAATAGCCGTTATTCCCAGCCCCGGTGCGGTAAATCAGGTTACGGATGGCGTAGACCGGGCCATCATATACGGGAGCTAACGAGATGCCCATCAACACATCATGGAAGGTGTTGCCCCAGATACGCACATTGCTGCAGCGACCATCGGTCTCCATACCATCATCACCGCTGTTGTAAACCAGGTTATGGTAAACATCGGTCTCATTGGTGATTGCACTGGTCTCATCTGGGCAGACACCAAAGCCGTCAAAGAAATCGTGGAAGGTATTATTACGGATGACCGTGCCACGCCCGTCAGAGGGACTGTAGAAACGAATACCGCCTGCGCCATACGGAACTTCACCAGCATAGAATGAATCCCAAGGCCAGGAGAAGATTGCATCGTAGAACAGGTTGTCCTGGATCACATTACGGTGCGAGTCGTACTTGATGCCGATCCCCAGGTTGTTCATGGCAAAGATGCAGCCCTGGACAAGGTTATCGCTCGAATTAAAGAAGTAGAGCGCCTTGGGGTAATCGCCAGCTCCAAAATGCTGAAAAGTTAAATTGAGGAAGTAGATGTAATTCTGTTCAATGGTGAAAGCGCTCGAGAAACGCGAGACGATCATCGTGGCATTGTTGGGGTCTGCATCGCCAGCCAGGTGCACATACAGGTCAACGCCATCCACATAGAATCCAGGAATTCCCCAAGGGAGGGTTAGCAGGTCAGCCATGCTACGGTACGGAAGCAAACGCTCGCCATTGGCTAGGACGAGGTAAGAATCAGCCACACTGGTTGTCGCGTGATAGATACCATTGCCCTGGGAAGTCCAGGTGAAGACTTCCGGGTCTGCCCCGTCGAGGACGGCTGTCTCACCGGTATAGCTGCGGATAACGATCGGTGCGCCTGCAGCACCGGAACGCAATAAGGAGAGGTCACCCTGGTAGTACGTCCCGCCGCGCAGCACCACTTCTTCACCGGACTGGACCTGGTAAAGGCCTTCTTCCAGCTGGCAGGGAGATGCCAGCGAACAGTCTGTCCCGTTGCCGCCAGTGCTGACATAATAAGTATGACTGGCAAGTGGAATGGTAGTCTCGGCACGTGTTGAGGAACTGCTGGTTAAAACCAACTCATTGATCGGATCGTTGTCAGGGTCGGAGAAGCTCACTCGCACATCGTAGATGCTGCCAGGTTCCAACCAGAACAGGCTGCCCACGAAACGAGTGTCAGCCACCCGTGTTAACGGGAAACCCTGCCGGTAGATTGTTTCACCTGAGGGGCGATATTCCAGATTGGATATGGCATCTCGATCGGGATCGTCAGAGGCGTCCAAGGTGACGATCACACCCATGCTGTTGAAAGTCCCGTAAAGGTCTAGTGTTGCCATGGTTGGAGCAGTAGCGCTGACATGTGGGGGCGAATCAGACACACCGCATAGGCCAAATAGTATCGCCAGCAGGACAATTATTCGACGCAGTTTCATGGGAATGTCCCCCATTTCCAAATTAACGGTATATAAATGAAATGATCAGTCGGCATCGTGGTTACGGTATCAGATAACCATGGTGGGTCCGTCGCCAGGGTGATCGTATACCAGGTGTAATTGGTCAGCCCGGTGAGGGTAAAGAGGCGGGTGTCAGCAGGAATGCCGCTGATGGGTGAAGGTTGGTCGCCGATTGGACCGATATAATCTATGGTCCAGGTGGTGGTGAGCGGCAGGGTGACATTGACTTCCCATTTAAGCGAAATTGCCTGGTCTGCGGGCCTCCCGGTCAAAGTCAGCGCATTTAGCGGGAGACAGGGTAGCCCCTCGAACCGTCGCTTGGCTGGAATATCGTTGACCAAGCCAACCACATCCGGCCCGATCGGTGGCCATGGGGTCTCCTGGCACCACCAAGCGGGCACCCGGTTTAGATACAACGAATCCGGAAGATCATGGTTGGGAATGGTTGGATCCCAAATAACAGAATTGGTAACATAATCGAAATTTCCATGGCGTAAAAGGGTATTAGCAACATTGGGATCGTCTACACCGCTGCCGACGCCCAGCGCCCAGATCACATAGTCACTCCAATCATCATAGGGCTGACCGGGGAGCACTTCATAGCGATTGGATCTCCCGGGTGTGCCGAGCACGCTGCCGACAACGTTCATGTAATAGTTCTTAGCGGCGATCTCAATGGCGTTATTGCGGGTGGTGATGGTTTCACTCTGCCAGCCCTTTGATTGCGAGCGAAAGATGGTATTGTGGCTCGATGAGCCGTGAATAATATCCGCTTCTGCTTTATAGGCCATATTTCCTTCCCATAAATTCATCTTTGGGTGGGGGGCGTGGTTAATCGATGGGCTGGCAATCAACCACCAGGGATCGTCAAACAGGATCTCGTGGAAATAATTATAAGAGATGACATTTCCAGATGCACCTCCAGCGGTCATCACACCTCCGCCATCGATGGTGCTGAGAATATTATCCTCGACCAGATTATTCGAACTGTGCAGGTCAAGCAGAATACCATAGCCACGGTCGCGGCCGTATCCATCGATTCCTGTGTGTACATAGCATTCTCTGATCTCATTTTGCAGGGAATCGATCACCCACATGCCTCTCCTCTGGACGTTCTCGATTTCGACATTCATTATCCAGGAGTACTGGGCACCATCCATCTCGATCATGAACTCGACATCTGGCGTATCTTGCGTCAGAGTGAGGTCCTCCAGCCCTGCCTGGCGTATCATGGCGTCTGCGTCTACCTGATAAGCCCACGGATCCAGCCCGGTGTCATACGTCCAATGGAGCGGTACATTGAGATAAACCTGGTTACCAGCTACGGCAGTTACTTCGACAAGCTGCCCCAAAACTCTATCGCCGTTTTCGTAACCACAGTACGTGCATTTTCCTTCGACCCCAACTGGGTCGACAATCACACCGTCATTGAGCTGATTTAGAAGCAGTATATCCCCGCGAGTTATCCCAGTCGTGCTTGCCAGGGTGATGACTTGAGAATCCTTGCTCGCCTGGATGATATCATAGGTCTTATGCAGTCCAGCGATTTGCCAGTAAATCGAGCCACGCATGTCTACCATCGAGCGTAAATATCCCCCGCTATGTTTAATGATCGTGATTCCAGGTCCGGCACCCCTGAGTGTGTCGAAATCGTCCAGGTGGATGGTATCGCTGATGAGGTAAACCCCTGGAGGCAGGTAAACTACCTGACCGTCTGGGCAGTTTTCAAGAGCAGTCTGGATTACTTCGCTTGCATCCGTTGTCCCATTTCCATATAAAGCACCGTCGATGATCTCACAAATGACCGTCCTTTCTGGGATACCCCCAGGTATGCCTGCATAACTCCAATCTATTCTCCGCTCAGCCGGGATAATCTCCTGCGATTCACTAGAAGATGCAATGCTGGCTCTCGATGAGCTCACTGCCGTTGAAAAGAGAAAAACCAAAATAATACATGAGAATATCAGCTTGATTTTCAGGGCTTATTTCCCTTCCAATAGACCTATCGATTTCAGGTCATGGGTTTGTACATATCACAGGCATGTAGATGATGTGGTCCGTTGGCATCAAGGTGACTGAATCAGCCAACCAGGGTGGATCTGTGGTGAGGGTGAACGTGTACCAGGTATAGTTGGTCAACCCGGTCAGGGCATAGAGGCGGCTGTCACCAGCGATGCCCGTGATTGGCGGAGCCTGGTCACCGATTGGACCGATATAATCTATTGTCCAGGTGGTGGACATGGGCAGAGTGAGGTTAACACTCCAGACCAGCGTGATGGCATGCGAGGCCGGAATTCCCCGCAAAGATACCGCTGGGGTGAATTCATAGGCGCCGATGTCATACCCGTTTCCCTGGGGCCGCAAGTTACCATCCAGGTCGGTGGTTATGCCCACATCCAATCCAGCGTCGATCGCGGGGCTCCCCTCCGGGATGTGATAATTAGCCAAAGTGGGAT
>JBAQFX010000315.1:0-2631 GCA_049287485.1 Anaerolineales bacterium
GATACCTATGCGGCGTTGGCATCTGTCATCGATACGGCTGAATTGGCTGGTGTTCGGGCCTTTGATGCGATCCAGTCTCTTTTTGGTCCGCCTTCACTCCCAATTCCTGTATGCAGTGAGTAATTACATTAGAATGTAATTACTCACAAATTACCTTTTTTCTCGTCTTCCCTGCGGCAATTAGCGAGAAAGTATTCGAAAAATAGGCTTACGTAGGGAGCGTAGCCCCTGCGTACGACCATTTTTCGACAAACCTCCCTCCCCCACTGGCTGCAAAGCCAATGGGGCATGGATCGGAAATGGATGTGTGTAGATACGTATGATTGTGGTTTCGCCATTTGATCTTTACCAGCTGAATAGTACTCCAGTCCACATTCGATCCTATTCGTTTTTTTTGAGCAACGAATACCCGTGTTTGATCCGATCCTCTCTAGATATTTGTGCCACATAACCCGATTTGTATGCATATGATTTTATTCAGAATAATTCCCATCCTTGTTGTGTTGAGAGACCTCACCGGGGCGTCTCGAGTAGATGTGAATTGAATGCATTTGAATTTTTTTTGATACAAATCATCATGGAGCAATCTACGTTTCCATATGCCTCTCTATGTATCCCGGTTATAATCGGTACATCCTGTCATTAGTAATAATCTAGCCACGGGAGTAAGATATGCACAATTCTTCCAAAAAATATTCGGTCACAGCAGCAGTAGTGATCTTCGCTTTACTTCTGGCTTCTATCCCCACCCTTGTCTTTGCTTCCCGAGGCTCATACGCACCCCTGCCACCCGCCATCGCTCCTGAACCCTATCCCAATTCAGAGTTCTACCCTGCCATCGTTTATCTTTCAACCTCGAATGATCTGCAAGTCCTTTACCGCATGAATATTGATATAGATGGTCTGCAGCCAGTCAATGGTGCCTCGGGAGCCCCAGCTATTTTTACTCCCTCCAATGCCACGGTATATATTAATCCCGCTCAAGCCATTGCGTTGTCCCAGGTAGGCTTAACTCCCAAACCCATCCAAAACGAAGGCTATCGTAGCTTCCTCGCATATGGTCCTGGTTCTGGTGCTCCCAATGCCTGGCCAACCTTTGACGAATATGTTTCCCGCATGCAAAACCTTGAAGCTGCCTACCCTGATATAGTCAAGCTTGAAGTAATTGGCTATTCAGTCCAGGGTCGTGGTCTCTATTGCATGGAGATTACGGATAACCCCGGTGTGTCTGAAAACGAGCCTGAGTTCAAATACACCGCCACCCACCATGGTGATGAGACTACCGGCATCGAGATGACCATGCGCCTGGCTGAGCTGCTGGCTAATGGCTATGGCTCCGATCCACTCCTGACCGATCTGGTGGATAAATTGGAAATCTGGCTTTGCCCTATCTATAATCCGGATGGCTATGTGAATGGCACCCGTTACAATGCCCACGGTCAGGATCTCAACCGCGATTTCCCCGACCGTTTCACTGACCCTATCGATGACCCTGCTGGTCGTGAGCCTGAGACCCAGGCTTTCATGAACTTTGGCTATGCTCACCGCTTCGTCATGGGTGCCAATTACCATACTGGTGCCCAGGTGTTGAATTACCCCTGGGATGCCATCGCTGATCCCGATTATCCCGAATATGCTCCCGATGACCAGCTCTTTATAGACTTTGGTATTGGGTACACTTCCCGCAACCCTGACCTGTGGGGCGGTGGATTTCCCCAAGGCATTACCCGTGGTTGGCAATGGTACATGATCTACGGTGGTATGCAAGATTGGGCTTACAACTATCGCGGAGAGCACCATGTCACCCTTGAAATTTCCTTCACCAAGTCTCCACCCTTCAACCAGATGGACTCCTACTGGGAGCACAATCGCGAGGCCATGCTATGGTGGATGCAGCAAGCCTGGACCGGCTTGAATGGAGAGGTGCTGGACGCCCGCGATAGCACTTCCCTGGATGCCACACTCACCCTGGTCGGTAGGGACGTTCCCAATACCATCCTCACCGATCCTGAGATAGGTGATTACCACCGTGTGATCTCTCCTGGCAGCTACACCCTCAATGCCAGTGCTGCATGTTATCAAAACCAGTCTTCTGAGGTAAGTGTCATTTCTGGAACCATCACTACCCAAGATTTTTATCTTACTCCAATGGTCGACTTGAGTCCTTCAAAGAAAACCGCTTCTATTGATCAGGCATTTCCAGGTGATGTGATTAATTATCAGCTTCGAGTAGATAATAGCTGCCTATCTACCACAGCTACCTTAACAGATTCTCTACCGTCTAGCGTGACGTGGACAGGATATTTAACAGCTACGCAGGGCATACCGATATATAACGATAGTCAAATCCTCTGGACAGGAGAAGTGCTTCAAAATCAACCCATAACTATCACTTATTCTGTATCAGTGAACCAATGTTTAGCTGCTGGATCAGATATTCTAAACACCGCAGAATTGTTTGACGGGATTGCAGAAACAATCACTCGTACAGCACTAGTGGAAGTAAACAACGCACCACCCAGCCTTCCCGACTCTCCATCACCAATCGATGCTGCCTTGAACCAACCCATCACCACCACCTTGGCCTGGGCTCCCAGCATTGACCTAAACTGTGATGCCATCACCTATGAC
>JBAQFX010000316.1:0-2397 GCA_049287485.1 Anaerolineales bacterium
GCTTGGGGGTCATGCGCTGTACTTGAAACCTGGGGAGATCCACCTTGGTGTACGTGAATCACTCTATGATACCGCCCAGGTATTATCACGTATGTGTGATGGCATCATGGCACGCACGCTTAAGCACGATACCATCCTCGACCTAGCAAAGTACGCCACAGTACCTGTGATCAATGGCTTGACTGATTACAACCACCCCACGCAGGTGGTGTGCGACCTCCTGACCATGATCGAGCATATGCCGGAGGGTAAAAAATTAGAAGATTGCCAGGTCACTTTCATTGGAGATGCTACCAATGTACTCAGCTCTCTGATGCTCATCACCACCCGGATGGGGATGCATTTCACCCAGGCTGCCCCGAAGAAATATCAGGCACCAGACCAATGGGTGGGATGGGCAAAGCAGAATTGTGTTGAATCAGGTGGAACGGTTACCTTGACCGAGGATCCTCTAGCAGCAGTAAATCACGCGGATTATCTATATACCGATTTGTGGTGGTGGGTGGGGCAAGAAGATCAGATTCCTGAACGTAGAGCTGCATTTATGCCAGTTTATCAGGTCAATCGCCAGCTGTTTGAGAAGGCACCCTCTCACTGCAAATTCATGCATTGCCTGCCGGCTTCTCGAGGTGTAGAAGCTACTGATGAGGTCATGGATCATCCAAGGTCGATCATATTTGACCAATCTGAAAATCGCTTGCATGCCGAGAAAGGACTATTGGTGTATTTTTTATACCCAAGATTAAACCATCCCTCGGAACAGTTAAAGACTTTTCATCATGAGGAAATTCAAAAATTTATTAACCGATCCTTTATTTAGTTGAAGGAGAATGAGATCGCCACAGCAATACAATGACAAGTTTACAAAGGGTCTTCCAGAGGCTAGGAGGGACTTTATTCACCGTGTATGTGATGATCGTAATCGATACTCTGGCGACCTCAGCATCAATCGGCCATTATCAATATCATGGTAGATCATTACTTTGATACATCAGTAATCAAGGTCACCTGGTGCCCCCAGCGTCGCAAGCGTACGCTGCAGGTGATAAAGGCATGATCTGCTAGCGAGTTTGTAGGCCGTTGGTTTCCCTTACCCTGATCCTGTTTTCTGGCAATTGGAGGAGGCAGGCTTTTCCCAGATATTAGTGCCATATTAGATATACCGGTCGCCTAGAACTTTGCTTCCAAAAATTCCTCGATCTCTGATGTCCCTGTCAATTCAAAAGATAATGTTACCGAAAGGGCGTCGTTGGATCAATTGATAATGTTACTGAAGCTTGCGCCTCCTTAATCAGAGTTTCAAAGACATTGACGGTTTCCGTACGGTCCAGGGTTGGTAATGAAAGCAAGTGGGAGATCAGCACATCGATCTGGTTTCGTAAAGTCATCGGATTAGTCTGGTTACGCAGGACTTCCAATTGATGCTGGGTATTTTCTTTCAGAATTTTTTCTCTTTCAGGCGATCGAAGGGGGTTTTGGCCTGGTCATATTTTCGACGATATTGCAGAGAAGAGACATATTCTTTTTCTTGTAGGCGCATGACCGGTTGGAAGAAGTTATGATATAGCCACAATTTCTCGTATAACTGGCGTAAGACCTTGAGCTGGGCTTGCGTGTCCAGACGGTCATGTCCGATATAGGTTCTTATCAGGCTGTGATTGTTCTCTTCCACAAAGCGGTTGTCGTTTTTCTGATAAGGACGACTGCGAGACAATTGCAGATCGGGAACCTTCTCCTTCCAGTAACGTAACAAGTGGTGATTGAAGAACTCTCCGCCATTATCTGGATGGATTTCCTGCACTTCAAAGGGTAATCGGGCTAACGCATAATCAAATCCATTGGCCATCACTCGATAACTACGCCCATAGACTGCCACTATTTCACTCCAACCTGTGGCAATGTCGACCATTTGTAAGGTATGAATATACTCCTCGTTAGCGCTTTCGCCACAATGATGCACTAAATCCACTTCAAAATGCCCTGCTTCAGGAATATCCCAGGCAATCTTTTGCATCGGATATGGTTTCCGCAAGCTGTTAGCCTGGGATCGCCTTGGCCGCCGTAAGGCTAGTTTGATTTCACTGCGCCTCATCTGCTTGAAGATCCGCTTCAGAGTGGATATGCTGACCTTTCCCAACTTCTCCAGAATCTCCTCCCCTATTCTCAGCTCTCCATGCATTTGCAGATGTCGCGCCATCCACACCAGGTTCGGCTGTAAACGTTCCGCACATGGATAATCCAGGCACCGGGCGATCACCCGTACGGCGTCACTGATCTCGACCCCATATACCCTGCCTCGTTCCCGACGTCGCTTCTTCCTGGATAATCGCCCATTTAATAACCGAATGATGACCTTGCGGTGCATCCCAGTCACTGCTTCTATCTCATCCAATAATC
>JBAQFX010000317.1:0-18106 GCA_049287485.1 Anaerolineales bacterium
CTCAATATGAGTGCAGGTCAACAGGTACTTCGCCGTTTGGACCCGACATATAAGCAGTTTTTCAAAGGCAAGCGCAGGTTTCCACGTTTCAAAAAAGCATCCCGCTTCAACTCTGTCAATTACAAACCAGGAGACGGAGCGCAGGTCAAAGACAACCGGCTGTACGTCCAAAATGTTGGATTTATAAAAGTACGCTGGCATAGAGAACTTCCAGAAAGCAAACTCAAGAATATTGTGGTTTTACCCTTCGTTTCCTTGATTCCCCAGCCCGCTTCCACCCGGCGCGCCTGCCCCGATCACCAACAACGATAGACTGAGGACGAGCAGGATCAGTTGAATTTGTCTTCGGTCGATCTTCCCGGCAAACATTGTTGTGCGATAAATCAAGCCTTTCATGAGTACATCTTATTTATTTGAGACCAGTTTAGTCTGGTCAAATCTGATTATGGCATATAGGAGGCTTTAAAACTGGCTTAAAAACCGCGTAAAAACTCCCTCATTTAGGATCAATTTTTAGTTTTCTACCCGATTTTCTCGGGTCTACCTTTAATCGAGTAGGGAGTGGTTAGCCCCCGCTCCCTACTCGATTAATTAACCTTCAGCTTGTACTTAAAGAAATGGCATAATGATATACAACCATGTTCTATCTTTATCAAGGCTTGCGCCTTATATCCCCACTGCTAAAGCAGGGGGCTTTACGGTGCTATTTGGTAATATTTTATCCCTGGGACGCAGGGACTGGGCGCCAACGTGGGTGATTACATCGTGCGTTGCCCAAGAAGCTCCCACTCTTTAGCAGGAAGAGCCGTCACCAATGTGCTCGTCACTCAACACTAACCTCAAGAAAATATTCACTATCTCTGGATCGAAGTACCTTCCAGACTGTTCACGAATATAATCTAACACTTTTTCTCTGGGCCATGCAACCCGGTAAGGTCGGTCCGATAAGAGGGCATCCCATACATCAACGACGCTGAAGATTCGCGCTGCCAACGGGATTTGCTCACCTTTCAAGCCCCGCGGGTAGCCCGTTCCATCCCATTTCTCATGATGGCAGTAGGGAATATCCAAGGCCGGGCGTAGATAGGCGATGGGCGAGAGCATGTCTAAGACAAACTGCGGATGCTGTTTAATTATCGCCCATTCCTCTTCAGTAAGCGTAGCGGGATTGAACAGGATGTCGTCGGGTACGCCCAACTTGCCCATATCGTGTAATAGGGCTCCGCGACGGAAGTGGATGATATCAGCTTCGCTCAAGCCCATGGTGCGCGCCAGCCGCACGGTGAGTTCGGTAACACGCAAGGTGTGGCCTTCTGTTTCCCTATCACGCAAGTCCATAGCCTTAGACCAACCCTCGATGGTGGCGTCATAGGCCTGCATCAGTTCCAAGTTGGAGCGCTTCAGGTTATCGAACATTTGGCTATTATCAATAGCAAGCGCAGCCTGCCCGGCCAGTGTTTCCAGGAAATCCAGCCATTCTGCGTCCGGATTGAGCGCGGAACGATGGAAGACCTCCAGAACACCTTTGACTTCGCTCTTGGCGATTAAAGGGATGCCGAAATAACAGACAAAGCCTTCCTGAGAAAATGTGGGCGAACGCAAGAAGTCCGTCGTGCGACCTTGAAGATCTGGAATATGCACTATTTTTCGATCCAAAGCTGCCCTGCCAGCGTAACTGTCACCCAAACGCAGGTGTGTGTGTTGCAAGGCTTCTGTACGAAAACCGCGCCCAGCGCAATATTCGAGAACTTGAGTATGCGGATCAAGCAGCAGGATATCAGCAGCATCTATGCCCAATTGGGTAGCGGTGTGCACCAACACTTTATTGAGCGCCAGTTGCATGTCCGTGCTGCCGGTGATGGCGCGGTCAATCTCACGCAACGCAGCCAGGTGGTTTAATTGACGGAGAATATCTTCTGTGGCTTGCTTACGCTCGATGGCATAGTTTAAAACGCGTACCAGCATGGAGATGTTAAAATCACCCTTGACCAGGAAATCTTGCGCGCCCAACTTGACCGCTTCACTTGTTGTGGCTTCATCGGCTAGTCCGCTGAGCACCACAACTGGCATCTTGGGGAATTCTTTAATGATAGTGGTAAGTGTCTCTAGCCCGCGGCTGTCTGGCAGGTTGAGGTCCAGCAGGATCACGTCATAGTCCTGCTCAGCAAGCTGGATCAAGCCGCTGGAAAGACAGTCGGCGTGTCCCAGCCTGATCTTAACCGTTTTGGCCTTTGTTAAAGATCCTTTCAACAGGAGGACGTCATCGGGATCGTCCTCGATCAGCAAGGCGCGAATTGTGTCTGATGTCATTTTGATCCCCCTCCTTTTCCCTGTCCAGCGTGGAAGTGAGCTACACGGTTGCACCCCTGGTGCATTACCCGGTAGAGTGCCTGGTCAGCGGCTTTGATGTGCGCTTTGCCGGAATCGGTATTACCCCGATATTTTGCTACTGATGCTGATGGTGACTTAAACATTCTTAGACAGTCTTTTTTCTTTATTTACCTGAATTGATTGCACATCGACGCATTTCCATAATCATTGCGCCCTCCGCAGGATCTGGTTGGTTGATGTTTCCAGCAACACAACGGTGAACTCGTCGCCTCCATAGCGAGCCACCAACATTAGCAGGTGCACCGTTTCAGCCTATCCATCAGCCAGTGGTAAAACCAACTCTACCACAACGCCTGGCTGATCATTCCGGTTGAACAGCCTGGCGCTGCCACCGGCTTGCCAGACCAGGGTAGTTACTAATGACAAGCCTAATCCCATGCCGTGCTCTTCGCCGGTGAAATACTTTTCGCTCTGGATATAGGGCATCACTGCCCACTTTACCTGTTCCGGAGAAAGGGAGATGCCGTCATCGCGAACCTGCAATTGGATAACCTGTGGATTTTGCAAGTCGGTACTAACAATGACATCAAGCTGCGGGGCTTGCTGGGGATGGAATTTCTTGGCGTTCTCCAGAATCTCCCACAGGATCGTTTCAAGCGCTGTTTCGGCGATGGTCAAACGCTTTTCCTGAAGAGGGGCAGGCAATGTGACCGCGACTTTTTCCAGCTTCAGTTTTTTAGCCAATGAGGATACCATGCTTTCCAAGTGTAGCAGCGAGACCCGCTGTCCAAGCTGGGCCAGCACCGGCGCATCTATATATTGGAAAACGTCTTTCATTTCCTGGATGAGATGCTCAAGGCTGTTACTTGCTTGCGAAACCATTTGGACCATCTCATTGACGGGCAAGGGTGTCTGGACTAATACCTTTTTAAGCAGTCCCACGCTCATATATGCGATGGATACGGGTGTGACCAATTTATGCCTCAGCATGGTTTCAGCACGACGCATATCACACTGTTTTGTAATGGCTTCGGTCACATTGCGCAGGCGCACCACACGCCGCATGCGAGCACTCTCAGGCAATCCCAGCTCATCGGCTTGCAGCCAGAAGGCTCTGGCGGAGGTTGTTTCTGGACGCACTAGATAATTCGGTGTCAAAGGCAGAGCCTGGGTTTCCCATTCCCGCCAGGAGGCCTCCGGTTCGCACCGGTATTGCTGATGGATCATATCAATAAAGTTCTGGTCGCTGGTCTCCCCCGGCAGGTTCAAATATAACTGGGCTTGTGGATTTGCATAGCGAATCTTTCCTGCCTGATTTAGCACGATGTAGCCTTCCTGGGATTGCTCAATGATCCATTGAAAGCGAATCCTCTCCGCCAGCAGCAAACGGTAGCGATTGAGGCGGCAAATGGCACGCACGCGTGCCCGCAGTTCGGATTTGTCAAATGGCTTGGAAATGAAATCATCCGCGCCAGCGTCGATGCCGTGTAGACGTGAGGCTTGGTCGTCCAAGGCCGTAATCATTACCACGGGTACTTCTGCCAGGATTGGATCTTCCCGTAAACGGCGGCAGACTTCAAATCCATCGATACCCGGCATCATCACATCCAGCAAGATAATATCAGGGTAGAGTTCTGCAGCGCGGGCTAATCCTTGTATCCCATCCATAGCAAATTCTAGCTGGTAACCCTCAGCTGTCAGGAGCGCTTCTAACGATTCACGCGCAGCTGGTTCATCGTCGATAATTAGTACGGTGTTCATGGATTGCATATTAGTCTCCTTAACCTTCCGGTTAGCTGGTCTGCAACGGTATTGCACGCGCCAATTGGGTCTCGATGGCTCGTATCAATACCGCCAGGCTTACCGGTTTGCTTAAGTACTCATTGGCACCCGCCTCCAGGCAGAGCTCACGATCTCCAGGCATGGCCAGGGCGGTGAGGGCAATCACCGGAATCGTAGCGATATGCTGATCTGGATGCTTGCGGATGCGTCGCGTGGCTTCCAGACCATCTACGCCAGGCATCTGAATGTCCATCAATATCAAGTCCGGATAAAGCTTCTCTGCCATTCGTATGGCCTCTTCGCCGTGGTGAGCCACTGCTACCTGGAAACCTTTGGCTTGCAGGTAATCCGAATAAGTGTTGACGCTGGTTTCGTTGTCGTCGGCTAACAGAATCAAGGGAGGAGTATCAGAAGCCATTGACTGCGAAATCAATGGTTGCGTTTGGTGGCGCAGAAAGCCAGTGGTTCGCTTGCTGGGCGGCATGTAATCCAGCGGTGTGGTGATCCACGGAAGGATGATGGTAAAACGGCTGCCCTGGCCTGGTGTGCTCTCTAAGCGCACACTTCCACCATGCAGGTCGGCCATGCGCTGGACCAACGCCAGGCCCAGACCAGTGCCGGTCTGTTGGCGTGACAGACCACTATCCAGTTGAGTAAATGGTCGGAATAGTTTGGGCAAATCTTCTGTGGCGATGCCAATTCCGTTATCCCAGACGGTAAACTGCACCACCTTGGCGATATCATCGGCTTCTACTAACAGGCCTATGAGGCCGCCTTCCAGCGAGAATTTGATCGCGTTGCTCAACAGGTTAACCAACATCTGCTTCAGACGGCGTGCGTCGGCTCTTAGTTGAAAGGTTTCTGGACTGCTCACATAAGAGATATTCTGATGCTTTTTCTGCGCCATGCCCTTGACCAATTGTAAGCTGCTCTGGCATATATCTACCGCTGAACATTCATCGATTTTCAGGTTCAGGTACCCGGCTTCTACCTGTGACAGATCGAGGATATCGTTGATCAAACCCAGCAGATGCCGTCCGCTTTCTTCAATGGTACGCAATGACTTGAATTGTTTCTCGGTTAAAGGGCCATACGTTTGTTCTTGTAAAGCTTCTGAAAGGTTGAGAACAGCGGTGAGCGGGGTACGCAGTTCATGGCTCATACTGGCCAGGAATTCATCCTTTAAGCGCGAGGCGCGTGCCAGGGCTGCATTAGCGGTACTTAATTCAGCAGTGCGCTCGTCCACGCGCTGCTCCAATTCAGCATTGAGCTTTTGGAGGGCCAGTTCAGCCTGCTTACGTTCCGTGATATCTCTAAAAATGCAAAAGATAGCGTTCGTAGTCTTATCTGGAGCAGATTGAGCGGTGGCCGTCACCAGCAAGTTGCGTTTTTTCCCATCCGGGCGCGTAATTTCCAGTTCGTAAGAGGTCTTTTCTCCCAGCAAATGATTTTCCATGTCGGTTGCTACCACTACAAATTGCTCCGGCATAAGAAATTCTTGTAAATTATGTCTGAACAACCCGCCAGTTTGAACACCGAAGGTCCTATCAGCCGCCTGGTTGGCAAAGAAGAAGCTGGCTTTATTATCCAGTAAGGCAATGCCTTCTTCCTGGTTTTCAATCAGCGTGCGGTAGCGTTGTTCGCTTTCGCGCAGTGCCTCCTCTACCTTGATACTCTCCGTGATGTCACGCGCATACAGCCGCAAGGACTGAAATTCGGGCGTGTAGTAGACGGTTTCCCCGAACTTCCGCTCCCTGACCTCTATGATCCGGCGGAATTGGGTGTTGTCGGCATCTGCTGATTTCAGTATATCGACGAAATCATCCGGAAGGAAAGCGCGTGGATCTGTCACGTCTATCTGGGCTAGCGTTGTCAACGAAGCTGGATTCGCATAGATGACTTCGCCATCCATGCTAATTTCTAAAATCGGGGTGGGATTGAGCTCTGGAAAGGAAGACAGGCGGCGGGCTTCAGTCTCAGCTCGTTTACGCTCTATAGCATAACGCAGGACGCGCGTCAGGATTAATCCGCTGATTTCACCCTTTACCAGGTAATCTTGAGCGCCCAACTTGACCGCTTCGATGGTTGTGGCTTCGTCAGCTAGGCCGCTGAGCACCACAATCGGTACCTGAGGGAAATCTTTAATGATGCTGGTAAGTGTCTCCAGCCCGCGACTGTCAGGCAGGTTGAGGTCCAGCAGGATCGCGTCATAGTCCTGCTCAGCAAGCTGAATCAAGCCGCTGGAAAGACGGTCGACGTGCGCCAGCTTGATCTTAACCGCTTTAGCCTTTGCTAAAGATCCTTTCAACAGCAGGACGTCGTCAGGATCGTCCTCGATCAGCAGGATTTGGATTATATCAGGGATTATTTCGTCCATTCCGTTAATCACACTTTTTCACATAGAGAATCGGTCAATTTCGACCAGCAGTTCTTCGAGGGAGCGCGGTGCTTTAGATTCAAAGTATACATTGCCAATCACCAGAGAAAGGGCGAGAGGGTTTGTACTTGCCTGATGCGCGCCTGGATGTCAGTCCCATAAAAAGTGGTTTTTATAAATGTGGCCATAGTAATCAAGCCTCGCTCCTCGGAGAAGGGGATGTAGGTGTCATGGATTTGATTCATCTGAACCAGCCTGTGGCTGCTGATATCCTTTTGGTTATGTCGATAAAGGCCCTCGAGGCATCACTATCAGGTCGGTGGAGAACAACAGGTAATCCCGCGCGCTGTGCTGCGGTTATAGCATCCGATGCTATGGGGATAACTCCGATGACCTGATGCCCCAACGCAGTTCTGAACTCATCGATTTTAATTGGCGTAGTGAGCGGTGCACGGTTGACAACGATTACGCCAACTCGATCCCCGTACACTCCCCATGACCTCATTTGATCTATGGCAAGGATTCCCGAAGCTAGAGCCGTTGATTCGGGTTCGACTACTAATGCGACCAAATCACAACGTCGAATGGCTGCCTGGTTAGCGCTCGAGGGATGGCAGGGTAAATCAAGGATTGTGTAATCTGCTATCGAGGTAATTATTGAGATAATTTTATCCACATGTGGAGGTTCAATCCATCGATATTCAGCCACAATTTGTGGACCAACCAGGAGCCTCAAACCCGATGGAAGATCGATCAAATGCAACCGAACATCACGCTCACCGATATTTCCAGGTTCGAGTTCAAGCAAACTGACCAGGCCTTGAGGCTGAACCAGGTTTAATTGAGCCGAGAATGTCCCATAGCTGGGCCTGATTTCTGCAGCTATCACCATTTTTTCCTGCGTGACAAGTGCAGTGGCGACGTTCAGAGCAACGGTTGTTGTGCCGACACCCCCTTTGGCACCCATGAAACCCAATACCTTACCAGGTTTTTGGGGTAGCGGACGGCCCACTTGGTGATAACGCCCTAAGAGAGCCTTTACGCGAGCGATGAGTTCTTGCGGAGTAATTGGTTTGGTGAGATATTCATCCGCACCGGCTTCAAGACCACTGACCTTGTCAGCGACTTGCGTCTTGGCGCTAAGCATGATGACAGGTAAATTGAGGGTCTCTTGACTCTTCCTCAGTTGTTCACAAACCTCTATGCCGCTCATGTCTGGCATCATAACATCCAGGATGACTAGATCCGGTGCCTCAGTTTGGGCTTTGCTTAAGGCTTCTGCACCATTCTGTGCAACGACAACCTCATAACCTTCAGCTTGCAATGCATAACCAATCATGTGCAACACATTCGGCTCATCATCTACAACCAGGATCTTGGCACCCATGTTGGTATGTTCAGCCATAGATCACCTCCTTTTTTTTCACGGGGATGGTTACGGTGAATGAGCTTCCTGCACCCAATTGGCTCTTCCCGGCAATGGACCCTCCGTGAGCTTCTATAATTTGTTTAGAAATATACAGCCCCAGTCCTATTCCACTGGCATTCTTTTTGAGGACGCGGCTAACTTGGTAGAATCTGTTAAACAACCTTGGTAGATCATTTTCAGGAATACCACATCCATGATCAATAACTTTGATGACAATATTTCCATTATTCAACTCCCCCGTAACTAAAACCTCGCTGCCTGCTTCGGAGAACTTGATGGCATTCTCCACCAAATTGATCAACACGCGTCGCAAACGCGATGGATCCACTTCGGCAATCAAAGATGGACTTATTGAGGCAGACCTGATAGAAATCCGCCTCGCATCTGCTTGTAATCGAAATGATTGCAGGACATCCAAGATGACCGCGCCCAGATCTACTTCGTCCCAGTTCAACAACAAATGCTCGCTCTCCAATAGAGAAAAATCTAACAACTCATTCACCATATCCAATAGGCGATTTGCATCCAGAGATGCCCGTGTCAGGAACTCATTCTGCACGTCAGAATCGTTCACTTTCCCGTTGCGTAGGAGGTCCAAATATCCCATCAGGCTAAACAACGGAGTTCGCAGGTCATGCGACACATTGGCTATGAATTCTTCCTTCAATTGCAAGAGCCGCTTCTCCGCTTCCATCGCTCGTATCCGCTCGGTGATGTCGCGCATGACAATAATAAAGGCTACGGGAGCGCTTTCGGTGTCGCGAATGAGAGCGGCGCTGAGTTCTGCTTGAAAACGGCTGCCATCCTTGCGTAGCAGGGTGTATTTGGTATTCGTGATGCTACTGGCTTCGAGCGTCTCCTGGGCATTCTGTGCTGTCAACTGCCGCTCTTCCGGAGCAACCAACTCAAAGACATTAATGCCGTGCATGGCTTCGGAATTTTCAAAGCCTAGCAAGCGCGCCGATTGCTGATTGCACAGCACCAGTTTCCCTTCCAGGTCGGTCAGGGTAATGGCATCGGGAGAAGTATCCACCAGGGCGCGATATCTGGCTTCACTTGCGCGTAATATAGCCTCTGCCTGCTTGCGCTCGATGGCATAACGCAGGACGCGTGCCAGCATAAGGCCGCTGAATTCACCCTTGACCAGGTAATCTTGCGCGCCTCGCTTGACCGCTTCGAGGGTGGTGAAATCATCTGCCAGGCCGCTGAGCACCACAACTGGCTTCTTGGGGAACCCTTTGATGATGGCGTTAAGTGTCTCCAACCCGCGGCTATCTGGCAGGTTGAGATCCAGCAAGATCACGTCAACTTCCTGTTCAGCGATGTGTTTAAGACCTTCGGAAAGACGGTCGACGTGCGCCAGCTTGATCTTGACCGCTTTGGCTTTTGCCAGGGATGCCTTCAACAGAAGGACGTCATCGGGATCATCCTCGATCAGCAAGGCGCGAATTGGGTCAGTGCCCATTTTAACGATCTCCCTTTGCCTGACCCGCGTGGAAGCGAACTACCCGGTTGCTTCCTTGTTGTTTAGCCAGGTATAGCGCCTGGGATGCGTTTACTTCTGCCATCAGGATGGTAATTGACCGGTTTTGGTGTCGCATCTCTTTATTCATTTCAAGTATCCTTTGCAGGCAGGCGCACAACCTGCTCCCAATACTGCTTCAATCCTTGGATGGCGTCAACCAACCCACCGAATTTCACTGGTTTTGTGATGAAGCCGGCGGCACCAACATCATAACTTCGCATGATATCTTCCTCGGAATTAGAAGTGGTCAGCACTACCACCGGGATGTGCCTCAGATGCGGATCGGTTTTGATCTCCTCGAGGGCTTCGCGGCCATCTTTGCGCGGCATGTTCAGGTCGAGCAGGATCAAGTCAGGAGCGGGTGCGTCAGCCGGGTTGGTATATTTATCCTGCCGGCGCAGGTAATCCAGCAGCTCGACGCCGTCTTTAACGAAGTGTATGCTATTCGTCGCTTGGTTCTCTCGAAAGGCTTCTTTGATCAGTACACGGTCGTCGGGATCATCCTCAGCCATCAGAAAGGTAACGGGTGGTATGTTCTCACTCATGGGAACTATCTCCTTTGGATTGATGGATGGGCAGGGTAACAATGAAAGTAGATTCCTCTCCAGGAGTGCTGGTGGCGGTGATACTCCCACCATGCCGTTCGACGATACGGCGGCAGATGGCCAGCCCCATGCCGCTGCCCTCGTATTCTTCCCGGCTGTGCAGGCGCTCGAAAGGTTTGAAGATGCGATCGAGATACTGGATGTTAAAGCCGATGCCGTTGTCTTCGACTGAGATCTGACAGGTGTCTCCATTGATTTTAGCAGATACCTTGACCAGCGGAGAACATCCTTCGTGGCGGAATTTCAAGCCATTCCCAATAAGATTTTGCAGCAACTGGTGCATCTGGGTCGGATCGACCTCGATCGTGGGCAGTTTGCCGATTTCCACGCGGCCTTGGGTACGCTCGATGGAATTCTCCAGGTCGGATACCACTTCCTGAGCAACTGTGTTCAGGTCAACTTCTATGAAGGGTCGGGCGCGTGTTTCCACACGCGAGAAGTTCAACAGATCGGTGATCAAGGTCTGCATGCGCTGGCTGGCACCTTGCATGCGATTCAGGTAGTCGCGCCCGGTTTCGTCGACCGCATCTCCATATTCGTTTATTATCAAGTCGCTAAAGGCCAGCACCTTGCGCAGGGGTTCCTGCAAGTCGTGAGAGGCAACGTAGGCAAACTCCTGCAGGTCGCGGTTGCTCTGCTCGAGTTTAATCGCGTAAGCCTGCAGGGCAATCTCGTCCTGCTTAGCGTTGGAAATATCCTCGACTATTCGAAGTAAGTGCGGTTCTCCATTAGAAACAAAAGGAGTAAATTGGCAATCTAGCCAGATTTCTCTTCCAAATTCGCTCTTTGTATGGATTTCCCGCCGTGTTTCTTTGCCGCTGGCTGCCGCCTCGCGAGCAACCTCAAGCAGCCCTGATTTCTTCCAGGATTTAATGTGCTTGTAATTCTGACCCAGAATCTGTGAGCGGGTCGCACCAAGGATACTGGCGATGGCTTTGTTTGCCAAAATGCACTGTCCGGAAACATTATAAGCACTGATGCCCACGGAGGATGAATTAATAAGTGTATTGTTGAATTCAAGTGCGTCGGCAATGCGTTGTTGAGCCAGTTTGCGGTCGATGAAGGTAGTCACTTGAGAGGAGACAAACCCAAGTACTTCCATATCTGCCTGACTGAACCGCACGCTCTCAGTGTAACTCTGTACGGCTATCACACCGAAAATCTTCTCGCCCACTTTCAATGGCACTCCTAGCCACTCCACTGAATCGATACCCACCAGATCTACTTCGCCTTGCTGGACAAGTTGTGTAAACCCCTTCCTATCGACCAGTAATGGGCGACCGGTGCGAAGAATGTATTCGGTCAGACCGCGGCCTGGTTTTTGGGGTGCGAAGGATTCGTCATGTTCATCCACGGCGTAAGGAAAACTGATCAGGTCAGCCTTAGGGTCGTACAACGCGATGTAGAAGTTGTCCACAGGCATCAGATTGCCGAGGGCGTGATGGAAAGAGAGATAGAAGTCTTCAAGATTCTCGGTGACCGCCGCCTGGGAGATGGTATACAGCACCTCCCGCACCAGTTCCACCTGCTTGCGCTCGGTGATGTCGGTAAGGAAATTCAATGTGGCGGGCTTGACTTCCCAGTCAATCAATACGGCAGTGATCTCTACCCATTTGATTTTGCCATCGCGTGCCATCAACCGGAAAGAATATTTGGGTATATTCACATCGCCCTTGATCCGGCTCAGAAAACGTTCTATCACCATGCCCCGGTCATCCAAATGAATGAACTCGGAAAAAGGCCGCAAAGTTAATTCCTGCTCCGAATAGCCGGTTAGGTCAATCGCCATGCGATTAACGAACTTCAGTATGCCATCCTGAGCTACGACGATGGCTTCGCTAGCATTGTCCACTAGCAGGCGGTATTTCTGCTCGCTATCCTGTAGTGCCAGTTCCGCCTGCTTGCGCTCGGTGATGTCCCGGCCGATACCCACCAGTCCTACTACTCTTCCATTGCCATCGCGTAGCGGTACCTTGGAAGTCAATATCTGGACCGAGTTGCCCTGGGAATCGAGCCCGGATTCTTCACGATTGATGATAGATATTCCGGAATCCATTACCGCCTTATCAAGAGCCCAGTAGGCCTCTGCCAATTCAGGCGGATAAACATCAAAGTCTGTCTTTCCGATGATATCTTCCATCGTTTTTCCCCCAGATGCAAGCCAGTCTGCCCTGTTCGATACGATTTTGTGGCCTTGAACATCCTTAACATAAATTCGGTCTGGAAGATTGTCAATCAGCGTCCGCAAGAGGATCCGTTCCTCCTCCAACTTTTCTTCCCCTCGTTTACGCTCGGTGATATCATAGAAAATGCCGAGAAGAGCAACGATTTCACCGTTCTCGTTCTTTACCGGTGTCTTTATGGTGTGGATCCATGTTTCTCTGCCTTCCTGGTGGTAATTCTCCTCAAGCTCCTCTAGCTGCGCCGTTTCGATGATCCTCAAGTCGTCCGCCCTGTACTTTTCGGCAAGATCCTTGGGGTAGAAATCGTAGTCCGTTTTTCCTAAGATATCTGCTGGTTGAATACCGAGATCGCGGGTGTAGTTCTCATTGCTGGATAAATATTTGAGCTCCCGATCCTTCATAAAGATCTTTTGCGGAATGTTCTCAACTAGCGTCCGGTACTTCTGCTCGCTTTCCCGTAGGGCGTCTTCCGACCGCTTGCGCTCGGTGATTTCCTGTTGAGTGCGTTCGTACAAGCGGGCGTTCTCTAAGGCGATGGCTGCCTGGTTGGCAAAAGCCGTGATGGCCGGAATGTCTGCCTCGGTCAGGTTGGAGCCTGCGATGGACAATATGCCGATCGGTTGAGCGGCCACCACCAACGGGGTAAAGATGGCCTGCTCGAGTTTGAGTAAGTTCGTTATCGTCCGACCCAGGAGGCGCAGCTTGCCTGGTAGTGCTTCCGCCACGGCTTGCGTAATGTCCGGGACAAAGACCGTCTCCCTGTCGGCGAGAACTCGCTGGTAGATGCTGCACGCTTTCGGGCGGAAACGGAAATCATGCAGCGAGAGACCTGTGGCTTTTTCGGCCTTGCGTATCAGGTCTGCCTTATTACTGACATGCGCGATGTACAGGCTGTAACCATCCTCTGCGAGTTCGAAACCCGTAGTGATGTAGCCTAGTTGGGTAACCTGGCTTTGGATTGTAGAGTAAACGTCCTCGATCTTGTGGGCGCGCTGGACGGCCTGTGCTGCCTGACCAAGGGCCAGCAGCATGCGGTTGGCGTGGGCGGTCTCTTCATGCGAGTGACTCAGCGCCTCCTCCGCCCGCTTGTGGTCGGTGATATCCGTGTCAGCTCCTCGATATCCAAGCAGGTTTCCCTTGTCGTCGAGCAAAGGGAGTGCGCTGGTGGAAAGCCATATGGTTTGGCCGTTCTTATGCACATTGCGGTTGATAAATTCCCGAAGCGACTGTTTAGCAGCAAAAGCTGTTAACGCCGCCGTCTTTAGCGCTTCCCTGTCCTCCGGGTGAAAAAGGTCATAGAAATATTTATGCAGAATCTCCTGCGGCGTGTAACCCAGGACCTTTTCAACCATTTGGCTAGCATATGTGTACTTACCCTGTGCATCAACCTCCCAGATGAATTCCTGGGCATTGTCAGCAATATCCCGGAATCTTTTTTCACTATCCTTCAACGCCTGGTCGGCGCGCTTGCGCTCGGTCACATCCACGAAAAAGCCCACGATGCATCTACGCCCATGAATGACTGTCGTTGCCCCGCTAACGTCGGCATAGAAGATTGTGCCGTCTTTCCGCAGACATGGAACCTCAGGTGACAGTGATCTGCCTTTTTGTTTCTGGCGCTCCATTCCAGACTTGATCTCATCCTGTGCCTCCTGAGGGTGAATTTCCATAATTCCCAACCGCAGCAACTCTTCCTTTGAATATCCAAACATCCGGCATATGGATGGATTGGCATCAATAAACCGATTCGTTTCAATATCGGTTGCAAGGATACCTTGTGAGCTTCCTTCAAAAAGAGTCCTGTACTTTCCTTCCGACTCCCTCAGCACATCCTCCGCCCGCTTGCGTTCGGTGATATCGCGTCCCACGCTGACATATCCTGTAATCTGCCCACTATCATCGGTGAGAACTATGATAGACGCCTCGATGTAAAACCGTGACCCATCTCTACGCACCTGAGTCGCTTCACCACGCCAGCGTTTTGCCTCGGCTATTGTGCGCCTCATCGCCTCCACCTTCTCTTCGGGCCATTCGGTGCGCGTGATTTCCATTACATTTCGTCCAAGGACTTCATCCGACTTCCAACCGTAAAGAGCCTCAGCTGCCGCGTTCCATGTGGTTATCCGGTATTGGGAGTCGGTGGCGATGATGGCGTCATTCACGTTCGCCAGCAGATTGGCCTGGTAACGCAAGCGCTCTTCAGCGAGCCTGCGCTCAACCTGCACTTGTTTGTATTCCAGCACGTTGTGCACTGCCTGTCCCAGCCGCGCCGGGCGGTCTTTCATCACGTAATCGGCCGCGCCCATGCGAATGGCATCCACCGCAGCCTCCTCGCCAATAACACCGGAGACGATGATGAAGGGAATATCCTGACCGTATTCGTTCAACAACTGCAGAACGCGCAAACCACTGAACTGCGGAAGCGACCAGTCAACCAGGATCAGGTCGGGGTTTGTTTCGAGTCCCGCCAGGAAATCCGGCTCAGTCTCCACGCGCTGCCAGTCTGAGTCGAAACCTGCCTGCTGCAACTCGTGCAGGATCAACTCAGCGTCAGCTGCCCGGTCCTCGACGATCAGAATGCGGATTGGAGTGGACATAATCACCTCCTAAAACTGTTGATTGCAGATAGCAGATTGTAAAATGAAGAACGCATAACAAACTCTGCGATAAGAAATCTGCAATCTAACATTTCATATCTACAATCTCAAAGCATTGGCGGTTGGTTGAGCAGAAGCCAGTACAGACCCAACTGCCGCACAGTCTCGGTAAACTTCTTGAAATCCACCGGCTTGGTGATGTAACTGTTGACGCCCAACCGGTAACTTTCAACAATATCACGCTGCTCACCCGATGAAGTGAGGACCACCACGGGAATCGAACGCGTGCGCTCATCGGATTTGATGCGCCGCAGCACTTCCATCCCGTCCACTTTGGGTAATTTCAGGTCGAGCAGGATCACCTTCGGCGGGTTGTTGAGGTTGCGTTCCGCAGAATTCCCGCTACCGAAGAGGAATTCCAACGCCTCTGCGCCGTCGCGCACGACGTGAATGCGGTTGGTGAGCTTGTTTTTCTTAAAAGCGCGGAGTGTCAATTCCACATCATTGGGATCGTCTTCGACCAGCAAGATTTCGATAAAATTATTGATCATTGTGTGCCTCCTCCAAGAGTGAAGTAAATTGCAGCGCCTTTGTCCACTTCTGCCTCGGCCCAGACGCGCCCGCCGTGGCGGTGGACGATACGCTGGACAATGGCCAGCCCCACGCCGGTTCCTTCGAACTCTTCAGTACGGTGCAAGCGCTGAAACACGCCAAACAATTTATCGGCGTATTGCATGTCAAAGCCCACGCCGTTGTCTTTGACGAAGTAAACGGTTTCGCCAGAGCCTTGCGTAGGTTCGGTGCTTTTGGAAGTATCACACCCAATCTCGATGCGGGCTGTCTCCCGCTTGCGCGTGAACTTGAGCGCATTGGAGAGTAGATTGACAAAGATCTGTTTCAACAGGATTGGATCTGCCTGGCAGGCAGGCAGGTCGCCGACGATAAATTCGACTTGCCGCCCTTCCTGCTCAGCGCGCAAATCGACCAGCACCTCCCGTACCAGTTTGACTGGAGCCACCTTCTGCTTGTTCAGTGGTTTGCGGCTGAGATGCGAGAAAGCCAGTAGGTCTTCGATCAGACGATCCATCCGTTGGGTGTTTTCCTGCAGCAGGCTAAGGTAGCGCTGAGCCTCAGCGGGGAGTCCTGAGTTATATTCTTCGTGCAAAATGCGCGAGAAGCCGTCTATCGCCCGTAGCGGGGCGCGCAGATCATGTGAGACGGTGTAGGAGAAGGCTCCCAGCTCCTGGTTGGCTTCTTCTAATTCCGCCGTGCGTCCCTGGAGCGTCTCATATAGTAGTCTATTCTGCACCGCAATCCCTAATTGCTGACCGATAGTTGTCAGCAATGCCAGTTCTTCCGGCAGAAAGGCGCGAGGATGGCGCGCTGACAGTTCCATTGCACCCATGGCTTGACCCGCTGACAAGAGAGGTATACTCACCGACGATTGAATTCCCTCACGAAGAAGGTGGGGAGCCAATCGCACTGTAGGATAATCCTGGATCTGAAACATCTGCAGCTTTTGCTCAGCGACAGCCCGTCCTGACATGCCCTCTCCAAATTTAACCTGGCGGAGGCTCCTGGCAGTCTCGTCTGAAACGCCTCGCACCACGCGCAATATCAGCGTCTTGCCGTCAGGCTCCAGCAGGTATATACCACCAATTTCAATTTCCAGGGCTTCCAGCGTCACATCAATGGCATTATTCAGGCATTTCTCCAGTTCCATTGATTCTGTTATGGCTTGGCTGACTGCGTAAAGAATTGAGAGTTCGCGGTTGTGTCGGTGGAGCTCTTCGTAAAGGCGCGCTTTCTCCACCCCGATGCCAATTTGCTGCCCCAAGGTGACCAGAACCTCCAGACCAGTGGCGTCGAAGTAGTGTGGGCTGACCGCTTCCAGGTTCATCACTCCGATCATGCCGGTATGCCCGACGAGTGGCACACTGGCTGCTGACTGTATACGCTCCTTTTTGACATAAGCACGCAATACTCCTGGGTACTCAGCCAGGTTGTTTAAGGTGACCAGCTGGCCTGTTTGCGCTGCTTTCCCAGCCGGACCCTCACCCAGCTTCATTCGACCGAAGACGCGAACGAATTCCTCGCTCAGGCCTCGATGGACTACCATCACCAGCTCGCCAACTTCTTTGTCGAGTAGCAGCATGTTGCCCGCTTCAATACCCACCAGCCGCAATGATTCGTCCATAGCCCGGTTGAAGATCTCGTCTACGTCCAGCGATTGGTTGATGATGTTCGCCATGGCATTGAGGGCGGACAAATTGGAAATTCGGCGACCCAACGCCTCTTCTACACGCTTACGCTCCGTAATTTCGCTTTCAAGTTGTATGTTTACTGATTGGAGTTGCGCTGTGCGGTCATGGACTTGCCCTTCTAGTTCCTCGTTGAGTTTGCGGATTTCCTCTTCCGCCTGCTTGCGCCTGGTGATATCGATTTGTTGGCGTTCTTGTTTAGCCCGTTCCCATTCTGCTTCCCTGGACTGATAGGACTTGAGCTCACCCCGTAGGGTGTCTATTTCCTGATTCAGCTTGGCCTCACGTTGCGTATCCATGATTCACACTCCAATAGCCGATGCGAAAAAAGTGGTAAAAACACATTCCGGCAGACGGAGCCCAGTGTATCCACGATCAGTGAAAGGTTATGGAGGTTGGTAGCGATGGAGGGAAGCCTGTCGAATTACAGGCAGTCATTAACCGCGTTAATTAGGATAGTTGACGATGAATTCCCGTATTTTCATATTCATCATGGTTGCATGTTTTGTACCAAACACAGTTACATTGGCTTGACAAAAATATTTTATCTCGAATTCTTTATATATCTGAAACACAGGATTAGGATATTGTATTATGAGCCGCGAGATAATCCAGCCTTCTTGCAAGCAATAACCATATCTACACTTTTGTTCATTCACTGGATGGCCTAAAGGCATTGTTGATGTGGGAGGCTTCTAGTGAGCTTTTTAATAAATTCATTCAAAATATTAAGACTAGAAATTCAGCCGAAAACCCAGTTTTAGGACAGAGCGTACCGAAAATGCGGTCTCCAGTAAACAAAATGCTTGCACAAACGCTGCAGAAGCGCCCCAAACCAGACGAAAAAAGAAGACTCTCCCCTAGTTTTCGATCTCATCTGCCCGGTTTTAGTGGCTACCAGGGTCAAATTCGCCACCGTAGCGGCC
Organism: Anaerolineales bacterium; assembly: GCA_049287485.1. GTDB lineage: Bacteria > Chloroflexota > Anaerolineae > Anaerolineales > UBA4823 > FEB-25. Next base: position 18,017 of record JBAQFX010000317.1, read on the forward strand.
ATCAACAACTGGAACAGGGTTTTTCGCCTGCCGAAGTAACGCGCCTGGCGGATACCCAACTGCACCAGGCGAGCCAGGCGATGCTCGGCG
>JBAQFX010000318.1:0-14955 GCA_049287485.1 Anaerolineales bacterium
GATACCTATGCGGCGTTGGCATCTGTCATCGATACGGCTGAATTGGCTGGTGTTCGGGCCTTTGATGCGATCCAGTCTCTTTTTGCTCCGCCTTCACTCCCAATTCCTGTATGCAGTGAGTAATTACTCACTTGACATAGAACATTCGTTCTGGTATAGTATATGCTACCAAAAAAGGACGGAAATGATGACCCCTTCAGCCATTCGTCAGGCACAGCGTTACGTCTCTCCACCCAAAAGAGAAGAGTTCAATCGAAAAGTGTGGGAGCTGGTACGCCAGATCCCACCCGGCAAAGTCTCCACCTACGGAAAGATCGCCTCGCTTCTACCTCCTCCTCCGGGCATGGACCCGAAGGCATATTTAGCCTTCGGTGCCCGTTGGGTGGGTGGTGCCATGGCAGCCTGCCCACAGGACGTGCCCTGGCAGCGTGTGATTAACTCGCAGGGTAAGGTCAGTCTTCGCCCGGGTAGCGGCGGAAGCGATCAGCGTGAGCTGCTTGAGGCTGAAGGAGTTATTTTTGACGACCGCGACCGCGTATCCTTAAAAATCTACCTCTGGGAAGGCCCATCCACAGACCTTTGAGCTGCTCCAGATCTGATCCAATCCACTTACGGGGAATGATTCCAGATTTACCCTTGGATGATTAAATTACAACCGATGGAGATTTTATTATGTTAACAAATTACCCTGCAAATCCTCGCATTCGCGCTTATGGCAAAGCCCGCTTAGACTTAGCTGAGCGCCTCAAAGCTCCTGCTGATTGGGAGAAGCATTGGAAGCCCCCATCCAATCCATTTCCTTTTACCTGGGGCCAATCCTGGAAACAGTGTGTGGAATATCGGGTGGATGACTTCGCAGTTGAGGTGGGTTTCTTCATCGATGTCCTTGGATTTCCCATCTATGCCCTGGACTCTGGTTATGCCATGTTCACCTCCCCTCAGAACGATTTTTTCTTTGCCGTTGTGCCCACCTATAATGATGGACACTCTACCCCTCCCGATGCTTTCCGCCTCCAGTTTATGGTCAGGGATGTTAAATCTATTTTTCAGGAACTTTTACATCGCGGCATAGCCTTTGAGCTGGAGCCTCAACCACTTTGCCCCGGTTCCTCCATATCAATTGCTTCCTTTCGCACCCCAAATGGCATCTGTGTCGAACTATGGTGTGAGACAATGGAGATCTCTGCTTCCCCATCCGAAATAAAAATATACAGGGATGGGCATGTTCTGGATACAGATGACTCGTTGCATGCACTCGATCAGGGTAATGAAGGTGACGGAGGCGAAAATTTTGAAGAAGATGAGGGCGAGGACGATGAAGAGGAACTAGACGGAAACGAGGACGATGAAGATATCAGTGAGGACGAGGAATTGGATGAGGAAGATATTAAAAATGGGGATAATGACGAATCGGAGGAGGATGCAGATGAGGAAGATGAAGATGAATTCGAGTACGACGATGATGAGTATGAGGTAGACGAAGAAGATGAAGAGGAAGATGAAGAGGAAGAGGAAGACGATTTCGACGAGGATGAATATTCCGCTTCAATGATAACCACTCCACAGAGAATCAATCCGTTGGTTTCACCTTCCAGACCACAAGCCATTGAATCAATCTTCGTTGATGAATCTACCAATGAACGTCAAGACTGTCTTTTGGAATATATCAACTTGGAAACAGCATAAACAGGATTCGTATCGATTCGTTCAAGGAGCCTTCTTTGCGACATAGTCGGGAGCGTATTCAGTAGTTTCCTGCAGCATCTTCATGCTCTCGCTGTTGTAATCGATTTTGAGGTACGAATATGATGAATACACTGCATTACGACTCGGGTTTTGCCCCTGTTTACCACGGTAGTCTCTATTACGAAGTTACTGGTTGTGGTAAACCGGTACTGTTTATCCATGCTGGAGTTGCCGACTGTAGCATGTGGAATGACCAGTTCAACCTCTTCAGCCAGTATTATCGTGTAATCCGCTATGATACCCGAGGTTACGGTAAATCTCGCACTGAAACTACCAGTTTTTCGAACCGCCAGGACATTTTGGATTTATTTTCCCACCTTGGAATAGCACAGGCCTGTGTGATCGGCATCTCGCGTGGTGGACAGATCGCCATCGATTTCACCCTGGAGCATCCCGAGTGTGTCACTGCATTGATTCCCGTTGCTGCTGGTATCAGCGGATATGAATATCATCCCAATGACAGTGAAAAAGCTAGACGTGAGATTGAACTTTTCACCCATGCTGATGAATTATGGGAAAGGAAAGCATTTGATGAGCTAGCAGATCTTGAAGTACATATGTGGGCAGATGGCCCTTCCCAGCCAGTCGGGCGTGCTCCTTCTCACACTCGCGACTATATCCGCGAGATTGTCTTGGCGAATTACACCCGCCAGGATGGGAAGGCCACGCCCCAACCACTGGAACCACCTGCTTTTAACCGTCTCAGCGGGATACATCAACCGACGCTCATCCTGGTCGGTGAATATGATACCTGTAGCACACTGGCTGCAGCAGATGAGCTGGAATGTCAGATTCCGCTTGCTCGTAAGGTTGGATTCCCTGGAGTGGCTCATATGATCCCTTTGGAGCAGCCAAAGCTTTTCAATGAAGTTGTCCTGAGCTTCTTGAAAGAGGCGTACTAACTTGTTTACTTTCCACCCACTCACCCCTGAACGCTGGTCAGACCTCGAGAAATTATTTGGACCACGTGGTGCATGCTGTGGATGCTGGTGTATGTATTGGCGCCTACCTAATAAACAGTTTGAAGCACAAACCGGCGAGCCTAACCGGCTTAACATGAAGGCCCTCGTTGATTCAGGTGTCATCCCGGGCATCCTGGCATATTCTGATGCAGCGCCTGTTGGCTGGTGTTCCATCGCTCCGCGCGAAGAATTCCCCAGACTGAGTCGTTCACGCATTCTACAGCCGGTTGACAATCAACCCGTCTGGTCTATCGTATGCTTCTTTGTCGCTCGAAACCACCGCCGCAAAGGTTTGACCGTTCAGCTTATTAAAGCTGCTATAGAATATGCCAGTGCTAATGGTGCCAGGATCGTCGAAGGCTATCCGGTTGAGCCTAAAGACGGCAAAGCTCCCGATGTATTTGTATATACCGGGTTATCGTCTGCATTTAAGCAAGCAGGCTTTAGCGAAGTGTTGCGTCGCTCTGCCACTCGTCCAATTATGAGATTTATGATATAAAAAAACTGATATGAGGGAGGAGATATGATCAATATTTACCCGACCAACCTTTCTGCCACATTGGATGCCACCGCTGAGACTTTTTTCTATCAAAAATCTATCCCAGCTCAGCAACGTGAAGACACTGCCTCATTAATAATTAGTCGCCAGAATCGATCTGGTGCAAATTCGGGTTTTTTCATCCCGTTTGCTGCCGAGACGGAGACACAACCCAGGTTATTTACCGGCGAACCACTTCATACAGATTTTGCCTATCGCCACATTCAGCTTATCGAGTGTGCCAGGATTCTCATCCTGCTCGGGTTGGATACACCACCAATATGTAATTCCATCTCATGTGCTGAACAACGCATGGCTGCGTCCTGTTACAGTAAGTTTTGCTCCAAAGGTGAGTGCAAAGTGCTTACCCTTGCTTATATGCGTTATGTGAATATATCTGCTTTGCAGGATTCTGAACCTCATCTGGCCTACTTCCTTTCCAGGTTAGCTGATTTTCGCGATGGAAAAGGCAAGTGGAGTAATTTCCCCTATTACTATACCTTGTTGATTCTTTCTGAGCTTGATGATCCTTTAGCCAATGAAGAGCTCAAGTACGCTGCTCCAACCTGTGAGAAACTGCTTAATCATATTGAGCCATCGGATCATTTCTCAAAGCGTCGTCACCTGATTCTCACCAACATTCTTTCAAGGAATTAATCCTATGCCAACTCGCTGCTTCTGGGCTACTACTGATGACCCCCTCTACCTTGCTTATCATGACCAGGAATGGGGTGTTCCTGTCCATGATGATCGTTTGTTATTCGAATTTCTCGTCTTGGAGGGCACACAAGCCGGCTTAAGCTGGTATACCATCCTGCGTAAACGCCCTAATTACCATCTCGCTTTTGACGGCTTTGATCCCCGGAAAATTGCGCAGTACGACGAACAAAAGGTCGCTGAGCTGCTTGGCAACCCAGGCATTATCCGCAATCGCCTCAAGATCAATGCTGCTATTCGGAACGCTCAAGCGTTTTTGCAAGTTCAACAAGAATTTGGCAGTTTTGATGCCTATATGTGGCAATTTGTCGGTGGCAAACCGATCGTTAACGCCTGGGCTGCCGGACGTGAGATACCTGCGGAAACCGAAATATCCCGAAAAATGAGCAAAGATTTGCTCCAACGAGGCTTTCGTTTTGTAGGTCCTACTATCTGTTATGCTTACATGCAAGCGGTGGGTATGGTTAACGACCATACCACCGATTGCTTTCGTTATCATGAAATCCTAAATCTGATAAACCAATCCAGATGAAGCCACAACCGTAGAGATAAATCTAACTTCCATGGACGGTGGTACAATTGTTAGCCTTCGTGACCGCATGGGTTTACGGCAAATCCGTCCGATTTTCGTGCAATGACAAATTGCGCCACTGGATGGGGCGAGGCACTCAATTTACTAAAATTCTACCTGGAACATGGTTTGCACTACTGATGAAGCTTATGGATCTAAACCAGCTGATTATTCGTTCATTCTCACCAGCGCAGGATATCACCCGCTTATTATCCCTGTATAACACAATAAACGCAATTGACCAGGATGGTGTTGAGATCAACGAGCAATCTTTGCGTTCACAATTGGATCTTCCTGGGTATGATCCGCTCAAGGATCGTTGGGTCATAGATGATCCTGATGATCCAGCATCATTGATTGCTTCAGCCCTCATCAGGCACGCACCCAGATCGAATATCACCGATGCTAATATCATCGTCCATCCCTCCTGGAGACGTCAGGGCATTGGGAGTATGCTGTTATCCAGGATTATCGAACGGGCACAACAGCTCGAATCGCCTGCTATTCAAATTTATGCCAATCCCAAGCACCCCACCTCTCCTTGTTTCTTGCAAAAACATGGTTTTATCATCCAGGGAGCTTATACTGAGCTGCAACTTACTGCAGACACTCGTTTACCTCCAGTGATCTGGCCTTTTGGTTATACCATGCGTCCATATTCAGAAGTCCAGAATATCTCCACCCTGACGGAGGCAATGAACCTCAGTTATATTCCGTTATGGGGGCATCACGAAGTAAGCGAAGCGGAAATGGCTTCCTGGTTGCTCGACTTTAATCAGCAAGGGCTCTTCCTGGTTTTTTCTGAAAAGGGTAGGGTTGTAGGGATCACTCGTGTGGAACCATCCCCCGAGCGCACCCTCAAAAACGGCATGCCCACCGGGTATATCGACGCACCTGGGGTCGTTCCCCAACATCGCCGCCTTGATTTGTATCGCGCCCTGGTGCTCATCGGCATTCGTTGGCTCCGAGACCAGGGACAATCAATTATCGAAATGGAATCCTGGGGAGATAAGCTGGAGGTTTTAAACATGTATCGCGAGCTGGGGTTTAAGGATCTACGCCAGCGCGTGTGCTATCAAATATTATTATCCAGGGGTGATCAGAGGGGTTGAACGCGCTCTCCTTAACCAACGAGAGCCGGGTACGCCACTGCCGGCTCTCTTTAAAAGGAGGAGAAGAAGAGAAATCGCCCTACAGCTAACATAATATCAAATCCTATTCAATCGTGCTTGACGGGTAACCTACGATTACCCTACGCTTTACCAACAATATTGAAAGGTATGACCAAAAATACTATGGATTTTGCAATTCGAACCGAAGCACTTAGTCGCATCTATAAAATCCGTGGAGGAAAGAAATCTGAGCCACGTTCATTGACTGCTCTCTCTGAGGTCAATTTAGATATCCGTCCTGGTGAGCTGTTCGGTTTACTTGGTCCTAACGGGGCCGGAAAGACCACTTTGATCAAGATCCTCACCACTTTGCTTGCTCCCACCACGGGTCATGCCTGGGTCGCGGGTTACGATGTCGCCGATGAGCCCGACAAAGTTCGCCCACGAATCAATATGGTCTCAGGAGGTGAAGCCTCCGGTTATGGATTACTCACTGTGCGTGAGAACTTGTGGATGTTCTCCCAATTCTACGGGCTGCCTTCTTCCGTCGCCAATCAGAATATCAAGCGTCTACTCAAAGTGGTCGGGCTTGACGACCGCATGAATACCAAGTCCTCGGATCTATCCACTGGTTTACGGCAGAAGATGAACATCGTGCGTGGCTTTATGACCGACCCAGATGTGCTCTTCCTGGACGAACCTACTCTGGGATTGGATGTCGGCGCCTCCCGTGAAGTGCGCCACTTTATCCGTTCCTGGGTGGATAATAACCCCAACCGCACGGTGATGCTCACCACCCACTACATGGTCGAAGCGGATGAATTGTGCGATCGGGTAGCCATCATTAACCAGGGGCGGGTCCTGGCATGTGATACACCTACCAGGCTGAAACATAATTTGCAACAGCGAGCCATTTTCCATCTGGAAGTCAGTCCATTCAATGGCAGTCTTAATGTTACGAAATTCGCAAGCTTACCAGGGGTATTTAACGTTACTCACCGACCTGCAGATGGTTTCGAATCTCTCGACCTTATCCTCGAAGAAGAACAGGCCCTGGCAGGTGTGGTCAACACCCTAACTTCGGCCAATATTCGACTGTTGAACCTGCAGAAAAATGAGCCCACCCTCGAGGATGTGTTTGTTAATCTTGTGGGTCAGAGTATGGAAGAGGTCGAGCAAGAGGGGGATGCTGGTGAATCATAATTCTTTATCTACTCCTGGCCTCCTTGCCTCAAAGGGTAGTCCACAATCCTTTGATCCTGGGCGTTTACATAAGAATGGTGGCTGGAGACTCTATCTTCAAACTATGATCGCCCGCGCCTATCCACGCATTATTGGGCAGCAGCGTGAGAAATCCTGGTTATTTTTCGACATCCTTCTACCTCTTCTTTCGGTTTGCGCATATGTGTTTGTCTATCGTGCGATTCAAGCCCCTGAAGACTATATCGGTTTCGTCGTTGTCGGTGGGGCAATGACGGCTTTTTGGATGAATGTCTTGTGGAGCATGTCCAGCCAGTTATATTGGGAAAAAGAACAGGGCAACCTGGCACTTTTCATTATGACCCCCACCTCGATGATGGCCATATTGCTGGGCATGGCTTTGGGTGGCTTACTCGCCACCACCTTGCGTGCCCTGGTGATCATCGTGCTGGGTAGCTTATTTTTCCATGTCCAATATGTTGTCACCAGCTTTATCCAGCTCTTTGCTGTCTTTTTCCTGGCCATGGTTGCTTTATATGGGCTTGGAATGATGGCTGCGTCGTTCTACCTGTTGTTGAGCCGTGAAGCCTGGCACATCTCCAACCTTGCCCAGGAACCGGTGTACTTGTTCTCAGGCTTCTACTTTCCCATCAAGAATTTCAGCTTCTGGATCTCCGCAGTGGCTTCCATCATCCCCCTCACTCTAGGCCTGGATGCAATGCGTCAGCTGGTTTTCAAAACTGGGCCTTCCTTAGGCTTCGTATCCGTACCCATCGAGATCATTGTCCTGTGTGTTTTGTGTATCGTTTTTCTAATCTCAGCCCGTTTTATGCTCGCTTACATGGAAAAACTGGCTATCCGTGAAGGTCGCCTTACTGAAAATCGCCGTTAACATCCTCTCGAGGTTTTTCATGCCACCAACTGATATCCAAACCACTCAAAATCGCCTACCCACATTTTTCCGCTCCTTCCGCATCGCAGCCTGGTTGGGTTGGCAGATCGAATCCAACTGGACCGACCCCTTTCTATTTGCCATTTACTCTATTATCAAGCCGCTCGCTGGAGCTGCCATCCTGGTTGTCATGTATAGCGTCATCACCAGTGGGAATTTTGCCTCACCCATCTTCTCCTACATCTATCTTGGAAATGCATTTTATATATATGTTGGCCAGGTGATGACGGGCATATCCTGGGCAGTGCTGGATGACCGGGAGCATTACAAAACGCTTAAATATATGTACATCGCACCCATTAATATACCCGCTTACCTCGTCGGTCGTGGTGTTGCCAACTTTCTGATCGGATCTATATCGGTCCTCATCACTATCGTCGTCGGGGTACTTTTCCTGCATGTGAATGTCGAGCTCGCAAGCATAAACTGGCCTCTTTTTGTGATTTCTCTGCTATTGGGTGTGATCATGCTTGCCATGATGGGCCTGATCCTGGCAGGTATCAGCCTTTTGATTGTGCAGCATGTCTGGTTCATCGGCGATGCCGTCGCTGGAGCTCTCTTCCTCTTCAGTGGTGCCATCTTCCCCTTGGAAGTCTTATCCACCTGGCTTCGCCCTGTTGGGTACGTCATGCCCGTTACTTACTGGCTGGAATTATTGCGCCGTTCGTTGGTTGGTTATATTGCTGAAGCATTTCCGACTTTGCAAAGCTTAAGTAATCTTCAGCTGATCGGTATTTTGCTCGGGCTGACCCTTATTTTTGGGGTCTTGGCGTACTTCATATTCCGTTACTGTGAATTTGTCGCTCGAGAAAGGGGCTTGATCGACATGGTGACGAACTATTAGCACAACCCTACCTGAATTATCAAAACGGATGACCTCGCCTTCGTCAATTCATGCTAAAAACACCTCCCTGGCAGTTCAGCTGCTTCATATTGGCTGGCTCCCTTCCAGCCCAATTGGACCATTGTGGATTGCAGTTTCAGCGCAAGGAATACGGATGGTTGGGTGGGACATGTCCCAGGTCGATTTTTCCCACCTGGTCAGGCATCGCTTCCACGCAAACGTGGTTTATGATGAATCCCGGACTTCTGAAGCATTAAATCAGCTCGTTGATTACCTGACCGGCAATCGAAGACAATTTACTCTTCCTTTGGATCTATCTGGTATGACAACTTTTCAGGCGAACGTGCTGCGTCTGACCTCACTCATCCCCTATGGAGCAACCTCAACCTATAAGGAAATTGCCTTTAAATGGGGCAATGAACACGCCGCCCGTGCCGTTGGTCGTGCTGAAGCCACCAATCCTATCCCGCTTATCATTCCTTGTCATCGTGTCTTAGGTTCGGATGGATCTCTGCATGGCTATGGTGGGCATGGAGGAATTAAATTAAAAGCCTGGTTATTACAGATGGAACAATCTTCTGGTAAAAAAACTGCGGGCAGGATGCCCGCAGAAGAATTTCCATAGTTGCTGTTACTCTTTAAAACCATATTTCTCAATGATGGCTTGGATAATATGTCCATCCTCCTCGCTCACGTTCACAAACTGATAACCTACATCATAATATTCCGGGTTTATATCAGGAGCACACCAGCGACTGTTAGCAGTGAAAATAAGCTCATTTTTTCTAACGAAATTCTCGGGCAGCTTAATGTGTAATTCCATCACGTTATTCTGATCAATCTTACTTTCCGTCAATATCATCGCACCTTCAAGGGTTATATTCAATAAGGTCCCGATAATTTTCCCACTCTTCGATTCATAAACATTAGCAAAAAGGAGTAAATCTTTCCGTGGGTATTTTCTTCGTTCTTGCATCGCACGCTCCTCACCTCAATTAACACTTCAATCATTACAAGGATACAGGAAAAACCTTTAGTATGCAAGCAATTATCGTGCCAGTATCAAACATATTTTCACTTTTAATCACCATTTCAAGGTAGATCCTGGCCAAAATGGTAAAATCATAATCATCCAGTAGATAATAAATATATCCGCATTGATAGGAGAACTTTCATGCCAACCCCTGTGATCATAGATGCAATTAGAACACCTATTGGCGCGCTTGGTGGTGCTTTAGCACCCGTTCGTCCTGATAACCTTGCTGCTCATGTCCTGAAGGCTATCGTCACGCGTAACAGGCTCGACCCAGCTCTGATCGAGGAAGTATATCTTGGGTGTGCCAACCAGGCTGGTGAAGATAATCGCAATGTCGCCCGTATGGCTACCCTCCTGGCAGGTTTTCCTGTTGAAGTCGCTGCGGTTACCTTCAATCGCCTGTGTGCATCCGGGTTAAATGCCATCAATCAGGCTGCCCGCGCTATACGCGCTGGCGAAGGGGATGTCTTTATTGCTGGGGGTGTTGAAAGTATGTCTCGCGCTCCATTCTCTCTCCCCAAATCTGAACAACCCTTTGCCTTCGGCAACCTCACCGCCTGGGACACCTCCCTGGGATGGCGTTACCCGAATCCAAAGATGCAGGAGCTATATGGCACTGAATCAATGGGTGAAACTGCTGAAAACATCGCCCAGATGAAGCCTGAAATAACCCGTGAGCAGCAGGATGCTTTTGCCCTGGCAAGTCATCAAAGAGCTATCGCCGCGATTGATTCGGGTAAATTCGCTGAAGAGATCATTCCTGTCACCATCCCCCAGCGCAAAGGTGACCCCATTCTAGTATCCATCGATGAACGTCCCCGGCGAGACACGACCATGGAATCCTTATCCCGCCTGCGACCAGCTTTCCGCAAGGATGGCACGGTCACAGCTGGCAACTCATCCGGTTTAAACGATGGTGCAGCGGCGGTCCTGGTGACGAGTGCTGAAAAGGCTGCTGAGCTTAATCTGAAACCCCTGGCACGCATAATAGCTTCTGCGGCAGTGGGTGTTCCCCCTCGTATTATGGGCCTCGGGCCAATTGGAGCAGTCCGGAAGGCTCTCGAGCGTGCAAAGCTTAAGATTAATGATATCCGTCTCGTCGAGCTCAACGAAGCTTTCGCCGTGCAATCACTGGCGGTAATGAAAGAATTGGGGTTATCTCATGAGATCACTAATGTCAATGGTGGAGCAGTTGCCTTGGGTCATCCTTTAGGTTGTTCTGGCGCTCGCATTTTTACCACCCTGCTGCACGAGATGCGACGGCGCGCACTCTCTGAAAAGCGCCCATTCTATGGTCTGGCCGCCTTATGCGTTGGCGTTGGCCAGGGTGAGGCCACCATCATAGAATGGCTTGATTAATTCATCCATATAGGTTTTTGGCGCAGCGAAATTATGAGCATCACAATGGTGATCCATTACCAGCTGCGCTTTTTGATTCTTGCGTGAACTCGATCCATTTTTATTCCCATTTCTACGATATAGTCGTAGGGGTTAAGCGAAAACATGAGACCATCATTACTTATCCATAACCCGCTGCGCCCTTTTCCCCTAAGTATGAATCATCCATGCGATATCACATCGATCCTTCCAGCAATCATTTGAATTAATCACCCATACATCCTGGCAATTTATGAAACTTTTACTGCCCGAACGAATCCAAACCTAAAATACAAGCCACAACGAGGCTAATGCCTCGTTGTGGCTCATTATTTACGAATGATTTTTATAGTTACGGTGTCGCGCTGGGAATGATAACGGTGGGGTACACCGTTCCTACCGTTGCCGTGGGCACTGGGGTGGCAATATTAACCGGTATTTTTAGGATTTGACCCGCAGATATGTCATTTGCATTCGCAAGGTTGTTTTCCTGCATGATTGCATCCACTGTGCTGTTATAGCGAATGGCAATATCGCCAAGTGTATCTCCTAGCATTACGGTGTAGTTGATCAGCGTACCCGGCGGAACCAATGTGGAAACTGCTGTAGAGGTTGGTAGCTGCATGTTGGGTGGCGGGACCAGGATCTTCTGACCAACGTAGATGACCAGCGTCGTTGGGTCAATCGATGGATTGAGGGCCAGCAAAGTTGGGATATCTGTACCAAAACGATCTGCAATGTCGCCCAGAGTATCATTCTGTTGTACGGTGTATTCAAATGGGCCCGATGGTGTAGGGGTAATTGTTGGTGTAGCTGTATCTGTTGGCAAGGAGGTCGGTGTTATGGTGGGTGTACTGGTGGGTGGCAAGGGAGTGTAAGTCGCGGTCATGGTTGGTGCAAGTGTTTCAGTCGGCGTTGTTGTCGCAGCTGCAAACGGTGAATTATCCCCCAATAACCAGAAGATCAGTGCTGCTGCCCCCGCTATGATTAGGATTGCTGCCCCTATCATGACGGCCATCGGTGTGCTTTTCCGCATTTGCTGTCGCTTACGGTGTGCCTCGATTACCTTTTGGGGTGATTCTTTTGCACTCATAAGATTCTCCTCACATGGATTGGAAGCAGGTTTCCCTGATCCATTATGCTCAAAGATAATAGACGTCTATTCGCAAAGGATAGTTCCAAACGATTCTACCCGATTTTAAGCGAGTTGGGGCACATTCCCGTGTTTCATCCTGTTATGGTTAAACACTGTTACAATCATATATCTTATTTGCTGGAGTCTATCATGCACATTGTCATCTTTGGGACTGGTGGAGTGGGAGGTTATTTCGGGGGTCGACTGGCTCAGGCTGGCGAGAAGGTCACATTCATTGCTCGTGGAAAACACCTTAATGCCATGCGTTCTGATGGGCTCACCGTAGAGAGTACCAAAGGCAACTTTACCATCAAACCAGTCACCGCAACGGATGACACAACAACCGTTAAAGATGCTGATGCGATCATCTTATGCGTGAAAACTTGGGATATCCCAAAAGCGGCTAAAGCCATGCTGCCCATGCTTGGTTCCGATACATCGGTCATCCCATTGGAAAATGGTGTGGAAGCCCCTTCTCAGCTGGCAGAAATTCTCGGTAGAGAACACATCCTGGGTGGCTTATGCCGCATATCCAGTCACATCGCTTCTCCCGGGCACATCCAACATACCGCCATTGAGCCTTACATAGCCTTTGGAGAGTTGGACAATCGCGCTAGTACACGTGCTCAAAGGCTTCTCCAGGCATTCAAGCAAGCTGGTTTATCCGCTGAAATTCCTCCTGATATTAACCTCGCCATGTGGCTAAAATTCCTCTTTATTTCAGCTGTCAGTGGGATCGGTGCTATCACCAGGGTACCCTTTGGTATTTTCCGCTCTTATGAGGGAACTCGTAAAATGCTTGAAGACGCATTAAGGGAGTGCTATTCTGTTGCCATTGCACAAGGAATCTGTTTACCGGCATATAGTGTCATTAGCACCCTTGCCCTAATTGACAGTTTACCCCCAGATACCATGGCTTCCATGCAGCGGGATGTGATCAGTGGTTGTCCCTCGGAATTGGAAGCCCAAAACGGTGCTATTGTTCATATGGGTCAAATGTTAAATATCCCTACCCCGGTGAATGCATTTATCTATCATAGTCTTCTACCGCAAGAAACCCTGGCTCGCCAAATTAGAAAATAAAGGATGCGACCACGAAAATCTTGCGTGGAAACCATGTAGCCCTTTAAATTAGGCAGTTGAAATTCAAGAGCCAGGCTGCCAATGGGAATCATGGTATCCATATTGGTGAATAACCTCCTATTACTAATTGTATTGGGTTGCTTCCATCTGAGTTCATCATCCACAATTCAGGCAAATCAGATAATTGGGCTTGGTTAAAGCGTACATAAGCAAGCATTGACCCATCTCTGCTCCAGGCAAGATCATAATGGTTATAATCAGCCTCATTGGTTATTGGGTAGGCATTAGTCCCGTCCGCATTCATCAGCCAAATTTGTCTACCTGGGGTCCAATCAGCGGCATCCAGGTATTTGCGCGTGAAAGCAATATACCTGCTATCTGGCGAATAAACTGCTTCCACATCTTCCACGGAATCGTCGCCTGAGATATCCATAGACGTATGGTCTGGAATTTTATACCGTATCAGGTGGCTGATGCCAGTTTCATAATTGCCCGGAGCTATACTATAGGAAATCTCTGGTGCTAAATAATAGTCTCCATCTATGCTCCATACTCCCGGCTGACCGGTTTGGTTTGGAAACAGCATTCTCTCCTTACTTTGTAGATTGATCACTTCATACCCATTCATCGTTCGATCGTAATAGGCTAACAGACCCCCAGACGACCAGCTAGGCTGTACAGTTTCATGTTCCGTCTGGCCAATGGGAGTCGCCTCTAGATCAGGCAGGCTTAAAATCCAGATTTGGGATGGACTTACTCCAACACTTACACTGGGAAGGATATATTCATATGCCAGATATTGGTCATCATACGAGACGACCGGGTTTCGGCATTGTGCTACGCCACAATCCAATAGCTTCTCCGGTTGATATGTTGTTTCAACAAATCTCTCCGCCTCTAGGCGATTAATTCGATATAGGTCTGCCCCATCTTGCGTATTACTGGCACTGAAATAAATTTCTGATCCATCATTACTGGCAAAGTAGTCCAGCACATCGATTCCCTGGGTGTATTGATGAATTTCTCCATTTTCTGGATCCAGCGTATATAGTTCCGCAGGTCCATCCGATGGCCACAAATACGCTAAAGTTGCTTCACTTACCTTAAATGACCAGCTATATTCATCCATGGGGAATGACAGCCAGCTGGCGGCATGCGCACCAGCCTCAATACTCAATTGGATTTCCTGTCCACTGGGCCATGGATGGTCTGGAGAAAAAGTAAGAATATTCGTTTCCCATTGGAATGTGCCCTGGATAGCAGGCTCGATGATGATTTGTTCCTCGATTGACTTAATATCCATTGAACGTGAAAAGGTCATTCGGATGGTGGATGCAGCTGATATATCCATCGCCCCGGCTTGGGGAAAGACATCAATTAATCGCGGCTTTGAATTCCATGCGATAATGACCATCCCCCCACCAATAATTACGATGAAAGCAACCACAGCGATCACAGTCCTGGCTTTCATACTTAAAATTATAAACCCTATCAGTTGTCATTTCCGATTTAAGGTGATTATGCTCAAATATCATATAACTGTCACTATTTAGATGATTTTTCGTTATGATCATTAATGACTGCACTGCAAAAACGACTGGACAAAACTTGTCTTAATTTTACCCTCCTCAAACGGCCAAAAATTTAATATAATGGAGCTATCTCAAATATAAGGCAAATTA
>JBAQFX010000319.1:0-1931 GCA_049287485.1 Anaerolineales bacterium
GAAGCCCTCATCTCTGTTGTAGACCCTGAATCCTATGAAATCATTTACACCAACAGCGCTCTCACAAATCTATTAGGTTCGGATATGATCAGCAAGAAATGTTATGAGACGCTCCAGGGCGTGGAGAAGCCCTGTGATTTCTGTACGAATAAACACATCTTTGGAGACAATTTGGGGAAAACCCATATCTGGGAGTATCAGGATAAAAGGAGTCAGCGGTGGTTCAGGTGTATTGACCGGGCGATCGTATGGCCTGACGGAAGGCAGGTGCGCTATGAGATGGCAGTGGACATATCCTCCTCCAAAAAGTTGGAGAGGGAGCGAAGCAACATGCTTTCCATGTTTGCCCATGACATGAAAAGTCCTGTCATAATTACAGTGGGATTTTTGTCAAGATTGCTTACAGGCAAGGCGGGTCCACTTACAGAAAAGCAGTTAAACTACCTGGAAATAATGAGTGATGGGCTCAATAAATTAGAGAAGTTTGTAACAAACTTCCTTGAATTCTCAAGGTTTGAGGCAAAGGAATATGAACCTGTTCCTTTTCCCTTCGATATAGAAACGACTATAAAAAAACAGATTGAATTTGGAAGAGCTGAGGCAGATAAAAAAGAAATCAAAATAATATTTGAACCTCATGAAAGTATTACAGCAGTGGTCTATGCGGATGCCATGCAAATAGACAGAGTCATTGCCAATTTGCTGGATAATGCAATAAAGTACACGGATTCGGGTGGTAGGGTAACCATTAAGCTTTTGAATAAAGATGAAGATATTTTTGTTCAGATAATAGACACGGGTATCGGCATTCCAGAGGATCACCTTCCCTATATATTCGAACCATTTTACCGGGTAACCAGAGATTCAAAAGGCTCAGGACTCGGACTGTCGATTGTCAAAATGATCATAGAGGCAAACTGGGGTAAGATATGGGTTGAAAGTATGCATGGAAAAGGAAGTAATTTCAGATTTACTCTCCCCAAATACCATACAAATTAAGGAAACATATAATGGGAGTCACTGCTGTCCAAATTGGTCGGACATTTTCAAAAGTGCCGCTGATTTTATTAGAGTTTTTGATATTTATTTGCTTTTTCAAAAACAGGTTTCTTTTTCCTGTGTCATGCTAAGCCTTTTGCTGAACTCGTTTCAGTATTGGTTCAACATCTCATAAAACAAGGCCATTTGAGACCCTGAAACAAGTTCAGGGTGACAGAACAGGGTAAATTCAAAACCTAATTTGGACAAGAGTGGTAGGGGGTAATAGTATCCAGATATTGAGAAAGGATCTGACAAGAATTGAGCACATTGCAATCATTATCTTCATCGCCCTACTGGCGAGTTGGATCTTTTTTAAATATTTTAAGGTTAAGAAATAATTCTAAGTAATGATAAAAGAGGAAGAGACTTAGGATTGAAGGAAGGGGAACAATGGTATCCATTTCCATTAGGACCCTATTCTTGGATGTAGGTGGTTTCTTGCAAAAAATGGATGTTATCCACACATCAAATCCTCGATTCTTTTTTCAGGAATGAAGGCATGAGGGTATCTCTCGAGGGGTGGTGATCGTGCTGAACATGATCTCTTTACTCATTCTATCTATCCCCGTAGGCTTTTTAGGATCCCTTACGGGCCTTGGAGGGGCAAGCATTCTCGCCCCCTTGCTCGTCCTATTTGGAATCCCGGTGAAAGAGGCGATTGCTTCGGCAATGGTGCGTATCATTGCGACTTCGAGTGGTTCAGCTTCATCCTATGTGAGGGAAGGGATTGCGAACGTGAGGATTGCGATGTATCTTGAGATGTTCATTTGTTAGAGGGAGAGTATGTACCAGACAAAGCCATCCTTATTATGGTCTTAGGTGACAACGTTCACGACATCGTGGACAGAAATAATGGTCACGACATCGTGGACTCGCAACTTTGAAACAAT
>JBAQFX010000320.1:0-7457 GCA_049287485.1 Anaerolineales bacterium
CATATCGGCAAGCAGCGGAATCCATAATGAATCATATTATGGAGAGAAATGTTGCCTGATCATTGTAGACTTGCATGAGGCATGAAGCTATGTTAGAGCCTCACCCGATTCGGGGATCTGTTGGTAAGCATTAAAGGAGAACTACGACCATTGTTTGATATCTGTTCATCTGTTTTTCTCTTTCTCAGCCGTAATGAATAGGCATTTTATGACCGGAGAAGCTGTGTTTAACCAGAATGGGTTTCATAGCTGGTATGATATGGATGACAACCTTTATATACACCTAATATAGATGACAAAACATGTGTATTGGAGTTCGCCTTAATGGCTCATGACGTTTTCATCAGCTACTCAAACAAGGACAAGCCGGTTGCCGATGCCGTCGTGGCCGGGCTCGAGAGTAAAGGGATTCGCTGTTGGGTCGCCCCAAGAGACATAACACCTGGCTCGTCATGGGGTCAGGCTATCATTAACGCCATCGAAACCAGTCGTTTCATGGTCATCATCCTATCTGGAAATTCCAACCGTTCAAAACAGGTTGTGCGGGAAGTTGAACGAGCTGTCGCCAATGACGTCATCATCATTCCCTTCCGCATCGAGAATATCGATCCCACAGGCGCCATGGCTTATTTTCTCTCCTCAGAGCACTGGCTGGATGCCATAACTCCGCCCCTCGAACGGCATATAGAAAAGCTACAAACGACACTCCAACACTTCATATCTGGAGGTGACGAAGCTGCCTTAAGTGCAAATCACGGTCCGCCGATAGCACAGCCCGCAGTACCTGCATTCCGTCGGAATGCAATGATGATCGTGTCCGTTTTATGCGCAATTGTTTTCCTGGCAGTTGTGGCTATAGTTGTAAGATCAAGGCTTAAGGCTGAATCGCCTCAAGGCGTGCCGACAGATACTACCTCCCCGATTACATTGATGTCGACATTATCTCCAACTTCAACACAAACCCCGCCGCCACTCCCCACCTTTAACCTGGTTGGCAGTTGGCCAACTTCCCGGGAAGCACGAAATGTATTTGTCCTAGACGATACGGCTTATATTGCCAATGGGGAGGACGGACTGGTCATTTTAGATGTGAGTGATCCCTCAAACCCACAAGAAGCAGGGTCATACCCTCTAGAAAATGCGCAGAATGTAATTGTCGTCGATAACATTGCATATGTAATCGAACAAGGTCAGGTACAAGCTGGCAATGCGCTGAGTGATAAATTGGTATTAATTGATATTAAAACTCCTTCAATTCCCCGTGTATTGGGGGAATATACGCCTGAAAGCGGTTTTGCTCATCAGGAACTTAGTAATATGGCGGTGTCCGATCAGATTGTATACCTGACTCTCAGTGACAGATTTATTGCGGTAGATGTTAGTGAACCTTCGCAGCCGGTGACGGTTGGGGAATTCTCGTTTTCCTCCAACATTTCAAGCCCGGGTGTGGTAGTTGTAGACGGTATCGCTTACCTTCAGGCAAACCGGTTGCACGTGGTTGATGTCCGCAATCCTGCTGAGCCGATTGAAATCGGAGGGTTCGATGCTGGCTGGGGAGCAGGGATCACCGTTCACAATCAAATAGCTTATATCGCTAGTTGGAGTTCAGGATTGATCATACTTGATGTAAGTGACCCAACAAGACCAATTAAACTGGGGCAATATATAGAATTGGTGGGTAACTACGAACTTCTGCCACCCGGCGCTCAAAGCCGCCAGACTCTCCTTGATGTATCCGTGAGCGGTGATATCGCTTACCTGACCTACAATTTTGGTGCAGATCATAGCACCTGGACTCAAATCCTGGAAAGTGGTGTTATTGCGATTGATATCAGTGATCCAACCCACCCAAAAAAGATAGATGTGTATTCAGCATTGGATGGGGCTTCAGGCGTCATTGCTGTAGGTGATTTGGTATTTGTTACTGATAGCACTCGCGGTTTGATGGTTTTGAGCCTGGGGCTGAGTGAATAATCTTGCGAGTTTTCCGGTGGATCATATACGTTATCTGATCCATTGGTGGTAAACCATAATGTGGATTCATAACGATGTTTACGAGATAAGGCAGGTTTTTAATGGTGCAACAAGCTCGAACTTTCCGTGCCTTCATAAGTTCCACCTTTAGTGATCTAAAGGTTGTATGCTATACCCTCTAGGCGCAAATATTCTCGCACCTGAGCGAGTTATTTGGCAGGCATGGCTCTGGTTTTACCCCATCGAACTTTGCTGGGTGGTCAGCGATGAAACCTCGCTCGACCAGCAAGGGATATCTACCTGCATTGATGAGATCGAGCGTTTCCACCAAACCAACCCATGGAATAGATGGACTGCATAGATTATGGCGAGGACCTGCCGCCTAGCCTGCCTCTGGTGGGTGCCGACAACCAGGTAAGAAATGGACATGTTCGAGTATCTCCAATCTGATCTTGGACTGGGTTATGAGCGCTACTAAAGATTCCATAATCTTTCCCGCACTTTACTGCCTGTACTTACTTTGCAAGGAAAAATTTGTAAAGGAGGTAATTAATCATGGCCCATGATGTATTTATCAGTTACTCTACAAAAGATAAAACCATAGCCGATGCAGTTTGCGCCAAATTGGAAAGTAAGAAAATCCGTTGTTGGATCGCACCTCGTGATGTTCCAGCCGGGCAGCCCTATGCCGCTTCACTGGTTAAGGCGATTAGATCGAGTTCTGTGATCGTCCTAATACTCTCCCAAGGCTCTAATCAATCAACACATGTACTGCGCGAGGTGGGTGAAGCAGTCGATAGTGGCATTCCTATCCTGCCCTTACGCATTGACGACGTGGATCCTACAGATGAACTGCATTATTATATTAAATCCATTCATTGGTTGGATGCGATGAGCCCACCTCTCGAACGCCATCTGGAGAAACTGGCTGACTCAGCCCAGGCCTTGTTATCAATAGGGGAAGGGGGGCAGCCTCAGAGTACTCCACAACTGGAGGAGGCGCCTTTATCGAAGCATCGCACCCTGCCGGCGTGGGCTCTAGCCTTGTTCGTCTTTTTCGTTATAGGTATCGTAGGTGGTGGGGTTTGGTTCGCAATAACCCGATTAGTGGACGTACCATTACTTCCACAGAACAGTGAAGCTGGAGATATTGCAACCGCCAATATTACACCTTTGATATCGAATCCAGCGAGTGCACCCAAGACCAGTGTTGGAGATAATGCCTCAACTGACAATTTCAACTGGCTTCACAATCCAGCGAACGATCACTACTACGCCTTAACCGAGACAGGGATGTCATGGGATATGCTCGAATCCCTCGCTGTGCAGGCAGGCGGGCATCTTGTTTCCATCAACAATACCGCAGAAGAGGAGTGGCTCTACTCCACTTTCGGATCAACCATGTTCTGGATTGGGCTGACCGATTATCCGGACGAGGGGGAATACCGGTGGACGAGCGGAGAGCCGGTGACGTACATCAAATGGTGTCCAGGTGAACCCACCGACACGGCTGGGGGTGCGGGATCGGAAGATGCAGTTCACGCCATTCCCTGGTCACAGTGTTGGAACGACGAGCCAACCTGGATTACGGAGTTCTGGGATCCGGACAAACAAAAGGATATTCCTAGCTATCCGGGGGTTATCGAAGTCGAGACCGATCCTTCTACTGGTTGGAGCTTGTGGCGTCCAGTATCCTTTCTATTTCCGAATCCACAGCTTTGGGATGTAGTTAGCGATAAACAGTACATTGCGATCGACCAACGCGATTACGATGTATATGCCTGGTCTACCGAAAGTTATCAAGGCGATATTATGGTAAGTCTAGATCTCAGGAGCTCAGTGGAAGCGCTTGACCTTAGCTGGGATGAGATGCAAACTCAGATTCCGAGCCAAAATTCAGGGTGCGTCATCATCTACGGCGATGGCACGATGAATTCCTATGGAAGCTTAGTCTTTTGTGTAGACTGGGATGGTTATATTCTTGATGACCACAACCGCCGTTATGACAATGAATTCATAGCGTATATCCCCCACGATAATCCTTCTAGAGCAGTTTATTCAGTAACGGTCGAAATCATAGATGATGTAGCCAGTATGTACGTGAACGGGGAAAAAGTGTTGTCTTCGATTTTCGATACTAAGGAAATCAGTCGTAATGGAAAAATAGGATTGTTTAAGTATTGGGCAGACGGAGAGATCACATTTTCAAATATTCAAATAAAAACACTCAACAACGATTAATAATCTAATTCAATCAGCGTCCAGGTGATACAAAAAGAAAGGCAATCACGAGATAATCATTATGACACAACAAGCAAGTACATTCCGAGTATTCGTCAGCTCCACGGTCAGCGATCTGAAAGCTGAAACGTAATGCTCTGCAGGAAAAGATCTTCCCACGCTTGCGAACTTTATGCCAGCAACACGGAGCGCACTTTCAGCCTATCGACTTGCGCTGTGGGGTGAGTGAAGAGGCCTTGCTCGATCAGCAAGCGATGGCTATCTGCCTGGGAGAGATCAGACGATGCCAGCACCTGACGGGCTTAGCTCGTGGCGGGGTGGCAGATGGAATTGAGCGTGATGGATTTCGGGCTGGTTAGAGTCTCGCCAAGGGTCACTCCAGAAACCGCCATCAACCCATCCTACGGCTACTCTAGAGGTTAAAAATAACCACAGCTAGAACACCAATTACCAAGAATAATAATACCCATCCTGCATATTGCCACCGATACTTTCGCTTTATATCAGGCTTAAGAAAGTCATCCCAATGTTTCCCAATGCTTTTTACAAAAGTAAATGGAATGCTTACATTTTCATTTTTTCGTATGCTTCTAAGTGTCAAAATTTGAGCAAGGAGTGTAATACCAATAAGAAACACAAAAATTATAACGTATTCCATAATTTGCCTCCTTAAAGTAGATTGATTGTATCTTTAAGTATTGCCATGTCTTTTGTGGAAATTAAGCGAAATAGGCCATAATTACAGTGCAGGTTGAACTGTCATTGAGCAGTGAGGTGTTGCTGTTACCACCCGGCTCTAGGGTTCACTCGTCCGACACACCCCACACGCGAACTGTCCCATCCATAGACGCCGTTAGAAGCCGCGTTCCGTCCGCTGACCAGTCAACAGCACTTACCATGCTCATATCTGCGTTTATTTCCAACAGCGGGAGACCCGTACCTGCATCCCAGATGACCAACGGCTTGTACATTCCAGCAGTGGCAAACATCGCGCTATCGGGGCTCCAGGTAATGTCGTTCACCCACGCATCCCCGGTTTCTAGAACATAGCGCTCGGTATCACTGCCACTGGTCCAAAGCTGGACCGTGCCGTCGCGGCCTCCCGACAGTAACTGGCTCCCATCAGGCGACCATGCAACGGCTTGCACGATACCTTCATGGCCTGCCAAATGCCGTAGCACATCGCCTGTGGCAGCATCCCACACTCGTACCGTGCCATCAGCACTCGCTGAGGCGATCTGGCTGCCATCGGGCGACCAGGCCACGTCTAAAACTGAGTCTGCATGGCCGCTAATCACGAGTAACTCCTCACACGTCGTAGCGTCCCATATACGGAGAGTGGCATCACTGCTTGACGAGGCAACATGCCTCCCGTCCGGAGACCATGCCACATCGGTCACACCATCCTGGTGTCCGCTGCAAGTGGCTACCTCTTGACCTGTGTATTGATTCCACAAGCGTACCGTATGATCCCAGCTTCCCGATGCCAGTTGGGTGCCATCAGGCGACCAAGCTAGACTAGAGACCCTCTCAGAATGGCGCGACGTCGAAAACAGTTCTTCCTCCGCCACGATATCCCATACCGCAAACATGGGTTTCTGTATACCCAAAGAATCTCCGCAGCCAAAAGCGAAGGTCTGACTATTGGGAGACCAGGCTACCGAAACTACGTCGGACTGATCGACTCTGAATAACTCCGCCACTTGTGCAACCTTGTCGATTGTAATGGCCACCGGTCCGACCGGTGTCGGCGTGGACGTCGGTGTGGACGTCGCTGGAATAGAGGTTGGTGTGGGTGTCAATGTCGGGGGCGGTGTGGGCGGGACAGGAGTAAGTGTGCTGGTTGGCATGACAGGTGTGGATTGGGATGTGCTACATGCAACCAATAGCAGCAATACCAAAGTCAAACCAATCATCTGCATTAGATATTTCTTATGATTCATCGCATTCTCCTCAAAATACTAATTGATTAAGAAACGGCTTTAGTTTACGCGTACTACCCAATAACCTCAAGCTCAGCTACCCAGTGATCCAGGCGACGACTCAATCATTCGAGCACATTCTGGAAGGGATGCATCTTCAACCCTTTTCAAAGCAATCGAACAAGCAGCATCTAGTTGTAGGGCAGCTAGGAAGCCAGCCTGATGTCCATTCGGGGAACATTCTGCGCGGTTTCATCGTTTCCAGGTGGACAGGTTAATAATGACGACACATATCGATCCGCTTCCGGTAACCGCGTTAATTGACTCGGTGGACACCCCATGCAGGATCATTGTGCTGCTCGATGAACACCTGATTCCTGTCTTTTTTTATCTTCCATCGTCCGTTTTGTCTTGCAAAGTCACTCCAATACTTTGCAATTATCAACATCGCAGATCCACACGAGAACTCGCTGAGCAAGCCATGAACGATACCCAGATCGCGAGAGCACTGAAGCCCTGCTTACCACCCAATCTCTGGAAAAACCAGGTAAACTCCGCCCTCAATCCCACACTCCTCGCCGACGAAATTGAAAACGTTACGGGCTGCCTGGCTGACTTCCTCAGGGCGCGAGTAATTACCGCCTCCAAGAGGAAAGTTCACGCTATGCCAATCCTCGAGTAATGTCGCGACATCCGCCTTGATCTCACTCGGAGCGACGGCTTCTAGTTGCACGTAGTACTCGTCGATCTCTGCCTGGGTTCGCGTCTCCACGCTTGTCGCCGCAATTTCACAGAATTTTGCGCTCGAGTCGCCACATGCGACAAACAGGAGTAGAGTGGCAGAGATTACCGCAACCAACGAGAATAGCTGTTTTTTGGATATACTGTTCTGAGTTGCCTTTTCTCGAGTCATTTTTTGCCTCCTTATCATTGTTTTTCTAACCGCTCCAAAAATCGACACGCGTTTTCCCTTCACGCCCTGGAACAAGCACACTTCGACCCAATTTCCCATTGCACATAACAACCGGCATGGTTTTCAATGAGCCACGTGTGCGCACTCAGGCTTACCAAAGCCTATCAGGGCAATGTGACAACAGTTCCATCCGGGGATTTCACAGTGCCTTTACCACCCACATATACATAGCCTTGATTTTTAGTTACCACGAATTGCAATGGGTCATTCCCGTCACTGGCAAATGTATATCCGGCATAGGACAGTGTACCTATCCAGGTATGTTTTGCACCATAACACCATAACGTGAATCTCCCATCACGCATCGAAATGGTGCCTCCAACGCTGAAAGAAGTGCCATCTACAGC
>JBAQFX010000321.1:0-2199 GCA_049287485.1 Anaerolineales bacterium
GGCGTAGGCGTGGCGGTGGGAGTCGGGGTGATGGTGGGAGTTCTGGTGGGGGTGGGAGTTCTGGTGGGGGTGGGGCTTGGACCAGGCGTGGGGGTGGTGACGCAATTATCCAGGGAGACATCATCCACGAACATGCTGGTGATGCCATTCAAACCATCATTATAGGTCCCGAACTGCAGGTATATCGTGCTCCCGGCATACCGGAGCAGGTCAAACTCATAGTAATGCCAGTAGCCATCATCGCTGCGTTGCCACACCAGGGTATCGATCCAATTCTGGTACTGGTCCAGGATCAGCACATACTGCAGGTCACCGCTGAGTGTGGTCTGTTCGAAGGGTTTCCCGGTGGGCGTGATCGATTCAGGCACCGACAGGCCTTTATTTTCACCGCTCAGTGTGTAAAGCCAGAATCGGGCGGTGGCAACCGTCGTGCCGGATGGGATGCTCACCCTCTGGCGGAAGTCTGAATAGCTGAAGACGTTGTCACCTGCGTTCAGGATGCCGGTGCGCATGGAACGCGAGCCGGTGTGCGCCTGGGCAGTGGAATAACCCGCCGAATAAGCCGTGATGGGGATCTCCCATACGCTATTGGTTTCAAAGCTGGGATTTTGCAGTAAGTTCCCACACGGGCCTGGGGTGGCTGTGGGGGTGGGTGAGCCACCACCTGGGCAGATCTCCAGCGAGACATCATCCACGAACATCGATGTGATCCCATTCAGTCCATCGTTATAGGTGCCGAAATGTAGCCAGATGGTCTCACCGGCATAGCCAGTTAAATTAAATTGGTAGGATGTCCAGGTGTGGTTATTGCTCCGCTGCCAGATGAGGGTATTGATAATGTTGAAGTTGCTGTCCAGCACCAACACATATTGGACGTCACCAGACATCTGTACCTCATCCAGCGGCATACCCACCGTAGGTTGGGCGGGCAGGGACAAGATTCCCGTTTCACCACTGTAGGGTTTGATCCAAAAAGTCAGGTAAGCGCTGGTTGTGCCGGCAGGGATGGTCACTTTCTCCCGCGCAGATGAGTAACTGAACCTGTTATCTGCCGTATTGACAATGCCCGTGCGCATGGAACGGCTGCCGGAATGGGCTTCGGATGAGCTATAACCCGCCGTGTACTCGGTGATAGGGATATCCCACCCCGAGTTGTCCTCGAACCCGCCGTTAACGATTGCTTCAGAGCATGCTACCACGGCGGTGAAGTTCAATTTTTCCACGTCTGGTGGGACCACCACCGAAGTGGATGCCGGTGAAAACACGATTCCCCCCAGCGAGGGGGTCAGCGTGTACGTGTCACCTTTCAGATCATCCAGTGAATATTCGCCATATTGGTCAGTCACCGTTGTTTGCCCCTTATCGGTGCGGATGGTTACTCCTGCCATGGGCACATTTTGCTGGCTGACCACCCGTCCGGTGATCAGATGCCCGGAATGAGGGTTATTTACCACGATCGGGATGAAGACGGATTGGCTGGCTTGGGTCTGGCCATCCTGGGCCCTGGCTACCACGATGCTAAAAGTCAATAACAAAATCAAACTGATAAAAGCGTAACCAAAATCGAAAAGTCTCTTGTTCATGGATTCGTCCTCCTGGTATGGGAATTGGAGCCCATACCCAATCCTGAATATAGTGTACAGAATTATTAATAAATAATCAAGCCCTAAAATGGGTATCCAGATTAATCTTTTAGGGTATTCTCACCTTTCCTTCATGGTTTATAATATGCCAACTTTATCGTTCGAAAGGAAACCATTCATGCCCGTAAAAGTTTATTATGGCTCGCCGCGCCAGGCGCGCCTGGAAGCCAAAGAGACCCTACCTGCCAAGCTTGACCTGATTCTCGACCATTTGCACCTGCGCGATCGCGTGAAGGATGAGACCGTGGTGATCAAGATGCACACTGGTAATAACATCGTGTATTCCACGGTGCACCCGGTGTTTGTGCGCAAGGTGGTGCAGGCGATCAAGGATGGTGGCGGTAAGCCCTTTATTGCCGACGTGAACTGGGATGCGCGCGGGGCTGAGAAGCGCGGCTATTCTCCTGAAGTGGTCGGTTGCCAGGTATTCCCTACTGCAGGTCCGGATGAGAAGTATTTTTATAGCCACCACCGTCCTTATAAAAATATCCAGGATTGGCACGTCGCCGGTATGATCGAGGATGCCACCTTCCTGGTTAACCTGGCACATGTTAAG
>JBAQFX010000322.1:0-4471 GCA_049287485.1 Anaerolineales bacterium
GGCGTAGCCCCTGCGTACGCCCTTTTTCCGAGCACCTTCTCCCTGAAAACCCTAAGGTAGATGAGATATATGGTCATTGGTGAGTAATTACGGTAAATCGATTGTACAGGTTTGCACCATGCGAATATAATAGGATTATCGATCATCCATCCGACCCAACTCGAATCAGGAGGAAGAAAATGCCAGAACGCAAGAAAATTACCCTACCCAATTTATTTAACAAGGTTGCCAACCACCAACCCATCACCTGGCTGACCTGTTACGATTATCCAACGGCCTATTTGATGGAACAAGCAGGCATGGATATGATCCTGGTTGGCGATAGCCTGGCAATGACCATGCTGGGTTACGAGACCACGCTACCCGCCACCATGGAGGACATGATCCGCCATTCAGCAGCGGTTCGCCGGGGAGCGCCTACCGTGTTCATCGTGGGAGACATGCCTTACATGAGCTACCAGCCCAGCGTGGAGACCGCCATCCGCAATGCGGGGCGCTTCATGGCTGAAGCTGCCTGTGATGCAATCAAGCTGGAAGGGGGCGGTGAAATGGCCGACCGCATCCAGGGGATTGTTAATTCTGGCATCCCGGCCATCGGCCACCTGGGGCTCACCCCGCAAAGTGCGTCTGCGTTGGGTGGTCATAAAGTGCAGGGACGGGCAGCCAAATCCGCCAAAAAGATTATTGATTCCGCCAAGGCGCTCGAGCAAGCGGGAGCTTTTACCATCCTGCTGGAGATGGTCCCCGACCGGGTATGCAAGATCATTACCGAACGAGCTGAAAACTGCATTATTATGAGCCTGGGTTCAGGACCTGATGCGCATGGTCAGCTGCTCATCTACCACGATATGTTTGGTCTCTACCCACGCTTCAAGCCGCGCATGGCCAAGGTATTCGGCAATGCGGGTGAGGTTATTTTGAATGGACTCAAGCAATATATCCAGGAGGTAGAAGACAAGTCCTTCCCACAACCCGAAAACTGGTTCACCATGAAAGACGATGAATACGAGGAACTGATGAGCTTGCTATGAGCTATGCCTCCAGGACGAGCCACTTAGTGCCTGAAGGTGCCTATCAGGTGTTAGCACGCGCCCAAGAGTTGGAAAGAAGCGGGAAAGAGATCATCCACCTGGAAATCGGCCAACCCGATTTTGAAACCTTTGATAACATCCGGGTTGCAGGCATCCGTGCCATCACAGAAGGTCAAACACGCTACACCCCTCCCATTGGCATCAAGCGCTTGCGATAGGTGATCGCTGAGGATGCCGGTAAGCGTCACCAATTGCAACTCGATCCCGATCAAGTAGTGGTAAGTCCGGGGGCAAAGCCCAATCTATTTTTCCCAGCCCTTGCCTTGATTGAGCCAGGCGATGAGGTGATCTACCCTAACCCAGGTTTTCCAACCTACGAGGCGATGATCAGGGTGGCAGGAGGAATCCCCATCCCTGTGCCCCTCAAGGAAGAAAATAACTTCTCCTTCGACCTGGAAGGTTTCCATCGACTAGTGAGCCCACGTACCAGGCTGGTCATCCTGAATTCGCCGAGCAATCCCACCGGTGGGGTGATGCCTGTAGCAGACCTGGAAGAGATTGCGGAAACCGCCAAGCACTCTGATTTCTGGGTAATGTCTGATGAAATTTACTCCCGCCTGGTTTATGACGGAATCAAGGCGCCATCGATCGCTTCGTTGCCCGGGATGATGGAGCGTACGATCATTGTAGATGGCTTTTCCAAAACCTATGCCATGACCGGCTGGCGCCTGGGGTATGGCATCATGCCTAAAAATCTGGCACAGGTGGTGCAGCTGCTGTTGACACATTCCATTGGCTGCACAGCCGAATTCGTGCAAGTTGCCGGAATCGAAGCATTGACCGGTCCACAAGAGCAGGTTCAAGCAGTCGTCGCAGCCTATCAAAAAAGGCGAGATGTGCTTGTTGAAGGGTTAAATGCCATCACCGGAATGGCCTGCCAACGCCCGCAGGGTGCATTTTATGCCTTCCCCAATGTCAAGTCTTTCGGTATCTCCTCTTCTGAAATGGCAGACCTGTTGCTAGAAAAAGCAGGCGTGGCGGTTTTACCCGGCTCAGCCTTTGGTGAATATGGTGAAGGATATCTACGCCTGACTTACTCGAATTCCATTGAGAATATTCAGAAAGCGATACAACGGATAGGAGAGTTAGTCGATAAAATCCACTAAGGATGAGGACCAGGCTATACTGCCCGGAACAATCCGCGAAAAATCTCTGCTTGCTAGTAGAGGATGGTTTCACGATGGAATTCGAGGTTTTCACAATAGGATGAATTGGTACCAAGCTAAACTCCGAACACAACCCAGCCCTCAATAAATCGAGGGTTGGTGTTTTTATTTCTTATGTCCTTCAAAGCTGGCTGTTTAGTAAAATATATGGTATAATTATTATCTGATTTGTCGTATTAACAGGAGATAGATAAGACAGACAGGGTTTTCACCAGATGCACAATGGAGTGGGGGTATAGGAGGAATTATGGAAAAGAAAATCCCAAAGCGGTCTGTGCTTGTAGCATTTGGGCTGGTTGTCTTATTTACGGGTATTAATGCCATTGCGGTGAAATATAGTGAAGCTGAGATACCCCCTTTCTTCGGAGCAGCCATACGGTTTGCAGTGGCTGCGATCATCCTCTTCGCATTGGTCCTTGTGCTACGTCTACCGCTGCCACGAGGACGTAATTTTGTGGGAGCGATGATTTTCGGTGTATTGGGTTCTGGCATTAGCCGTGCATTACTTTACATTGCTCTAGAACGACTCCAGGCAGGTTTATCCATGGTTCTCCTGGCACTGGTGCCACTGCTGACCTTTTTACTCGCCTGCATACACAAGCAGGAGACTTTCAGATGGAAGTCTTTAGCAGGTTCTTTCCTGGCTGTAGGTGGTATTGGGGTAATTGTTGGAGGTCAACTCAGCACGAATCTGCCGGTCCTGCCTGTGCTGGCGGTGGTGGGTGCAGCGGTTTGCTTTGCTGAGGCAACCGTCGTCATCAAAGCCTTCCCGCAAAGCCATCCCATCACCACAAATGCCATCGCGCTAAGTACCGGATCGGTGTTCCTTTTTATCCTTTCGGCATTGACGAGGGAGACTCCAACCTTACCAAGCTTAGCCACGACATGGGAAGCTCTAATTTATTTAATCTTATTGGGATCGGTGGCCACCTTTGTGCTTACGGTTTATGTGATTAAAAACTGGACCGCATCAGCCAGCTCATATCAATTCGTGTTATTCCCGATCATCACCATCGTATTAGGTGCCTGGCTGGCACATGAAACCATGAGTAAGATAGTAGTAATTGGTGGGATCCTGGTACTAGCAGGTGTTTATATCGGGGGAATTGTAAAAACCAGCCAATTCAAGGGGATATACTCAGGATTGAGATCGCAATTAAGGTCCTCGTCCTCAGAATGTTGATCCAGAAACTTTTGATAATTAATTTTATAGAGTGAGAGATGCGAGTTATAATAGGTGACCTCAAAATTAATTTCACTAAGTTTCGTGTATAAGAATCTAAATTCTGATTCTTATATTAATTCCTATTGTATAAATATCTATCCTTGATGAATTGCTCGTATGAAAGGTTACTTAGGTTTAGATTGTAAATTTTTAAAGGGGTATTCCCCATATTAAAAAGATAAACTGATGCCCCCTCAGATTTAAATTCATCAATTTTCTGTCCTGTTTCATTTAGGTATTCCAAAATATATTCCTCTTCATTTACCTTGCACCAGCTACAATTATGCGAAAAAACGAACCAAACGCAGCCTTTACCATTTATACTTTCAATATCTTCGATATAACGCATAGGTTCATTTCTGTCAGCTACGCCAATGATATACTCCTTTTCGGTAATTCCATATTGGGGTGCATAAAACATAAAGGCGGTTGATGCAGCATAATATACATATATATAATCTGAGTTAATCCATTTATTTTGGATGTATGCCATCACTGGTTTTATATTTTCTTGTGAAGGAGGAGATTGAACATTTTTGTAAGTTTCGATTATTGGTTGGCACAACAAGAATATTACCAGCAAGAAGGTAAAAATTTCTGTCAAAGGTCGATTTACCTTAAGTACTAATATGCGTATTTGTTCTATTCCATCTGAAAGCAATAAAAATACAAGCGGTAACATAAACAACAACAAACGTCCGCTGAACGCATATTTTCTTAAAGCTGAGGCAGCTAACGTTAAAATGATCGGGGTTAGAACCACTGATAAAATCTGCCATCTCCTGATGCCAAATGAGATAATACCAACCAAAAAAATAAATCCAGTTATCACGCTGATTGGTAAATATGCAGGATCATTTAACATGTTTATTGCGGTTTTGTAATACCAATTAAGATTTGACCAAGGGGGTAGCGGCGCGAAATTACCATTCCAATATCCAAGGAGAATATCATTGGAGATTAAAAAGCGCAGATTTATAAGATAGACC
>JBAQFX010000323.1:0-2333 GCA_049287485.1 Anaerolineales bacterium
TTTCGAATAGAGGATTTCTTGCGAGTGCCTGGAAAATATCAGGGTTCGCATCCATCCATTTGCCGCTGAGGAACAACGTGGCAGGAATCGCTTCGCTTATCAAGAAATCGATTAACTTAGCATCATATCCACTCCCCTTCGGGCCGCCACAGGCGTCGAAGGTCAATGCCAAAACTTTCTGGTCTGTGTTTAATCTCGTTTTGACTCCCTTCACACGTTCTCCCCATTCTTGGGGGGCCTTGCCGGAAAATGTTGAAATGATTTGTTCCCTCGTTTGTATTTCTTGAGGCTGCACTGAATTCGTGCTCCAAAAGAAAAAAAGAAGAACAGAAAATAGGAACTTAAAAATCATCTTACCTCGATATCTATTCATGCCTCTCTTTTAACCTGAAGCAGCCCTCCTATTCAATCCCCCTCACCTTTACCGTTCGGCTGAGCTCA
The DNA here is from genome assembly GCA_049287485.1 of Anaerolineales bacterium. Taxonomy (GTDB): domain Bacteria; phylum Chloroflexota; class Anaerolineae; order Anaerolineales; family UBA4823; genus FEB-25. Next base: position 442 of record JBAQFX010000323.1, read on the forward strand.
CGTCGAAGCCCTCTCCCCCAGGAGACTGTGTCGTAATGACGATGGAGGGAAATACGGACAGAGTAGGCAGTCGGGCTCCTTAGCTTTAGAATGCGGTCATTTAGAGGTATGGGTAATCGAGCTTCTTGAAAATGTAATCTTTCCATATGCTTGCAGTCCGGTCGCTGACCGATAGAAGGTTTCCGCCCTAAAGCTTCGGAACCTGATCTGTTCTCTATATCGAAGCCTTTTCCAAGGGATCCATCTTGACAAGATATCCACAGTTGAAGGCCTAGGACTTCTTTCAGCACCACATTCCCCCCATCGACATTTACAAGAATGTGAAAATGATGTATCTGTATAGGCAGTGAGTCGTACGTTTGGGTATCGAGGGTGACCGATGACCGTTCTTAGGACGGATATTGAGAAGGCATTGGATGAACTTATTTCCAATGAGGAGGGGATGAAGTTCCAGGGTCTTGCTGTAATCCTCGCCAAACAAAGATGGCCGGAGCTCGTCGCCTGTGAACGTAAGAAGGATCTAGGGATAGACGCGTATGCGAGTGCATCCCTCGCGGGAGACCGAACTGGCAGAAGCTTGGCGTGTTCTGTGACTGCGACGCTCACCAAACTCAAAGGTGACGCTACTCAGATTAAGGAGCATTTCGACGATGTACACATCCTGATATTTGCGACACCACAGAAAGTCACCAACGAGACTGCAAAGAATTGGGCTGCCGAAATTCACAAAACGTTTGGATATGAGCTCGTTGTTGTGCCTCGAGAAGACATCATCATATCCCTAATGCTTCCTTCAAATGCACCGCTTTGCCGATCAATTCTAGGCATTCCTGTGGTAATTGAGGAATCAAAAATAGAGCTGATAGACAAAGCGCGAGATGCGACTGCCGAAGTCATAGCTGCTTGGCTTGCACATCCGCGATTATCCGGGAAACCTTTAATAGCTCTGCGAGCGGTCAAACTCGACCAAGAAGGGAAAGATACAGGAGAAATACTCGACCTCGAGAGCATTCACGCGGCATTAACGCGGGGTCGCCGACTGGTATTGGAGGCTCCCGCTGGGCGAGGCAAGACAACCACCCTTATCCAGCTTGCGAAGCGGGTCAGCGGAGGAGGCGGATTGGCATTTCTCATCGACTTGCCGGGGTGGGCAAAGTCAGGACTGGACATACTGGATTTTGTTTCACGCAGGCCATCATTCCGATCTCGTGACATCGATGCTGGGAGTTTAGCTAATCTGTATCAGGACATACAGTTCTCGTTCCTTCTGAATGGCTGGAATGAGATATCAGAGATTCACTCAGAAGGGGCTTCAGTGGCTTTGAGGGAGCTCGAACGGAGTTTTCCTGCGGCGGGCATGATCGTTGCAACCCGAGCTCACCATATCAGCCCTCCTTTGCCAGGAGCATTTCGAGCTAGACTTCATCCATTCACCAGGTCCCAGCGCGCCGAATACCTGAAGCAGTCGTTGGGAAGCCGAGCAGATGAGCTTCGCTCGAAGCTCGACAACAATCCAACCCTAGACGATCTGACACGAACACCTTTAATCCTCTCGGAGGTAACAACGATTTTCCAATCTGGCGGTGTGATACCGACAACAAAAATCGGTGTGCTGGACGAGGTAATGCATTTGCTGGAGAAGTCGGATGAGCACCGGAGCTATTTGCTGGCTGCGCCACTGATGGGTCAGGCCCGGTACTATTTAACCGAGTTAGCGATCCAACTGACAAAGCGAGGTGATACCACCATTACAGAGGAAGAAGCTCGCACGATTGCTAATACCGCAAGCGTCAGGTTGAGGGATGCCGGACATATTGCGACGTTGCCAGAGCCAGCGTCAATATTAAACACGATTTGTGCCCACCATGTACTGGAGAGACTCGACTATCCAT
>JBAQFX010000324.1:0-24226 GCA_049287485.1 Anaerolineales bacterium
AGGTCGATACTCATTTTATTAAAGGATGTCGCTAACTCACCAATCTCGTCTTTGGAGCGCACTTTGACCTGTTTCCCAAACTTACCCCGGGCAATTTCCATCGTCGCTTCGGTAAGCTCTCGTAAAGAGCGCGTCATGGTGAATGCAAGGAATCCTCCCAGGCACAAAGCTAACAAAACTGCCACGGATGCACTTAACAGTGTCGCTCGATTTACATTTCCCAGGAAATTTGCCTCCGGTGTATTGGGGGTAAAATCACGGCTTACCGGGGTTAATATCAGGTAACCGATGGTTTGGCTATCCGTTTGCAGATTAATCGCCTCACTCAGCTCGCTCCTGGTTACGACATGTCCAATTTCACCTGGCTGGTTGCTGTAGATCACGGCACGATCTGTCCCAACCAGGGTAATCGGACTCCGGTCGGGAAATGGTCCATGGATTTCACCTGGTTGTACAGGGATAAAAGCCTGCAGGCTGGTGATATCATGTGCTACTCCAGCCCATGAACCGTTCGTCTGGTAATACACCACCAGGTTGTCCGCCAATGTCTGCTGTTCCTGGTTCATGATGAAATTACTGAACGCAGTGCGTGTACGTTGCTGGATGATCAATGCCACCAGGATAGAACCCGTCAGACCGACCAGGAGAAATGCCAGGGTGAGTTTTGTGGCTAATGAGCGCATAATTATTTTCTTTCCTTATTCCCGTGTCGCGAAACGATAACCAGCGCCATACACCGTCTCAATATAGGTAGGATTGGAAGCATCCGTTTCGATCTTCGACCGTAAGTTACGGATATGGACGTCGATGGTGCGCTCATATCCTTCATAAGCTGTACCCTGCATGCGTTCCAATAGCTCCAGGCGTGAGAACACCCTGCCCGGTGTGGCCATCAAGGTCGCCAGGAGCGAAAATTCGGATGGGGTTAGTTCGACTGGTCGTCCATTCACCGAAGTAGTTCGTCCGGCCCAATCCAATTCGATCCCACCAATTCGCAAAATTTCCTGGGTGGAAGTTTGCTTCTCCGTCCGGCGCAACACAGCCCGCACACGGGCCGTCAGTTCGCGTGGGCTGAATGGTTTGGTCACATAATCATCAGCGCCTAATTCCAAACCGAGCACCTTATCATTTTCATCGATCTTGGCGGTTAGAATGACCACGGGAGTATCCGCCTCACGGTTATACGAGCGCATAAACTCATACCCACCCATTTCAGGCATCATCAGATCCAGGATGATCAGGTTGGGTTTTTCGTGCCGTGCCGCATATAAAGCTTCCTGGCCATCATTGGCAGTCACTACCTCGAACCCCTCTTGTGATAGATAGGATTTTAAAAGCATGCGCAGTTCAAGTTTATCGTCAACTACCAGGATTTTCTTTGCCATAATTGGATTTTATCATCACTCATAAGAAGGCGGTTATATTGATACAAGATCGTTATAAAAGGGGAGTATCCGGAGTGCTTAGCCCCGGATACTTTTCTACCCTTAGGAGGAGGAGAAATGAAGCGGTTTCAAAGTCTTGTTATGTTCTTATGGCAGGAAAGTATTTCCACCCGGCATAAAATCACCACCACCATGCCCCCTCGGGCCACCATGACCACCCCAACCACCCATATCAGGCATGAACATATTGCTGCTATCACTGAGTATTTGGTCAGCCTGAGATTGGGTGATCACGCCTGAGGCGACCGCAGCATTGACAGCAGAAGTGAAGGCTGACTGCATGCTGGATTGGAAAGTGCTGTCATTGTTCAGGGCATAACGGCCTTTCAATAAATCCGCCTGCGTTTGGGTCAGGTTACCATCCGTCACTGCCTGGTCGATATTGGCATAATAAGCAGTTTGATAGGCAACCTTCAACGTATCCACACTGATGTCCAGGGCATCTGCCAGGTAAGTATTGAAATCGATGCCATTCTGGGTCAGCCAGGCATCCCATCGGTCACCGAATGGGAAAGCATTGCTATTGCTGGTCAGCTGGTCAGCCTGCGTCTGCGTGATCAAGCCTTGTGAGACTGCATCTTTCAGGGCAGCTGTGTAAGCTGTTTGGTAGGCTGTGCTCAGCACATCTGTAGTGATACCGAGAGCATTGGCTAGCTGTTCGTTGGTATAGCCTACATTTGGACCCTTCCCAACACCCCGATTGAGTGTAGCCAGGGGTGCCGCGCTTGTGGAGGTTGTGCTGGGCGTGGAGGCGAAAACTGACCGGTAGGCTATGGCACCGAAAGTCATTGCAACCACCAGCGCACCCACGACGAAAATAATTATGGTTTTATTATGTTGCATTTTTGATAAGAATCTCCTTTCGCTTCAAGTTTTTACCATAAGATCCGCTAGGATCTGCCTGTAGGATAGCAAGCAGATATTCAGGAAATATTAAGAACTTATTTTGATTGGATTAGGATCCTTCCAGCTTGACAAGTAAAGGGGGTGCGCGATTTAATAACTACTTCAATATATCCGTTGTGATATTCATAACAATTTCTAAATAATCCCTGAACCTGGTCTTTACACTCATTACCTACAATGTAAAAGAGTGAACCGCTCGATATAAAAAGGAGGCCTATGTTCCGCAAACCCGTATTTTGGATCGTAATTGTCATTTTATTGGCTGCAGCTGCTGGGGGTTATTACTATTATCGCCAAACAACCGCCACTGCCGTAGCCGCCACTGCCACCCCTCTCCAAACCGCCACGGTAAAACGAGGCAGCCTGGTGATCTCTGCCAGTGGAACTGGATCCGTTATCAGTGAGAGTGAAGCCCAGCTTGGTTTTGCATACAGTGGGGTACTTGCGCAATTAAACGTAGCTGTGGGTGATGAGGTCAAGGAAGGGGATGTCCTGGCTATCTCAGCGCCCAGTGATGATGATGCTACCATCCAGTCCAAGCTGACTGCAGCAAGGTTAGCTGTTTTACAAGCCCAGCAGAGTTTAGATGATCTAAACTCTACCACCGCAACGGATGTGAGCCTGGCCCAGTTAAAATCAGACCTCGCTGTCAAGCAAGTGAGTGTGTATGACAACCAGAGCACGCTCACAGACCTGACCAATGAACGCCTCACCATGAATGGGAAACGTTGTGATTCAGATACGATTGAGAGCAAGCTGGAAGCCTATCAAACAGCTTTGGACCGCTGGAACCGCTCAGCGCATCTGACCAATAGCACGGAATATCAACAGATGGTAGCTGCTTTATATAACTACAACTGGTGCAATTCCAATTATTCCCAGGAGGAGCTTGATGCCGCCGATGCGGAGATTACCTCCACCCAGGCAACTATCGCCTTGCTCCAATCCCAGATAGCTGAGGACCAGGCCCAGATCGCTGATCTTCAGTCTTCTTCTGGTCCAGATTCACTGGATATCCAAATTGCCCAGGCAAAGCTGGATAACGCTACCGCAGAACTGGAACTTGTCGAGCAAGAATCGGTTAGCACCACCATTACTGCACCACTTGATGGCACCATCCTGTCATTATCTGCCTCGGTTGGCGATACGGTAGGTACCACAAAATTCATTACCATAGCTGACCTCAGCCAACCTTACCTGGAAGTATTGCTGGATGAAACTGATTTAAACAATGTTGGTATCGGTTATCAGGTTTCAGTCACTTTTGATGCTCTACCCAACCAGACTTATACTGGCAAGGTGGTCGCTATTAACCCCAGTCTGACCAATGCTTTTAGTGTCACCGCCATACAAACAACGGTCCAATTGGATACCTCGTCCTTCTCAAAACCTCAAAACCTGCCCATCGGGCTAAGTGCTACGGTTGAGGTCATCAGCGCCCAGGCTCAGAACGTCTTACTCGTGCCGGTTGAAGCACTGCATGAACTTTCCGCAGGTAATTATGCCGTGTTTGTGATGGAAAATGGCACACCGGTTTTAAAAACGGTTGAAGTTGGCTTGATGGACTATACCTATGCTGAGATCAAATCAGGCTTAAACGAAGGTGATGTGGTCACAACTGGGATAGTGGAGACGACTAAATGAGCGAAACCTCCATCATTGAAATTAACCAGATAACCAAAATATACAAGATGGGGAAAGTCAGCGTGACCGCCCTGGAGGGGATCAGCATGACTGTAAAACCAGGAGAATTTCTCGCCATTATGGGTCCCTCTGGTTCGGGTAAATCCACCCTGATGAACATTTTGGGCTGCCTCGACCGTCCGACCAGCGGGAACTACCTGTTAGCAGGTGAAGACGTCAGCCGCATGAGCCGTGAGCAGCTGGCGCATATCCGGAACCAGAAAATTGGCTTCGTTTTCCAATCCTATAACCTGCTCAACCAGGCAACCGCTTTGCAAAACGTGCTTATGCCCATTGTGTATCGGAGAAATGGACATATCTCGCACAAGGAACGGCTGGATATGGCACATCAGGTTCTCACTTCCGTTGGCCTCGCCGACCGTGATAACCATAAACCAACTGAGATGTCGGGTGGGCAGCAGCAACGCGTAGCCATCGCCCGGGCATTGATTAACTCACCCGCTTTGATTCTGGCAGATGAGCCTACCGGCAACCTGGATTCTCACTCTGGGTTGGAGATCATGGAAATCCTGCAAAACCTGCATTCCCAGGGACGTACGATCGTAATGATTACCCACGATGCCAGGAATGCAACCTATGCGGAAAGAACCATCCAACTAAAAGATGGAAAGATCGACTATGACAATAACCATATTGCGACTCCGGCATACGCCTCAGTGGGAGGGTCATCATGAAGCTATCGGAATTGTTACGCATCGCTGGGGAGGGTATCTCCAGGAATAAGCTGCGTGCCCTGTTGACCATGCTGGGTGTCATCATCGGAGTGGCGGCTGTGATCATCATGATCGCCATCAGCGCTGGGACGGAAGCCACCATCGCCGAGAATATCCAGAACCTGGGTACCAATTTACTATTTGTCACCCAGAGCATGGGGCTGCAAATGGTTTCACGCAACGCCGGGACGAGTTCGAATTTCTTGACTTACGATGATGCCCAGGCGATCAACGACTCCATCTCTGGTGTTTCCGGTGTGGTGGTAGAACGCGACATCGCCGAAATGGTGAAATATGGCAGTAATTCAGTTGACGGTGTTTCTGTGATTGGCACCACGCCATCTTATGCTCAGGTGCGGGATGTATCACAGGGTTCTGGTCGATTCATTACCCAAAAGGACATCGATAATACCGCTAAAGTGGTTGTATTGGGATACAGTACCGCCCAGACCCTGTTTGGAGAGGCAGACCCGATTGGTGAAAAAATCTATGTAGGCGATATTAAGCTAACCGTCGTGGGCGTCATGGCTAAGAAAGGTGTAGTTGGTAACACCGATTACGATGAACGCGTCTATATTCCCCTGACGTTGGTATTTGAAAAATTCACCTTCTCACCATTTGCACGTGTCCAGGGTAATCAGGTGGGCACCATCCTCATCCAGGTGGCTGATTTAAATAATATGGATAAGGTGATCACCCAGGTCCAGATTCTGCTTGCCAAGCGCCATGAAACGACCGTCGAAAATTTACCCTTTACCGTGCGTACACAAGAAGATATCATCGCCACTCAGGAATCCACCACCGCGGCATTCCGTGAGTTGCTCGCCTGGGTGGCTGCGGTATCCCTGGTGGTTGGCGGGATTGGCATTATGAATATCATGCTGGTCAGTGTTACTGAGCGCACCCGTGAGATTGGTATTCGTCAGGCAACCGGTGCCACCCCCGGGGACATCCGTGGTCAATTCCTGACAGAAGCACTCTTGTTGAGTCTGACCGGTGGTTTGATCGGAGTCATTGCCGGTGTGGGCGGCTCATGGCTCTTTTATCAAATAGGGAACATGCGCACGGTCGTGCTGCCAAATTCGATCCTGCTGGCCTTCGTCTCTGCTGCAATTGTCGGCATCTTTTTCGGTTTTTATCCGGCTAATAAGGCTGCTCAGCTCGACCCTATTGAAGCCCTGAGACATGAATAATATTCGTGGAGAAAAAATGAAGAGAAAAAATCTGTTATTGATATTTACGCTATTAATCCTGGTTGTATTGTTGGCTGCTTGCAGCAGTAACACCAGCCAATCTACCTCAACCGAAAGTTCCACCAGTAGCAATAGTGCTCCAACCGGGACAAATTTATCGCAAGTGAATGTGTTGCTGGTGGGTACGCTCAAGCTCGAAGATACCGATCAGGCTGTCAGCGCCGACCAGGCTGCTCAACTACTCTCCCTATGGCAGGCTTATCGCTCCCTAAGCACCAGCCAAACTGCCGCAGAAGCGGAAGTGGATGCCCTGCTGAAACAGATTGAAAGTACCATGACAGCTGATCAGATGCAAGCTATCCAGGCAATGAGCCTTACCAGCACAGATATGATGGACCTGATGCAGTCATTGGGAGGAGGGATGATCTTACGCGGCACGCCTAACCCACAAAGCACCCCCGGTGTTGACTTCCCTTCCACTGGGTTTCAGGGAGGAAATCCACCCAGTGGTGACGTCCAAATTAACCCGGGAGGCCCCCCCAGTGGGTCAACCGGTGGCACAACCAGGAACTTCCCACAGGGAGGGGTTATTATCCAGGGTGGTCCTGGAGGTGATGCTGGCAGTGGGGTGGATTTGAATGGGGGGCAGGTACTCCAGGGCACTCCTGACCCCTCCATGCAAGCTACGGCTCAAGCCAGGTTCAGCACTCAGGCCTCCCAGGTAAACTCCATTTTACTGGATGTACTGATCACCAAGTTGGAAGCCAAAACAACTGGGTAAAAACAATTGGGTTTAAAAACAGGGCACCAGTTTGGTGCCCTGAATGATTTCTATATTAATAAATTAACATTCAGAATAGCCGCAGGCGTAGCATTTACGGCATCCTTCTTCATTAACTACTGCTGCCTGACCACATTCGGGGCATAGGTCACCGATCTGGAAGGCTGGTTGGACTGCAGAACTGTTTTTCTCCGGGATATCTGAAGGGCGGATAGGGTATCTTCCAAAAAGGGGGTTATTGCCATTGGCAACAGCTTCCTGGTATTCTTCCGAATCTTCCAGATACTCCGCCAGGGTTTGGGCTACCCCATCTGGTAAGGATCGCACCCGGTTGGGACCAAATCCGAGCGAACGCCCACCGCCGATCCCGGATAATTGTTTGACGATCTCCTTGAGCCGCTCACGCGGTAGTACGGGTGATGCCAATCGTAGCAAATATGAGATTAAACGCCCAATCGCTTCGGAGACGGCTGCAGTTTCCGAGCCGGCTTTTGCCGTGCTGACAAATACCTCGAAGGGATGATCACCACCATTCTCATTGATCGTCACAAAGGCCTTACCAACCGGCGTGCTGATGCTGTAGGTATAACCTCTCAGACGCCTGGGTCGGGGTTTCTTGGAAGCCAACCAGGCGTGCCCTTCTTCACCTTGCATATCTTCAGAGTCGGCTGTTAAAACTTGCTCTGCACCCTGGGCGATTTCCTTTTCTCGTGAGGTAGCTTTCGTTTCCAGCACCACCTTCTGTCTTGAACCGGTCACGTAGACTGTGATGCCTTTACACCCTAACTTCCATGCCAGGATGTATGCGGTAGCCACATCTGTTTCACTGGCATTCGGCGGGAAGTTTACTGTCTTGCTCAGGCTATTATCTACAAAAGCCTGCATCGCTGCTTGCATGCGTACATGTTCTTCCGCGGTGATATCCTGCGAAACCACGAATACATGTTGGATATCCTCTGGTACCGCCTCATTCGCCTGGCAGGTTCCACTTTCCATCACCTGCTCGATAATGATCTGGCGGGTTTGCTCATCAACGCCTGATTCAAGCAGAGCATTTTCAAATTGTGGGCTGGTGTAAAGCAACGGCAGATCGCGTCCCTGGTCATTCACGTGACGAATATATGCCAGGGCAAACACTGGTTCGCAGCCATAACCTTCACATCCTGCCACAGTAGCTATCGTGCCAGTGGGAGCAATGGTGGTTTGTGCTGCGTTGCGAATACCATGGGTTTTGATCCCCTTCAGGACGACTCCCCAATCCACCCCAGGACGATTATAATCATGGCTGTATGGTGTGAGGGGTGTAGGTGGTTCCCAGGTGATATTTTCTGGATCATAAATGGACCCTCTGCTGGCAGGGAAGGCACCTCGTTCTTCAGCCAGTTTGATGCTGCATAGCATGGCATGATAACGAATGAATTCAATAACCTGGGCGGCAAATTCCTGACCTTCCTCGGAACCATAGCGTATTCGACAGTGATACATCAAATCTCCCAGCCCCATGATCCCCAGTCCAATCCTGCGTGCCTGATCGGCTGCTTTCTTCAATTGGGGTACAGCCGGTACGTAAGAATTCGCCTGGATGACATCATCCAGAAAGATGGTGGATGTCTCCACCGCCTGGCGTAATTTCTCCCAATCCACCTGATGGTCCGCTCCAGCCATCTCAGCCAAGTTGACTGATCCAAGGCAGCAATTCTCATATGGCCCCAGCCACTGTTCCCCGCATGGGTTTGTCGCTTCAAGCTGGTATAAATGGGGAACAGGATTAGACCGGTTGGCTGTGTCCAGAAATAACATACCTGGCTCGCCATTATGATGGGCTTGCCTGACTATTTTGTTGAACAGGTCACGTGCATTTACCTGGCGGAATGTGAGAATCGGGATACCGGCTTTCTCAGCCATTTCAAGAGTCCCATCAAAGTCATGGTATGCCGGGTGTGACACATCCGGAAAACGCAACTCCCACATTTTATTGTCTTCTACGGCTCGCATGAATCCATCGGTGATTCCCACCGAGATATTGAAGTTGGTAATCGCATTTTCATCTGTCTTGCAATTAATGAAATCTTCGATGTCCGGATGATCAACCCGCAGCACCGCCATATTGGCGCCACGCCGTGTACCTCCCTGGGCAATCTCACCAAACGCTTTATCATATACACGTAAAAATCCAACCGGGCCAGTCGCCTGCCCTGCAGATGATTTAACCAAAGTATTTTTGGGTCTCAGTCTGGAAAAAGAAAAACCGTTGCCTCCACCCGTTTGCTGGATCAGGGCTGCATCGCGCAGGGTCTGAAAGATCCCGGCTTCGTGTCGTCCCATGTCATCCGAAACAGGCAAAACGAAGCATGCTGCTAACTGGCCTAGAGGTGTCCCAGCTCCCGTGAAAGTAGGCGAATTGGGAAAGAATTGTTTGCTGGTGAGTAGTTCATAAAAACTTATGGCACGCCTGATTTCGTCCCCATTCCAGATCTTTTCTACTTTGGCAACATGGTAGGCCACCCGCCAGAACATATCTTCAACGGTTTCCGCTGGTTTACCTTCCTGGTCTCGCCTCACATAGCGCCGAATGAGCACCTGGCGGGCATTATCCGTCAACTCAATTTCCGACATGCCAGAAGGCGTCTCAGGTGTCGTTATCAGACCAAATTTATCAATTCTTACACTGGTAGTCTGTTCCATAGTCGTTATCCCATCCACCATCAATCATTCTCAACCCTCTAACAATCGATCGATCTCATTCCTGATGGAACGTAAATCGTCCAACCCAAGATAAACAATTGCATAACGTATGTAAGCAATCTGGTCCATTTCTTTGAGACCGGCAATGACCATATCCCCCACCACCCTTGAGGATACTTCCGCTCTTCCCATCGCTTGCAAGGTGGCCTCAATCTCACCCACCAACCGGTCAACATCCGCTGCCGGCACGGGACGCTTGGCACAGGCAATACGGATACCCCGGCTTAATTTTTCATGGTCAAATTCTTCACGTGTTCCATCCTGTTTCACAATTAAAGGCGTTGCCAGGATGGGACGTTCATAGGTACTGAAGCGTTGCCCGCAATTCTCGCATTCCCGGCGGCGCCTGATCCCACCTCTAGAATCATGTGAAGTGTCAATCACCCTTGATTCATCATGTCTGCAATATGGACAGCGCATCGTCTATTCCTGAGTTATTAGAACTTTTGTTATCGCTATAGATAGGGGTTCCATTCCCATTATCCCGTACAGGTGGGAGTGGAGATGCTCAAATTCTAGCACAGGCTTCTCCCATGTGCAATAGAAAGATGAGTAACTTTTCTTAAAATATTCAATATGATTTAAAATTTTAAGATTCCCCTTTTTTATAATGTTTTTAAATGTAGAATGAATACACACTGGTAAAAAAACTCCCCCAAAATTCCTCTTTTTTGAGGAACATTGCATCATCTCCCTACTCATTCGCCTCGGGCTGGTTTGCCCGTTGACAACCCAGCCTTTGCTGCCCAGGTATGTGGGCCGGTGGGGATTGCCGGGAGGAGGAGGCCGGCAATCCCCTACCAAGCTTACAACCTCACCCAAACGACCACATCCAACCCCAAAACCGGATAAATCCAGGGTGAAGCTCCTACACTTTTTAGAGTCATTTCCGTTTAGATGGCGATCTGTCTCCATCGCCTTTCGGTATGGACATTTCGACCAGCATCTGACGGTAGAACCGTCAGATTCAGCGAGATATTCTGGCAATTTCCGGCGCAACCTTCCCCTGGCAAAGACGCCGGGAGCTGCGCGAGCCATGCTGATCCTTATCCCAAACCGATATTCGATGCCATCCTAATTGCGAATGCGATTTCGCAAAAAGGTCGGGATATCCAAGTCCTCTGTATTGTATGTACGCGGTGTAAAGTCGGTCTTGGCAACCTCAATGGATTGCAGCTCGCGCCCCGCCTCTTCCTGGTACATGGCAGGTTTTTCCTGTTTTACTGGATTCTTTTGTACTTCCACGTTACGCCGTACAGGCATACCAGATCGTTCGAATCCGGTGGCAATGACCGTTACCCGAACTTCGTCATCCATATTCTGGTCAATGACCGCTCCGAAGATCAAGTTCACCTCCGGATGTGCTGTCTCCTTGATAATCGCTGCTGCTTGGTTGACTTCGAACAGGGTAAGATCAGGCCCACCAGTGACATTGAACAGGATGCCCCGTGCACCATCAATGGTGATATCCAATAGCTGGCTGGAGATGGCCTGCTCAGCTGCCATTACTGCTCGTTCCTCGCCTTTACCCATACCAACAGCCATCAGGGCTGCCCCACCTTCAGACATGATCGTGCGTACATCAGCAAAGTCCAGGTTGATCAATCCGGGGACGGTAATCAGCTCCGAGATTCCCTGGACACCCTGGCGCAGCACATCATCGGCAATCCTGAAGGCATCCTGCAGGTTCGCATGCTTGTCCACGATTTGCAGCAATCGGTCGTTCGGGATGACGATTAACGTATCCGCTTGCTCCTTCAACTTCTCAATACCTTGCTCTGCCACCTGGATGCGACGGGAGCCCTCGAAGGCGAATGGTCGGGTAACCACACCAATGGTCAGGGCACCAAGTTCACGGGCGATTTGGGCGATGACTGATGCTGCCCCGGTGCCCGTACCGCCGCCCATACCACCGGTGACAAAAACCATATCTGCCCCTCGCAGCACGTTGTACAGGGCTTCCTGTGATTCTTCAGCCGCCTTACGGCCTTGTTCAGGATTTCCACCCGAACCTAAGCCCCGGGTCAATTTTTCACCGATTCTTACCCGGGTGGGTGCGCTGGAAAGCATCAGCGCCTGTGCATCCGTGTTAATGGCGATGAATTCAACGCCTTGCAAGCCTTCCTTGATCATCCGCTCAACAGCATTGCATCCACCGCCTCCTATGCCCACTACTTTTATATGAGCGAAGGATTCCAGCTGGCTTGAATAACTCATATTTTGGTTCATGAATACGTCCTCCTCCTACAGATTTATGAAGTGAATTAATTTGTTACCGGTTCGCCGATTGGCGAAACCCTATCATTGCGAAAAGAAATAGAATGTGTATTCACTTATGGTAATAACCTCCTCAAAAAATTCTTTACTGATTCCCACTCAATTCCCCCGGTGGCGCTTCCAATGCGCATCCCTTGACGGGTTGGTTGAACATAAATATCAGTCATTAGTAATGCCCATTTAAGCAGCCCAACACTGGTGGAAAAAGCCGGGTTTTCTATTTTGTCAGACATACCCACTAAATTCTCTGGCATGGCAATCCGTACAGGTAAATTAAGCGTTTGGCTGGCCATGGCTCGCACACCTGGCAATGCACTGGACCCACCCGTCAGCACCATCCCTGCGGGAAGCAAGCCATCATAGCCAGAACGCTTGATCTCTTGCAAGACCAGGCTGAAGATCTCCTCAACCCTGGCTTCAATCACATTGGCTAACTCCTGGCGATTGATCTCCACAGGCTGTTCTTCACCAAATGGCTTGACCGAGAATGATTCGTTCGGGTTGACTTCAGCCCGTATGGCGTGTCCGTGTTTGATTTTGATCTCCTCTGCCTGAGAAATTGGCAACCGTAAGCCATGCGCAATATCGGATGTAATATGATCGCCCCCGACCGCCAGTACATTGGTGTGCCATACATCACCCCCAATATAAATTGCCATATCGGTGGTGCCTCCACCCATGTCACAGATCACTACACCCATCTCACGCTCAGTCTCGGTCAGCACCACCTCGGCTGAAGCCAGTGGGTTAAGCACAAACTGTGAAACTTCAACTCCAGCTGCACCTACGCACTGGCGCAGGTTTTCCACCGAGGCTGCTGAGGCGGTAATGATATGAGTTTCTACCTCAAGTCGGTATCCATGCATACCCAACGGTTTCCGGATCCCTTCCTGCCCATCAATGCTGAAGCCACGCTGGATGATGTGGATGATTTCACGGTTGTGAGGGATATTTACTGCTTTAGCAGCATCAATGGCACGCGCGATATCGCCCTCATCGATCATCCGCCCGGCGACACCCACCACACCCCGGCTGTTCACCGAGGACACGTGCGAGCCTGCCAGGCTTACCAGGGCAGAATCGATTTCCAGGCCACAGGTTCGCTCAGCTTTCTCCACCGATCGAACCACAGCTTGTGAAGCAGCGACCATATCCACCACCACACCCTTACGTACTCCCTGGGAAGGTTCCACACCCACTCCCAGGATGCGTAATTGACCTGGAGCTTCTTCGCGACCGACCAGGGTGCAGATTTTGGTGGTGCCAATATCAATTGCGACAATGATTGGTTCGTCCATAATCACTTCTTCGCGGTGCTCTCACCGCTCCATCCGATAATATGGTGCGTGGACATACTCCACGCTGATCAACGCTGGTTGGACACCTTCATTCTTCAGGCGCTCCACCAGTGCTTGATAGACTGTCAATTTCATCTCCATATCCTGGTCTTCTTCCCCAAAAAACACCTCCCAGCCATGTGGGTCGTTCCAACCTAAGCCATGCTCGCTGTCATAAACCAGAACGGTCTCTGCTGGCATTTTTGCCCCAAGGGCCAGGATCGAAGATACCAACTCAGGGCTTAGCCTCAAGGTAGGGTTGTTCGGCGTGGAAGGAGAAGTCATTTCATCTGGTAAGGATTGTTGATCAACTGTTGACGTTGTAATTGCAATGCTAGGTTGTGTTCCATGTCCTTCCACTCTTACCAGAGCTGATTTTGCTTCCCCTCTGGGTGGGAATGAGATTCCCTGTGCGTCCACCCATGCCTCGACCCCATCTTGCACCCAGCTAATCACCGGCTCACGTTCTGTTACCACTACCTTAACACTGGCAGGTAGATCTACTCTCACCGATACCTTGGCAAGTTCTGGGAATGCCTGTTGCAGGGTTTCATCCAGCAAATTTGGATCGAGGGTGAAAACTGACTTCCCGAAAGTTCCCAGTACGACATTCAAATCATTCACCGTCAATCGCTGCAATCCCTTGGCATCTATTGCCCCAACCTGAAAAACCGGAGCCTTCCAGATGAGGATCAAGCTGGCAGACATCATTAAAATCACCAGCAACGATACCGCTCTCCAACCCAAATGCAGAAACGGCAGGGATGGCAGGCGCACTTCAGCACCGGTGACTTTGAGTGGTACATCAATCCGCCGCTTGGGTACCCTGTGCTTATTCAATCTTGAGGATGCCGTCCGACCGAAAGCCATCCCGCCCATTCCACCTCGTACCATCACCGGTGGGGTCGCTTCTGAACGCGCCTCGTAGGTCCTGCGGCTTTTACGCGGCTGAAATCCTATCTCAGAATTGACAATACGTTGTGTTTCAGTTCGAGGAGTAGCCTTATACAGTGTTTCGCTACGCCGTGATTCCATATGACGACGGGAGCTGCGCGCAGGCACCTCACTTCCGTGAGCAGACATATTTCGAGTTGAAGCTTTGCCCTTTGACAATAGAGAGTCAAGTCCTAATTTTGAGCTGAGCTTACCCTGGATAGATGGGAACGAAGCAGATGACATTTTAATTTGTGCAGACACCAATCGTTCCCGGATAGATGGCCCGCTCCTGCTGGTGGACCGCTGCCGGGAGGTTCTGCGCGTGTTGGAAGCCGGTTTTGCCGATGTCATTGTATCCGACCCACTCTGGCGCTTTATTCTTCTCTTGCGAGCTCTGCCAGGATCTGCTGTCGCTCTAATTCGCTTTGAATCACGCTCCAATTCGCTCATAATTCATCCCATATACCGATGTTCAGTTTTAATTTTTTCTGCCTTACGTTCTAATGCCAGCTCGATCAATCGATCCACCAATCTTGGATAGGTTAGATCACAGGCTTCCCATAGCTTCGGATACATGCTGATGCTGGTAAAACCAGGGATCGTATTCAGCTCATTCAGATAAAGTTCACCATCATCGCGATCCAGCAAGAAATCTACCCTTGCCATACCCTGGCAATCAATGGCTTTGAAAGCCCTCACCGCCAGCTCACGTGCCAGTCTGGCCGTTGCTTCAGGGATGGGTGCCGGGATCAATAATTCAGATGCGTTATCGATATATTTGGCTTCATAAGAATAAAATTCTCGGCTGGGAACGACTTCCCCAGGGACAGATGCCTCTGGTGCATCATTCCCCAGCACACTTACTTCAATCTCGCGCCCGTTAACCCCTCGTTGGATTAATATCCGCCGGTCGTAACGGGCTGCTTCCATGAGACCTTCTATTAGGTCAGATCGGTTGTGGCATTTACTCACTCCTACCGATGATCCAAGATTGGCTGGCTTGGTGAATAAAGGATAGGCTGCCAGCTCCTCAGCCTGAGCAATAATTTCATCCATCCGCTGGGTAAAATCATTCCGTAACACCACGATAGTTTCTATCACGGGGATCTGGTTCGCCTGCATCACCGCTTGAAATAATCCCTTATCCATTCCTACCGATGAACCCAATACGCCCGCCCCAACATACGCTATATCGGCCATTTCCAGCATACCCTGTAAGGTACCATCTTCGCCGTATGTACCATGCAGCACTGGGAAAACCACATCCAGCTTTGCAAACAATTCCACCATATTACCTTGCTCGGTTTTTTTGATTACACTCAGGCCTTCCCAGGTTGGGTCGGCGAATAACACCGCTGTGTGGAGGTGATCAGTCTTGCCTTTCTCCATAGCTTCCAACACATTTTCCCCTGTTACCCAGGCACCTTCATGGGTGATACCAATTTGTGTGATCTCATAGCGCTGCGGGTCAAGCACACCTATCACCGAACGCGCTGACATCAGTGAGATCTCGTATTCGCCCGAGCGCCCACCGAAAATTATTCCAATCCGTAGCTTACTTGGATGATTCATGCGCATTCCTTTATCGCTCCGACCAGTCACCCAATAATTCAATCTCTAGCTCAAGGTTGACACCCAGTTTTTTCAATACCTCCTTGTGAACCAGCCTGATCAATGCCTCATAATCACTCGCCGCTGCACTGTCCTGACTGATGAAAAAATTAGCATGTTTGTGGCTTACTTCAACTTTACCGATTTTCCTGCCTTTCAATCCTGCAGCTTCAATCAACCTTCCAGCATGATCACCTGGAGGATTCTTGAAAATCGATCCTAAGGATGCCCCTCCTGGTTGCGAGCTACGACGCATCACTGTATATTCGTCCATCTTTGCCTGTACATTCTCCGGTGACTTCTGGCTCAGCTTTAATTGGGCTGATAAAACCACCACCCGACCGGGTTGGCGTTTGAGTGAGCTACTGCGGTAGTCATACTCAAATCGCTCTACAGGCCAATCCTCCTGCAAAATTTCATGCTGTCCATCATCACTTGTCTGGATAAGATGCAAGATTTTTGCCATCAGAAGGTTGCCTGACATATCACTGCCGTGTGCGCCAGCATTGCCATAGATCGCTCCACCCACCGTTCCAGGGATACCGGCCGCCCACTCCAGCCCAGATAATCCGTGGGTCGCAGCCTTGCGCGCCAGCACTCCAAAATTGACTCCCGATTCAACCCATACTGTTGGGTGCAGGGATTGTGGATTGAAGACAATTTTCTTGGCATGATTCAGGATCACCACCTGTCTGACGCCAGCATCAGATACCAATACATTCGAACCACTCCCCAGGACGATGAAAGGTATGCTTGCTTGCCATAAGAATTTGGCTGCCTTTTCCAGCTCCGCTGAACTATCCACCGTGATCATCACATCCGCGTTACCACCAATGCGTGCCGCAGTGTACCGCTTCAGGGAAACATTAACCTGCAAGCGATCACCAAATGCATCACGCATTGCTTGGATCTGAGCCAGAGAAATCGTCACACGGGTCCTTTCTATCCGGTTTACATTCCCTTTAAGAAATCGATCAAATACAGGATCAACCTGGGTGAGTGGAGCGGGTCCTTGCACATCACCTCAAGCTCACTTTTCGAAAATTCACCCTTTTTACGGGCGAATGGTTTTAAAAACAGGGATGCATACGGTGCTAAATCATCTTCGTAATCGCTGGTTTCTAATCTCTTTGGGTAATATCTTGATCGCATGGTTGGAAATGTGTCAGCCATGGTTTTCGCTCCTTTCCTTTAGCAAAGCCAGCACCCGGGTACTGATTTGGTCGGCATCCCCGGCGGATAGCACCAGAAGCACATCGCCAGGTTCTAGCCTTTTCACCAGGTAATCTACAATCTGTGAAAAATCTGCTATATATTGGGCCTCAGGGTAGGTCATCGCTGCGACTACCTGGCGGGAAGAAAATCCATCCTCAGGTTGCTGTTCGCGGGCAGCATAGATGTCCGTCACCACCACATGATCCGCCTGATCAAAAGCTTTCACAAAATCATTGAACAGTAAGCGCGTGCGGGTATATGTATGCGGTTGCCAGACCACCCATATTCTGCTCTTCGGATAGCCCATGCGAGCCGCAGCTAATGTAGCTCGGATTTCAGTCGGGTGATGGGCGTAATCATCAATGATGGTAATGTCGTTGATCTCGCCACACAATTCGAATCTGCGACCCGTACCATTGAATTCTGACAAAGCCTGGCTGGCTAGTTCAACACTCAGCCGCATCTGGTGAGCCACCGCCAGGGCAGCCAGCGCATTTTGGACGTTATGCTTACCTGGCACCCGCAAGGTTATTGCCGGGTGCAGCTCGAACCTGCCTGCCACCAGCGTACATCGCGCTTCGAAGTGCATACCACCGGCTGGGTTGGCACTGAGCCGTTCGGCGATATAGTCTGCGCTCTTAGCTGAAGAGCCATTATTAGCCTCACACATGGCGTACGAAAATACTTTCTGCCCACGCTCACTTGCTACACGCGCCAGGTGTGCAGCGCCACGGTCGTTGGTACAGATTAACAAGGTACCATCACTCCCCACCTGGCTGGCAAATTGATCAAACGCTCGGAAGAAATCTTCCGGGGTAGGATAGCAGTCAGGATGGTCATGCTCAATATTAGTAATGACTGCTAACTTTGGCCTTAAGCCAAGGAACATATGGTCATATTCATCAGCTTCAATGACAAATGCCTGCCCCTTTCCAGCGTGGGCATTGGTATGCAGGTTATTCAAAACGCCACCTACAATGAACGTTGGGTCTTGCTTCATGTAAGATAACATCCAGGCGATCATCGCTGTGGTGGTCGTCTTTCCATGCGTGCCGGCTACGGCGATCCCAAAATGATCTGCCATTAAACCTGCTAAAAATTCGCTACGCTTTAACACCGGAATGCCCCTTGCCTTGGCTGCCAAAACTTCCACATTGTCATCGGGAATTGCAGACGAGCGTATGACCACCTGGGCACCTTCAATATTCTCAGCCCGGTGGCCCTTGCTTACACGTACCCCCTCCGCTTGCAAGGCTGTTGCTAACGGAGATAGGTTCCGGTCAGAACCCGACACCTGGTAGCCACTTTCCAGCAGCACCCTGGCAATGGCAGACAAGCCTGTACCTCCAATCCCAATGAAATGCACCGACTTACGTTCCATCATAAAAAGACCACAACCACAAAAATGAATGAAAGGGCCACCGCAAAATAGATCATCGGCACACCTAACCAGGCGGGTGCCATGAAAGCGAGCAGTTTGATCGCTGCCTGGCCGGGTACGGTGTTTGGATCGGGTGGAATAATATAGGACAGCGCTTGGTAATTCGCTTGCGATAAGAAATACCAGATTGATCCAACGACCAGATAGCCATTCAAAGCACCCAGGAAAATCCCTAACAAGGAATCCTGGAAGCGTTCCCGAACAAATCGATCACCACCCAGGCGTGGCAGGTTAGGTGTCTGGTAGCCAAAAAAGGTCAGAATGATGATGATCGCCACCCGCATCAAAAACTGATTGGATGTGCCTGGTTCTGCAAAAGACTGGCTGATGCCTTTTACATAGGTTTCCAATACGGTGATGATAAATAAAGCCAATACGGCGCTTGCGGTAACCATCATTTCCTTGGCCCAACCGCGCATCGCTCCAATCACAGCGAATAAGATCACAAAACAATAGAAGATGAAATTTAAATAAACCATCGCACACTCCTAGTCAGGTGGATTGGGATCATTTACCGGCTGTGCCTGCTGTGTAGATTGTGCTAACTCGTTCAACAAGCTGGCAATCCCGACTGCAGCCTCCGGTTTTGCTAATGAATGCATCGCTTGTGACATTTTTTCACGTTTTTCATGATCATCCATCAATCCACGCACTTTCGGTACGATTTGTTCTGCCAGCTGTGAATCTTCGATGACCTCTGCTACCCCTCGCCTCACCAGGTAGCTGGCGTTCACTCGCTGGTATCTCCAGGCATACGGATAGGGTACCAGGATGGCAGGTAATCCAAACAGAGGCAGCTCACCTAGCACAGATGCGCCGGCTCGGCTGAGTGCCAGGTCTGCCAGGTGCATCGCAGCTCCGATCTCATCGTATAGGTAAGGGTATGGTCGGTAACGGTTGAGCTGCTCAGTGGAGAGATTTGCCCGTGCGTTCTCCATCATCTGCCAATCCAGCCTTCCGGTGATATGGATGATCTGCATTTCACTCAACAATTCAGCTAATCCAACTGCCAGAGCCTGGTTGATGGAACGCGCACCTTTGCTTCCGCCGAATACCAGCAAAACCGGTAATTCCTCTTCAAGCGCAAAAAAATTGCGGGCTTCTTTGGTGGTCCATAGCTCCAATCCAGGCCGAGTTGGATATCCAGTGACCACCATGGAAGGATGCTTGGGAAAGAAATTTTTGCTTTCATCAACTGTCAGAGTAATGCAATCACTGAAACGAGCAATAGCCTTGAGGGCCATGCCTGGCTCGATATCTGGAACGTATAAAAGGCTCTTTTGATGTCCAAATACTCGCCCCGCCAGCGCCATTGGGACAGCCACGTACCCACCCGTGAAAAACACCACATCCGGTCGAAACTTGCGCAGGATGCGTCTGGATGAGAAAAACCCTCTGCTCACCTGCCACAGATTGCCAGGTAAGGCACGCAAACCCACACCATGCACGCCAGCAGCCGGGATGGCTTCAAACCGGATGCCTTCCCGCTTCACCAGGTCAGCTTCCATGCCACCATTACCTCCTACCCACAACACTTGGAACTCGTCGGTAGCAGTTTGCCCGCTTGGTGTCTGGTTTTCCCGCACCAGCTTAGGGCTCTCTCTCATTAGCTGCTTGAGGACTGACAGGGCGGGATACACGCCGCCGCCCGTCCCCCCTGCGCAGATTAACAACCGCATTGTTACCTTTCTCCTCTTGTTTTTTAGATTTCTCAGACATCCGTGAAATGTTCAAGATGATTCCCACAGAAGACATCATGACCAGGAGATTTGAACCACCTGCGCTGATGAACGGTAGCGCATTTCCTGCAAAGGGTAATAAGCCTACCATCACCAGCATATTGATTAATGCTTCCAGCGTCAGCCAAAAAGTCAACCCCCCTGCCAGGAGCATGCCTAACCCATCCGGTGCTTTTCGGGATATATCCCAGCCACGCCACATTAATACCAGGTACAAGATCACCAGTATTCCCGCTCCTAAAACGCCGGTTTCTTCACCAACAACCGCAAAAATCGAGTCGGTATGCGGGAAGGGCAATCCGTTGAGTTTGGTCTGTGATTTCCCTATTCCCACACCTAACCAGCCCCCTTTCATGAAAGCTTCGAGAGATCGGCGAACATGTTCCGAATACTGCAGGGGATCTTTAAGCCCCGCCAGGAAGCTGTTCATGCGGTCAGGTCCCGTGGGGAACAAGCCTGAACGCATCACCAGCACACCCACCAGGACACCAATCGCCATCATATACAGGAAATGTTTCAACGAACCTCCCGCCAGGAAAAACATCAATGTACCCAGCAAGCCAATCGTCACCACCGCGCTCAGATCTGGCTGCAAGGCAATCAACCCGCCCACGATTCCCATGATTACGCTTAAGGGGATCAGTGCCCAATAAATATTACGCAACATATCCCGTCGATTATGCAACCACACGGATAGATAAATGACGATGCCAAACTTTGCCAATTCAGAGGGTTGGACAGAGCCACGGAATAAGCTTCTTACCGAGCCCAATCGGGTATCCTGGATGATCAGCACTGCCACCAAAGCGAGGATCGTCCCAGCCATCAAGATTAATGCTAACTTCTTCCAGTAGTGATAATCCATAAATATAAGGAAGATCATCACCAGGCTGCCCAGCCCTAACCAGCGCAGTTGGCGCATGAAGATATAGGCCGGAGAACCGTACACCTGGAAAGAATAGTCTGCACTGGCAGAATACACCATCAGCATCCCAAACAGGACCAGTGAGATGACCACTAACAGTAAAGGCACGTCGAATCCCAAACGCGTTGGGTGTCGCGTTTTTGCCGTTGCACCTCGTGCAACCGGCTTCCGATCATCTCTTACGTGTACGAAAGATTGAGAACCCATTGTTTAAAAGCCTCCCCGCGCTCCTCGAAGTCGCGGAATTCATCAAAACTTGTGCCTCCTGGTGATAGCAGTACAATATCTCCCGGCTTAACCATCTGGGCAGCTGCATTTACTGCTTGCTCTAAACCGGAACAAATATCCATCGTATAAGGGCGTGTATCCGACTGGTGTTTGCCCACCGCTGCTGCAATCTTCTCTGCTGCTTCTCCGAACAGGATCAAGTGATCTACTCTGGCGTGGATAAGCTTAGCCAGCTCCTCCCACGGTAAATTTTTGTCCCTGCCTCCAGCCAGCAGGACGATCGGTCGACGAATATCTTCAGCTGATTCAAAGGAATGGATCGCTGCGATCACCCGTTCTGGGGCTGTAGCAATCGAGTCGTTATACCAATCGGCTCCCTTCCAGGAATGCACCCATTCCAACCGGTGAGGCACACCGGTGAAAGTGCCGATTGCTTCTTGCATAGCTTTGGCAGGCAATCCAGCTGCCAGGCTGATAGCACAGGCTGCTAACACATTTTCAACGTTGTGCCAGCCGCGCAATAGGATTGCGGTTTGCCTCAGGATGGGATCCACTGCATTTCTATCTCCCACGCATACCCATCCATCTTCGATGAATGCCCCCTGCATACCCTCAGCTGGCCTATTTTTACCAAATGAATATCGTCTGCCTCGTACCGAGTCGAGCAAACCCCACGCAACTGGATCATCCTGACCTAAGATACAGCTATCCTGTTCAGTTTGGAAATCCAGCAGGCGTTTTTTAGCCACAATATAATCATCCATGCTGGCATGCCGGTCCAGATGGTTAGGTGTGATATTCAACACGCAGGAAATATTGACCGATCTCGTCATCAGTTCCAATTGAAAGCTGGATAGCTCCATCACTGCCAGGTCACAGGTTGCCATCTGATCAACGACGGAGAGTAACGGTGTACCGATATTGCCACCCACCCAAACCTTCCGGTAAGCAGGGTTGACCTGTATCGATGAAGCGAATGCAATCTCAGCAATTTTGCCCACCAGGCTGGTGGTAGTTGTCTTACCCGCTGATCCGGTGATCCCAATCGTCTGGCAGGGGCATTGCTCGAGAAAGATCTGCGAATCATTGCTGAGTGGTATACCACGCCGTTTTGCCTCTTGGATCAATGGAATCTCTAGCGGCACACCCCCAGACACACACACCAGGTCCGTCCCATCGAGCAATGAGATAGGGTGGCTCCCAAGCTGCCATTCAATCCGAGTAGTAATTCGTTCGTCAAGGTCAGCCATGGATTTTTTGGCTATTTCAAGCTGTTCAGCTGGCTTTTTATCATTCATCACCACGTGCGCTCCATGCAGCGCCAGGTAACGTCCCAGGGCAATCCCTTGCCTGGCAGCCCCAATCATGATCACGTGTTTATCCTTCCACTCAGTCATTCCAGCTTCTCTCTATCTCCAACCTTTCATCCAAGCGCAATCGCTGCGCCAATAATTGCAGCTAATAACCCAATCAACCAAAAACGTTGTACCACCTGTGTTTCACTCCATCCCAGTAGCTCAAAGTGATGGTGAAGGGGTGCCATTTTGAATAAGCGCTTGCCGTGTGTTAGCTTGAAGTAACTCACCTGTAAAATCACGCTGATCATCTCGCTTAAAGGGATCACTGCAATCACTGGTAATAAAATCCACTGACCTGTCATCAATGCCACCACGGCCAGGGTGGCACCCAGGGGTAAGGCACCGATATCGCCCATGATCAGCATTGCCGGGTGGACGTTGAACCACAGGAAACCGAACAACGCTCCCACCAGTGTGAAGCAAAAGCGGGCCAGGTAAATCTGTCCCTGTAACAATGCAATCATTCCAAATGCCGCAAAACAGGTCGCTGAGATCAACCCGGCCAATCCATCCAGTCCGTCGGTAAAATTTACCGCATTGGAGAAGCCAACAATCAGTACGGTGGCGATAGGCACATACCAGATACCCAGGAAAAAATCCCTGTTCATCCATGGCAGAAATAACTGAGGAACCTCCAGCACGTACTGCAACCCAATCGAGATGATGATCCCAAAGATGATCTGGATAATGAATTTAGTCCTTGCCCTCATCCCTCGTTCGTCTGCTCGTTTTCCCCTCAGTTTCTTCCAATCATCGACTGAACCCAGCAGTCCAAATACGATCAGTGTTCCCATCGGAAGAAATATTGAGCGACCCAGCACGGTTAAGCCAATCAAGGAAGCCGCATTGAACAAAATCGTGATCAGCAATACCGGCAGGATGAACAATACTCCACCTAAGGTAGGTGTACCTAGCTTGGTAATGTGCCGTTGAGGTCCATCCACGCGGATAGATTCCCCAATCTTCAGGTACCGCAAGATGCGCAGTAAAGGTTCACCCCAGATGACTGTCAACATGAAGGAGAAGCCTGCCAGCGCTAATGCAAACGAGCTCTCCCTCATGGTTGGACCTCCAGAGCAGACACGATACGATCCATCCTCATCATATTTGAGCCCTTGACTAAGACCACATCATCCGGCTGTAGATTGGGTTGCAGGTATTGAATAACCTGCTCCACTTCGTCGAAAATCACGACCTTGCTATCATCTAAGCCACTTGCCAGGGCTGCCTCTGCAATCAACCTGCCAAGTGTACCCACCGTCACCAGCTCATCCACCACCTCAGCAGCCCGTATACCTACCATTTCATGCCCGCGTTGCTCATACAGTCCCAGTTCAAGCATATCTCCCAGAACGGCCAGTTTGCGTCCCACCAGGTCATTCAACAGGTTCAATGCTGCCAACATGGACTCAGGAGAGGCATTATATGTATCATCCAGGATTAACGCACCTTTCTGAGTGCGCACTGCAATCAAGCGCAGCTCATTGTTGGCTGAGCATAATCCACTGACAATTTCCTGCCAGGTCAGACCATCCACCAGACCCACCGCTGCTGCTCTTAAAGCGGTTTGAACGGAGTGCCTTCCGATAAGCGGCACCCTGAGCTGCAAGACTTCTGCTGGGCGGTTCTTTTCTTGTCGGTAATGTAGCAAAAACCGAATCCCCTCCAGTCC